>CAYSIR010000038.1:19087-24449 GCA_964431105.1 uncultured Leptolyngbya sp. | reverse complement strand
CTTAAACCGATGAGCGCACCGCCACCTGTCCCTGCTAACCGGTTGCCGCGCCGCCCCGTTCAACCCAATGGGCTGCCGCCCATGTCTTCTGAGCGGGTTTCGCCAGCGCCGATGCCCTCAATGTCTACTGAGCGATTGCCTGAGCGATTGCCTGAGCCGTCAACCAAGCGCCGACCGCTGAACTTACCGCCGATGCCATCCGATCGCTTACCCCCCGCCCCATTGCCCCGTCCAGTCATTGACACCAGCGCCCCTCAGCCCCAGCGATCGCGCCAAGATGGATCGCGGCCGGCCCTGCCCCGGATGTCCACAGAAGCGCTACAGATTCGGCGGCCCGCTATGCCGATGGAGGACAATGCCTCGAAATCAGAGGGCAAGCTGTCGGAGTCTGAGATTGGATGGGTTGATTAACGAATGTGGCGCAGTCGGGGACTTCAGATCGTTTGGCTGTCGCTGTTGTTGGCGATATGGCTGTTCTGTAGTGGAGCGGCCTGGGCGATCGCCGAGCGCATGGCCGCATTTCCAAACTGGTCAGGAAAACCATCCGTGGCGATCGCCCAGGGAGATTTATACTACCCAGACTGGTTTTTGGGTGAGTGGGACGTGGTGACAACGCTGCAAGAGCAGGTTGCGCCCCTAGCGCCAAAAGTGGTTACGCCTGGGTTTGAGAGCAATCAGACCTATATGAACCAGCCGGTCAATTTTCGGGTGCGGTTTGTGACGGAGCGTCGCCGGCCGGTCTTTCAAGCACTATGGCGATCGCGTTCTGCGGTGGCGGAGGCTGACCGAGTCATTGCCGATCGCGCCTTTAATGGGGCAAACTTAGCGCGGGCGTATTTAGGCGAGGCTGTGCGGCAAGTTGTGGTAAACCCCGACAATCCCAACCGCCAAGTGACACAACTGCGCGGCAATCGACAACTGGTGTCAACGGTGACAGGACGGGAGACTGAAGCCCCAACGGACGATCGCTTTCTCACGACGGAGATCGTTCAACAAGCCTTTCGTGGCGCACCGCAAATTTATTTCAACGATGTTGAGACGACAACGGACTATCGATGGTTAGGGCAGCGGCTAGGACGTGAGAGTAAGAAACAGCCTGCGATCGCGGCTGAGCAAATCACCGCCGTGTATCTGTCGCCCCAAGACCCAGACTACTTCAAAACCCTGTCCCCCTTGGGTCAAAGCCAGTCCGTCGCGCTGTATCGCTATCATCTGGAATTCTTCTTTCCTTCATGATCCTAGGCTGTTGAGGATGGTACGGCTGATGGCAATTTGGTCAGGACTGAAGGCGGCAGCACTCAGGTATTGCAAGCCGTCCTCGTCACTGTAGTAGGGGGCAAGGGTGAGTGCCTCGGCAAAGCTGGCTTGAGCCGCATGATGATCGCCGGCGCTCCATTGGGCGATCGCCAAGGCAATGCGGGGATGCGGATTAGTCGGTTCGAGGGCAGCGGCCTGCTGAGCGTTGACGATTGCCCAGTCGAAGCGCTCCAACCGTTGATACGCCAAACTAAGGTTGAAATAAGCAATTTCATTGTCGGGCATCAGCAGGGCGGCCCAGTGATGGGTCATCACAGCGTCGTCTAGGTGTCCTTCGACTAAGTACACAATGCCCAAGGCGTTGAACGGTTCTGCCGATAGCGGACTTTGATAGGCTGTGGTTCGCAGGGTCGCGATCGCGGCTGCCCGCTGTTGATGAAGGTGCTGCGTCCAACCCAATAAAACCCGTCCATCAATGTTGGCAGGTTCGAGTTCGATGGCCTGCTGAAAGAGGGCGATCGCATCATCAAAGCGGCCCTGCTGGCGGTAGGCGAGGCCCTGTAAGCGATAGTCGGCAGCGTTGGGCTGGGCTGCCCCCGGCAGCAGGGCAATGGCGCTCATCAGCCCCCCAACAACGCTAGTCATGCAAACTGGTCTCCACTGCGATCGCCGCGTCCCCTGCGCAGGTCGCCAGAAGAACGGATAACCCCGGATTTTGTATCTCATTGTTATTTCAGCATTCAGGACGTTCACGCCTCGTGAGAAACTATACCAAGTTCGGCTGGGCTGTCTGCGATCGCTCCGCCGGTTGTTTTGGGTGTGCATCCCGCGCTGCTCCCTCAATCGCTCTCCTAGAAACAGCTACGCAGACATCGCTGAACCGCTGATTCCTCCTGTCTGAAATCGATAGACGAACGGCGGGGTGATCAAACGTCTAGCCATGTTTGCGTAACGGATAGGGCTGAGGGATGCGGACCCTGCCCATTGGGATACACCCCGCCTGTCCTTTGTTGTACGGTTGGTTAATTTGCCCGTGACTTCATCGCTCAATTCTGTTAACTTACCGCCATCCAGCGAATCGGCGGCAGCCATCACCCAATCCCGCAAGGCGGAGCATATTCGCGTTTGCTTAGAAGAAGATGTGCAGTCTCGCAAAACGACTGGATTCGATCGCTACGAATTTCGCCATTGTTGCTTACCAGAACTAGATTGGAACGAGATTGACCTATCTACGCAATTTCTAGGGCGATCGCTCCAGGCTCCGCTGCTCATTTCATCCATGACTGGCGGCACAGAACAAGCCCGCATCATCAACCAACGGCTGGCGGCGATCGCTCAACACTATGGGCTAGCGATGGGGGTCGGTTCCCAACGGGTAGCGGTTGAAAACCCATCCGTATGCCCGACCTTCTCTGTGCGAGACCTAGCGCCCGATATTGTGCTGCTGGCGAACCTGGGCGTGGTGCAGCTTAATTACAGCTACGGTTTGGAAGACTGTCGCCGGGTGGTGGACTGGCTGGAAGCGGATGCCCTGATTCTTCATATCAATCCATTGCAGGAGGCGGTGCAGTCCAACGGCGATAAGAATTTTCGAGGATTGTTGCCCAAAATTGAACAGTTGTGCCATCAGCTCCCTGTGCCGGTCATTGCCAAGGAAGTTGGAAACGGCATTTCTGCGGCGATCGCCCGACAGTTGTTGGATGCCGGAGTGGCTGCAATCGATGTAGCCGGGGCTGGCGGTACGTCTTGGGCTAAGGTCGAAAGTGGACGGGCCAAGGATGCCAAGCAGCGTCGCCTAGGGCAAACCTTTGCAAACTGGGGCATCCCCACCGCTCAATGCCTGACGGATATTCGAGCGATCGCCCCAGATGTGCCGCTGATTGCCTCCGGTGGCTTACGGAACGGGATCGATGCCGCCAAAGCGATCGCCCTCGGCGCTCATCTCACCGGGTTTGCATTCCCGTTCCTGCAAGCCGCCGCCACCTCAGAAGCTGCCGCCGGTGAATTGGCGGAAATCTTGATCGCTGAACTGACAACCGTGCTATTTTGCACCGGAGCCGCTGCCCTACAGCCGCTTCGAGATCTGGACGTGCTGGACAGGGTGGCATAGGGATCAACACCTACGCCGTCTTTGCAGCAGAATCCAGTGAGGTAGGTCATTATAGGAACAGGCTTCCTGCTGCTTTTCTGTGAATGTTATGCGTGATTTTCTAAAGTACGTCTTTGCCAGCTTTGTTGGGCTGTTGCTGTTCTCAACGTTGAGCGTGGGCGCTCTGTTTGTATTGCTTGTGTTCATTGCGGTTGGGTCGCGGGATGCAGACCCGCTTGTGGAAGAAAACTCTATCCTAGTGTTTGACCTTTCCCTTGATATTACCGATGCTGACCCCGCTACCAACCCCACAGACTTTCTAAATGATGCCTTCAGCGGCGGCGGCCCGGTTCCAATTTCGCTACGCACAGTGCTGGATACACTCGATGAAGCGGCAACAGACGATCGCATTTCGGGCATTTTGCTACAGGGGGCGATCGCCACTGATGGACAGGGATCGGGCTATGCCACCCTCACCGAAGTGCGTCGCGCGCTTAGCGAATTTCAAGCGGAAAGCGGAAAGCCAATCCTAGCCTACGACACAAGCTGGAGCGAACGAGATTACTACATCACGTCGGTGGCCGATCCAATCATTCTCAACCCCACCGGCGCGATCGAGCTGGATGGGTTTAGCTCAGAAACCACCTTTTTAGGCGATGCGTTTGACCAATACGGCATTGATGTACAAATCATCCGAGCCGGGCAATACAAGTCTGCGGTCGAACCTTTTACCCGCAACAGCAACAGTCCTGAAAATCGCGAACAATTGCAGCAGTTGTTGGACGATCTTTGGACCGAATTTCTAGAAACCACCAGCGCCGATCGCAATCTGCAACCGACCGACCTAGAAGCGATCGCCAACCGTCGAGGTATTCTACTGGCTCCAGAAGCCCAATCCGAGGGCATTGTGGATCAGGTCTGGTTTGCCGATGAGGTGATTGCAGAACTGAGAACGGTGACGGGTCAGTCTGACGATTCGATTTCAAACAGTGAACCCGCCTTTCGCAACATTAGCCTGCCCGCCTATGCCAATGCGGTCGGAACAATGCAGCGGGATGAGTTTTCCAGGAACCGGATTGCGGTGGTGTATGCCGATGGGGCCATCGTGAGCGGCGAGGGCGGCCCTGGTGTGATTGGCGGCGATAGTCTATCGCGGCAGTTGCGCGAACTACGCCAAGACGATGACATCAAAGCGATTGTGCTGCGGGTGAACAGTCCGGGCGGTGGTGCCTCCCCGTCAGAGATTATTGCCCGTGAAGTGATGTTGACCCGCGACGAGAAGCCCGTCATCGTTTCGATGGGAAGTGTGGCAGCATCAGGGGGCTATATGATTGCAGCCTACGGCGATCGCATTTTTGCTTCTCCCACCACCATTACTGGCTCCATTGGCGTGTTTGGTCTGGTGCTGAATGTCCAAGACCTCGCCAACGAAAATGGGATTACCTGGGATGTGGTGAAAACAGCCCCATTTGCCGATAGTGGAACCCTTGCCCGCCCGCTGACAGAGCAAGAGCTTGCCATCAATCAAGGGGTTGTGGATCAGGTCTACGATCGCTTCCTAGATGTCGTTACTGAGGGACGACCGCTGACAGCCCAAGAGGCCTCAGCGGTGGCGCAGGGGCGCGTTTGGTCAGGCACGGATGCTCAGCAGGTGGGATTGGTGGATGAGATGGGCGGTCTTAACGATGCGATCGCAGCGGCCGTAGAAGCGGCTGACCTAGGGGATGATTGGCAATTGCAGGAGTATCCTCGCCCGCGCACATTGGAACAACAAATTTTGGAAAGTCTCTTCGGCAGTCAGTTGCGATCGCGCCTAACCCGAACCCCCACCGACCCCATCACTGAAGAACTCCAGCAGTTTCAAGTACAACTGCGTCAGTTCCAAGCCTTAAATGATCCACGGGGAACGTATGTAGTGCTGCCTTTCTTCCCACGCATTGACTGACGGCTCATTAAGCGGCCGTCAAACTGCCCTCCGATTGTTGGCTCAATCAGAGGGCAGTAAGGCTTTTTGAC
>CAYSIR010000038.1:0-18987 GCA_964431105.1 uncultured Leptolyngbya sp. | reverse complement strand
CTCTTTGACCATAGCCAATGCTATCGGGGCGATCGCATCATTGACCCCGACCCGCATTAAGAAATGGCTGCCCTAGCGAGTCGGTCGCCGTCGCTGTAAAAATTCTGGAATATCTAAGCCGCCTGGTTTTGGACGCTGTTCCGGTGGGTTTTGCGGCGTGCTAGGCGTTGCGGGCGATCGCTTCAGACTCGACACGCGAGAACTCGTCTGCGCAGGCATCACCGGCACCTCTGGCGAAAATCCAGTGGCAATCACCGTAATCCGCACCTCTCCCTGCAATCGTGGGTCGAGTACCGCCCCGAAAATAATATTAGCGTTGGGATCGACCGCCTCGTAAATGATTTCAGCCGCTGCATTAACCTCATGTAAGGTCAGGTCTTCACCGCCCGTGATGTTAAACACCACACCCTTCGCACCATCAATAGACGACTCCAACAGCGGCGATGAAATAGCCGTCACAGCCGCTTCTCGTGCCCGCGACTTGCCCGAACCAATGCCAATTCCCATCAGGGCCGACCCCGCATCCGCCATCACTGCCCGCACATCAGCAAAGTCAACATTGACCAACCCCGGAATTGTAATAATGTCTGAAATTCCTTGAACCCCTTGGCGCAGAATGTCGTCCGCCACGCGGAACGCTTCTTGCACAGGCGTTTGTTCTGAAATGACTGACAGTAGCTTGTCATTAGGGATGACAATCAGCGTATCGACTCGACTCTGTAACGCTTCGATGCCGCCATCAGCCTGGCTAGTGCGCCGCCGCCCTTCAAATGTGAACGGGCGCGTGACCACACCAACAGTCAGCGCTCCCACCTCCTTAGCAACTTCAGCGACAATGGGCGCTGCGCCGGTTCCGGTGCCGCCCCCCATTCCTGCCGTAATGAATACTAAATCAGAACCATCAAGCGCCGCCGCAATTTCGTCTCGTGATTCTTCTGCGGCTTTTTGCCCGATCGCTGGATTGCCACCTGCCCCCAGACCGCGCGTTACTTTCTGGCCCACATGCAAACGATTGTGCGAATCGGAGTGGCTCAGTGCTTGTGCATCAGTATTGACTGACCAAAACTCAACGCCAGCCACCTCGCTCGCAATCATTCGATTCACTGCGTTGCAGCCACCACCACCAACGCCGATTACTTTAATTCTGGCTACACTGCTCGACACAATTTCACCACTCTTGGATTCATCTGTCCGGGCATTAAAGGCATCGTAAACCTGATTCACGTGATCATTGGAATTCGTAAAAGGATTTGAAGCCGTCATTGATATGCTGATGTTTCTCTATCAGAGCGCTCATGGAATGCCACCAATATAGAAGTGACTAAACCAATTATCAAAATATTAATCAAATCAGGGGTAACGGATGCAAAATCCCTGCCCTTGGACAACATTAGACAACTATAGGGTAACTTGACGTAAAAGACCAATCATCACAGCTATCCAGGTTAGAGAAGGGCTGTAGTCCTGATAAATCGCCTTCAGGGGCTAATGCTAGCGCCACTTAGAGCGATCGCCATCTGATAGCTAAATGCTCTCTGCTAACCTCCCTTCAAGCATAGGAAACAGACCCTGAAATCTGCTGATTGTTAAGCGTCAGCCCTACAACTTTTGTGAAGAATTAACGATGCTAATGGTGACCGGATATTCTTAATTTGAGACATCAAGTTTAAGGGCTTGGCTATTAACCAAAATGCCCATCAAATTCTAGACCACCATTGCAGAAATGACCGCTGATTGAAGGCGACTATAAGAAACTTATCCCTGCTCAATGGGTTGACAAACTGGCTAGCCTCCAATCATCCCAAGGGGGCGACCCTGTACGCACGGGACTTTTCCCCTCAGTTCCCCGCTCCTGGGCCCGGTCTGTCACGCAGCGTAGTCGTCAGGCAGGGACGTTGGGTAGTGTGGGCGACGCTCAAGCGACCCAAAATCCTTACCAATGGAGGAATACCCAGGATTCTAGGTTAGTCGATGGAATTAGGGAATTGTTCCTGGAATGTCTGAAACGCTTGAGGAGTCTAGGGCGGGTACAAGCTGGGGCGCAATGACCGTGCCGGTTTGTTGAATCAGCGGCGAACTCGGATTGCGAAGGTCAAGGTAGTCTACGTCTGTCATATTAATGTGTTGCGGCAGTTCACGCAGTTGATCCAACACCTGAAGCTGCTGATCAAAGCGATCGCCGTAGGGGCCAAAATGCACCGAACCAAGTTCAGTCTCCAAAATGAGATTGCTCGGATCGCGCCAGTCAATTTCGTAGACGCTGATGGGCGTACGCTGCACCGATTCATAGAGACTCGACCATTGCGATCGCTGCTGTTCCCTCATTCCTAGCACCTTCAAGCTCGGCAGTGAAAGAGAATCATCCAGCGCCACATAGCCCGACAGCGACATCCAAAACCCCTTTTCATCAATCAAGCTAATGTCAACAGAGCGATCGCTTTGTTGGGCAGCGGATAAGCCAGAAACCGAAGACGACCCCCTCGCTTCCTGTATCCAGATCGCAACGGGGTGACGTTCTTGAATGTGTATCGTTATTCCTGGCGGTAAGAGTTGACGGTTGACCGCCGCACTGGCAATCGGCCCTTGGGCTTCCAGATGGGCGGCGATCGCATCGGGGTTGAGGTGCAGCAACGACTGAGGGTACTGAATCGGCAGCAGGGATCGCACTGTAGTTCCGGTCAGTAGCTCATTGCCCTCAATGGTAACTTGGGTGGCATCGTGCAGCACCCAGTTAGGCTGGGCCGTCAGCCAAACTAAACCACCGGCCAGACTGCTGATCGCCGCAGTTTGCCAAAATGAAACAAAAAACCGCCATCGACGCTGCCGACGCAATTGCTTTCGCCGGTGGGTGAGATCAGAGCGTGAGACAGAGAGGATGTCGCTCATCGTATTTCCTGAAACCGGATGCTATTCATGACGCAATAGTGGCTAGACCTTTTGCCCCGTCCCTGATTTTGCCGTTCTTCAAGTACCTGATCTGGGTACGGACTGGGAGCTTCAGCGGCGTCTGCATCTTATTCCACCTAAGCCAACCACCAACCCTGAGAAACTGACCTCCAGCATGACTCTCGCACGAGACCACGTAGCGGTCTGTTGCTGTGGGGCTGATGGGTCAGAGGGGCTGGGTCAGGCTGCCGTCAGCGCCATCGTACATCGACGGTAGCACAGAAGATGGCTGATCCCAGTCTGTCCAACGGGGTCACCCCTAAATCAGGAGGACTACAGCGCGTAGGCTTGGCGTTGGCGATCGAGAAATTCGCCCCATTGCAGTGCTAGGGATAGCTCTGTAAATGGAATCAGGATGAATTGGGGAGCGGTTGTATCCGCTAGGGTGAGCTGGAGAGAAATGGTGCGGGCTGCCTGTTTTGGGAGTTCATCTTGTAAGAGACTAAACTGTTCGGCGGGGATCAGGGTGTTGCCGTTGGTAAGGGCGATCGCCCTCACGTCTTTTAGAGAGAGGGTTTGGAGGTTGACCGGCCCGTGACGAGTCGGCTTGCCCCAGGTCAGTTGGTCGTCTTTTTGACCCAGCATGGCGCAGATGTCGTACTTGGCCCGATCGAATTCAGTTGCCCATGCTTGATAGGCTTCAAGTTTGCGATATTCGTTCCAACCCGCCCAGGCTAGCCCGATGAATAATGCTAGCAGCGGTAGCCATAGTAACCCTCGTTCCATATCCCTCCATCGCGATGTCAGCGATACTTTGGATAACTCCTACCGTTACTGTACTGAAAGACCGGGGTTCCTAAAAGCGTTGGACGAATTCAGCAGGGGTGTTTGGGGCGTAGTCATGCGCTATGGTGGTGAGCAGAGCGATCGCCCCATGAGCTGACGGGTGATGGACTGACCAAGAATTCTGGATTGAATGCGGCAACGGCTCACAGGGATTTAAATTAGGATGCTTCCTGTCCTGCGGGTTTGAACTGAGTCGGTTTGGTCAGTCAACCAGAGGTGACGGGGTGTTTCAACTGTTTGGGTTCACGACATGGGTTAAGGCTGGAGTGGGAGCAAATGCGCAAACTGTTCTGGATTGGGTTATTCCTGGTGGGGATCATTGGGGCACTGTGGACGGCTCCGCAATGGTCGAATCGCGGTGATTATGACTCGCTGGTGCTGGATTTTCGGGATGATGTGCCTATCGCTATGGTGCAGCAGCAGCTAGAGGCGATCGCCCAACAGACGGGACAGGCACCACAGTTCAACAGCGAATTTTCAACGAGTGAACAGCTCTATGTGATAGAGGGCGATCGCACCCTCCTGAAGGCGCTGCGGCGATCATCCTTGATGGATGTGATGGAAGCGATCGAGCCAAATTTTGAGTACCGCACCCTTGCAGTTCCCAATGATCCCGACTATGGCAAACAGTGGAACCTCCGCAGCATTAACGTTGAGGCGGCTTGGCGAGAGACCCAGGGCGCAGGGATTACGGTAGCGGTCATTGATACGGGAATCACCCCTGTGCCGGACTTGGAAGGAACGCGCTTTGCGGAGGGCTATGATTTTGTTGGCGATCGCACCGAAGCACTAGACGATAATGGGCACGGCACCCATGTCGCTGGAACCATTGCCCAAACTACGAACAATAACTACGGCGTAGCCGGAATTGCGTACAACGCTACATTGATGCCGATTAAGGTGCTAGACCGAAACGGTAGCGGCACGGTAGCCGACATTGCTGAGGCGATTCGGTTTGCGGCAGACAACGGCGCAGATGTGATCAATATGAGCCTGGGTGGGTTTGGCGAGAGTCGGGCCCTGGAAGACGCGATCGCCTATGCTCATCAAAAAAATGTAGTGCTGGTGGCAGCGGCAGGCAATGCCAACACCAACTCAGCGGCGTTCCCCGCTCGGTATCCTGATGTGATTGCCGTGTCTGCCCTGGATGCAGCCGGTGTGAAAGCGCCCTACTCGAACTTTGGGGCGGGGGTAGATTTGGCAGCGCCGGGTGGCTCCCGCGATCCCAGCAATCCTGACAGTATCGCTAACGGCATTTTGCAGGAAACGATTGATCCCGAAACTGGAGCAGCATCCTGGCGATCGCTCCAAGGAACCAGCATGGCTGCTCCCCATGTGTCGGCAGTTGCCGCCTTGCTTAAAGCCGTGGGGATCGATGAACCGAACGAGATTACAGCCATTTTGAAAACATCGGCGCGATCGGTGCAGGACGATCCGCTCAACCACTATGGCGCTGGTCAACTGGATGCGGGTGCGGCGATCGATCAAGCCATCCGCGGGCAACTCAGCTTCAAAGACTTCTTCCGCTGGCTGAATCAAAACGGCTATCTCAGCCTACGGTTCTGGTTTGATGGCGGCATTATTGCCCTGTGGCCCAAGGTATTCATGGTCGTCGGTTCTTACTTACTGGCCTGGCTGCTGCGAACCTATCTACCCGGTTGGGGCTTGGCGCTGTCGGGTGGACTCATCTTTGGCAGTTCGGGGCTATTTTTCCTGCGAGGGTTTTATGTCTATGACCTGCCGCAATGGCCCTTCCGCGTTATGGGCAGTTCGATGGCTGAGTTGGGCAGCGCTATTCAAGGCAGTGCAGCGCTCAACCCGATATTTGCCAGCGCGCTGATTCCATTTGGCCTGCTGGCGCTACTGGTGGGGCATCCGATTGGGCGGCTGTGGACGGTGGGCATTGGGCTGGGGATGACGGCTGGTTTGGCCGTAACGGCGGTTGTTGATCCCCAGTTGCTTTGGCTGGGAGACGGGGCGATCGCCCGTGGATTTTTGCTGATGAATGCCGGGCTATGTTTTGCGATCGCCTATCTAGCTGCAAAAACGGAGGTATCGCCGCGATGAGTCTTCAGGTAACGGGTACAATTCAGCGGGTTGATATTGGCATGGGCGTGTGGACGCTCACCGCTGAGGATGGGCAAACGTATGAACTGCACAATGTGCCCCACGGTCTGTTGCGAGCGGGGCTGAAGGTGGCGGTTGATGGGCAAGTGCGTCCTGACATCGCCACTACAGCAATGGTTGGCCCAGTGCTACAGGTCAGCCAATGTCAGGTGTTGGACTAGCCAGGGCGAATGCCCTAATCTCGCATCACTGTCCAGTAGGGCGTGGGAGAAGCGATCGCCACGTCCAAAATAGGACGATTGGTGATACAACGCCAGTAGCAGGTGAGCAAATCCGGAGTCTGAACATTAACACTGGCGATCGCGGCGGGAGTCGGAAACGGCCAGAGGCGATCGAAGCGTACTTCATCCCCATGCAACCCAAACTGCATGAGATAGACCGATGGCGGAGCCTCCAAGAAGCGCAGGAGATTGCCCGCTAAACGATACACCGGCTGGCGTTGGCGATCGCTGAGATGAACAGGTTGCACAAACGACAGCCTAGACGCGGGAGCTGGGCCCTCAGCAGCGAGAATAACAGCCCTGTGGGGAGCGATCGCCTCGGCATAGAGCGGGCCGCGAGCCGTCCAAACCACTGGCAACACGAACTCACCCGATTGGCTAGGGATAGACCACTGTGCTGCAACCGCAGCCCGCAATAATTCCAAATTCGCACAGGTTGCATACAGGGCTTGTCTCGGAAAATTTAGCGCGGCCCCCGATAGGCTCAACGGACAGATAAGCTGTGCGCCATCGGTATTGACCATGCGATCGCTCAACGCCGTCATATCGCAGACCTCAACCGTCGTATGGTCGGCAGGCAGCGGTTCACGGGCGATCGCTTGGGTTAGATGTACGATCAACGCCGTCCAATCATCCAAACATCCCGTTGCATCATTCGCATTGGTATCCAGCCCAATAAAGACCGTAACCACCTAAGCGTCTCCGAGCGTAGGGATAGCGGCAGAATTGATGCCCAGCCCCGGCACAAATGCCGGTAGGTCAACATGGGTAACGCGGCGATTCCGCACCGCCAGTCGATAGCTGACGCTCTGCAATTCAGCATGGAGCTGGCGATTTTCGCGCTGAATTTGCACCAACTTTTCTCGAATCGGAGACAGCCGCTCCGAAAACTTTTGGCGATACACCTGCGGCATCTCCTGCACAACCTGCTCAAGCATCCGAGAGCGATCGGTTAACTCCCGCACCGTCTGGCGCAATTGATAAATCTCAGTATCGCGCTCCGAAAGCTGCTCTTGATAAAACTGCACCTGCTCTTCAACGCCGCGCAATTGTTCCCGCAGGGCCCGCATTTCCGACTGCTGCTTCTCCGAGCTATGGCTGGCTGGCACAATGCTGCTATTGCCTTTCACCATGCGGAACAACTCTTGAGAAAGCTGCTGCACAAGCTGCTCACGCATTTGCAACTCGTCTTGCAATCGCGAGATTTCAGTTTGAGAATTGGCGGTGGGATTGAGTTCAGATTGCATGGCGATCGCTCCAGTTAAAGTAATGTCCAATCGTGGCTTGGATGAGTCGTGTCCGTGTCCGCAACGTTTGCGGCTTCTATAGATTTTTGTGCGCTAGCTGGAAAAATGTGAGCCATCCATCAGCAAACCTTCAATCAAGGAACCGCTGGGTAGACCTGTGGCGCTAGTCTGATCTCAGCATCTTAGCGTTTGAGAGGTTCCGCGATCGCCTAACCATTCCAGCCGCTGGTAGACCACTGATCCAATACGTTCACAGGTCAGAGAAGACGAGCGAATCCAGCGATCGCGTCCGAGTTTAACCCCCACATCTAGTGGTGTATGATAACCACTCCTGTCAAAAAATGTCACTAAAACCATCAAAAAAATTCAGGGCTGTCATAGTTCGTTATCATTTGCCTGACTCAGCCCCCAGCCCCTCATCCCACAAGCAACTCTTCTTCCGGGTAGTGGACACGACTCGGTTGCGGATCACCCAGCAACGCCGCCACAAAAATCATGACCCCGACTCGTCCTATATACATCGTGCCGATCAGCACCAGCTTCCCCGCAATGGACAGCGTGGCCGTGATACCAGTGGACAGGCCCACCGTCGCAAAAGCAGAAATCGTCTCAAATAAAATTTGAATAAACTGAATATCAGGGTTATCCAACGTAATGAGCAAAGTGGCCGCCACAATCGTTGTCGCTGAACCAAACACGACACTCACTGCCTTTAGCACAAGCGAGACGGGAATCTGACGCCGATAACATAACACCTCCTCCTTGCTTTGCAGCACAGACTTGGTAGCGCTAAACAACACCCTCACAGTAGTCGTTTTGATGCCGCCGCCCGTGCTGCCCGGACTCGCTCCCACAATCATCAACGCAATGGTGATAAACAGCCCCGCTACACTCATGGCCCCATAATCTACGGTATTAAAGCCAGCAGTGCGGGGCATGACGGCCTGCGACCAAGCAAACAGGAGGCGATCGCCCAGACTGAGATCAATCACATCAGGATGATGCACCTCCCCCCCCAGAAATACCACCGTTGAGATCGCTAACAAAATTATTGTTGTGCTAGTCACAATTTTGAAATTGAGCGTAAAGATCGCTCGTTCCTTGCGCCCCCGCAAGCGATCGCGCAGCCAGACGTAGGCTTCCATAATCACCTGATAGCCAAGCCCTCCCAGAATAATCAAGGATGGAATCACAATATGGATCGGCACAGAGGTAGCGTATCCCATGAGGCTGTCCGAAAACAGGCTGAACCCAGCATTATTGAAAGCACTAATACTGTGAAAAATTGAGAGCCAGAGACCTTGCCATGGGCCATAATCCGCCGTGAATGTGGGCAGCAGGCAGAAAATGCCGGTCAGCTCAAAAATCAGCGTCATGGCGATGATAGAGCGCACCAACTGCACCGAGCCAGACATTTCTGGAATATTGAGGGATTTTTGAATGGCAATTTTTTCCCGCAGTCCAAATCGTCGCCCCAGCAACAGCAGCAGAAATGTATTAGCGGTCATATAACCCAGTCCACCAATTTGCAAGAGCAGCAAAATGACCAGTTGCCCAAAAAACGAGTGGTAACTGCCCGTGTCTTCAACAATCAGCCCCGTTACGCAAACGGCTGAGGTAGATGTAAACAGAGCAGTGACAAACGAGTTCCATTCGCCGCTGCTAGTCGAGATGGGCAAGAGCAGCAGCAGCGTACCGATCGCAATCAGAGCCAGGAAACCCAGACAGATAGTTCGAGAGACAGTCATAATGCAGTGGGATGAACGTTCGCTGAGCTATGGCTGCTGCCTAGCGCAATTGTTTCATCAGTTCATGAATCGGAGGAATTAGACTTCAACGCTACACAGGGTTCACCGTGACAGGGGTTCACTTCGACCAATACATGAGAGATTGACGAAATGGGGTTCAACAGCCTTTTGTAATGTTCTGGCGCTTGAGGATAGTGCGTTACCAGAGAAATCGTTGCCGCTAGATGCTCCTGATTGAGATACCAAACGTGTAAGTCGGTGACACGATTGTCAGCGTCTTCTTCAATCAAGGTGACGATGTCTAATTTGATATTTTGCCCAACCGATCCATCGAGCAGGATGGCACTTGTATCACGAACCAAACCGTAAGCCCATTTTGTAATTACAACTGCACCAACTAGACCCATCAAAGCATCCATCCAAACCCAGCCCAACAGTTTCCCAGAAAATAAGGCGACAATAGCAAAAACTGAGGTTAGTGCATCTGCTAACACATGAACATAAGCGGCGCGAAGGTTCTGGTCTTGTTGATGGTGGTGGTGATCAGGGTGAGTGTGGTGATCGTCATTGTCATGGAGTAGCCAGGCACTCGCTAAATTAACCACTAATCCAAGGATTGCAACACTAATCGCTTCATTGAACTGAATGGGATGAGGTTGAAAGAAACGCTCAATTGATTCAAATGCCATTAGAAAAGCAATGACGGCGAGGGCAACCGCACTGGCAAACCCACCCAGAACACTAACCTTTCCTGTGCCGAATGTGTACGTCGGGTCGGCGACGTGCTTACGGGCATAGCGATAGGCAAAGATGGTGATGCCAAATGCTGCGACGTGCGTTGCCATGTGCCAACCGTCGGCAAGCAGTGCCATTGAGCCAAACGCTGTTCCGGCGGCGATCTCAGCAACCATGGTAGCGCTCGTAAACAGCATTACTACTTTGGTATTTCTCTCTGCATGACCCTGATCTGTGGAAAAATCATGAGAGTGCTGCCATTGTTCAAGGATATGGATGTGCATGAATTTAACGGTGTGGAGGTGCTAGTGCGGGTCGCGGTATGCCTATCTTCTCATGTAGTCCTCGTCTCTGATGGTTGAGATGGTGATTTCTTGAACCGAAACTGAGCGGCTGTCGAGCGTATGGAGGCTTTGGGCGTAAGATGAAAGGCGATCGCCCTTTGACGGTAGGAGAGACGGTAGGAGACGGCAGGAGACGGTAGGATGCAGCACTGCGGCTGGGATGCAAACATAGACAAGAGACGGTTCCCATGACGACCTTACAGCAACGAATTCAGCAATTTTATGATGCGTCCTCCGGTCTTTGGGAAGAAATTTGGGGGGAACACATGCACCATGGCTACTATGGTCGCGATGGTTCCCTGGTTAAAGAACGGCGACAGGCGCAGATTGACTTGATTGATGAACTGCTGCGATGGGCGCAGGTGCAGCAGGCAGGGGCGATCGTGGATGTGGGCTGTGGCATTGGTGGCAGTACGCTGTATCTTGCTAAGCAATTTGGCGCGCAAGCAACTGGAATTACCCTCAGCCCGGTGCAGGCGGAACGGGCCCAAGCGCGATCGCACCAGCTTCAGATTCCGGCTACGTTTCAGGTGGCGGATGCCCTAGCCATGCCGTTTGCGGATAGCATGTTTGATCTTGTTTGGTCATTGGAAAGCGGTGAACACATGCCCGATAAAACTCAGTTTTTGCGGGAATGCTATCGGGTGCTGAAGCCCGGTGGCCATCTCATTATGGCCACTTGGTGTCACCGAGAGGCGGGCGATCGCCCCCTCACCCCAGCCGAACAAAAACTGCTGGATGACATCTACCGAGTGTACTGTTTACCCTACGTGATTTCACTGAATAGCTATGGAGCGATCGCTGATGAACTGGGCTTTGTTAATATCCGCACGGATGACTGGTCGGATGCCGTGGCCCCGTTCTGGAACATTGTGGTGCAATCGGCACTGACCCCCAAAGCGGTCATTGGACTCTTCCGGGCGGGATGGACAACGATTCAGGCGGCGCTGTCCCTACGGCTGATGCAGCGGGGCTATCGTTCTGGGGTAGTTCGCTTCGGGTTGCTCTATGCCCAGCGACCCGTTTCCGCCGAAGCCTCCTCAAATTCTGTGAATTCTGCTAATGATGTACCCGGAGCCTAGAAATGTCTGGTGAGTGGCTGTTCAATGCTCCCCTGGGGCGAGTGATGCTATTTTTTGCGATATGGCTGTTGGCCTGGCTGCCCGCTGCGATTCCAATGGCGATCGCCCTAAACTGGCGGCCGTTTCGTCCATCACAACCCTCTCAAAAGCTGCCGCTGCTGGCGGTGCTGTATGTGCTGGGCCCGATTATGCTGGGCTGGGTGAATCACCAAGCTGGTCAATCTTTCGCAATGGATGGCGTATACGGCGGATACGCTCTGTTTCAGTCTGCGGCATTGGGGTTGGGCATTGGTGTCACTGGGATTGGGCTACTGTATGCACTGCGATCGCTCCTGTTTGGATTTTCGCTGACGGCGTTGCAGAGCCTTTGGCTGACCGCTCGATCGCAATGGATAGCGGTACTCGGACTGCTGGGGCTAGCGATTTGGGTTGGCATTACTGAAGAGGTTATCTTTCGCGGATTTGTGCAAACGCAGTTTCAGTTCGTTTGGGCTGGATGGATTGCCGCCGCGATCGCCAGTGCGGTATTTGCAGCGCTGCATTTAGTATGGGACGGTGCCGCCACCATTCCCCAACTACCAGGGCTATGGCTGATGGGCATGGTGTTGACCTTGGCGCGCGGGGTGGATGGCGGAGCGATCGGGTTAGCCTGGGGGCTTCATGCTGGATGGGTGTGGGGTGTGGCGCTGGTGGATACCGTGACAGCAGAACTGCCCGCTAGCGATGCTCAAGCCTCCACCGGTTCCGACTGGCTGACGGGCATCGGCGGGCAACCGCTGGCCGGGCTGCTGGGTCTAGGGTTACTGGTTGGCACCGGCGGGCTGCTGGCCACCGTGAGGCTGTAGGCGCAAGATTGGACTGATCTACTGATCTAGAGGGAAACCATGCCGGTCTACATCTATTGGGGGGACGATGATTTTTCCATGAATCGTGCGATCGCAACCCTGCGCGATCGCACCCTGGATGAGGCGTGGGCCAGCTTCAACTACAACAAAATTAACCCCGATCAGCCCGATGCCGTTGTACAAGCCCTCAATCAAGCCCTAACCCCACCCTTCGGAGCCGGGCAGCGATTCGTATGGCTAGCGGATACGCCCATTGCCCAGCGTTGCGCAGAAGCGCTGTTGACCGAACTCGATCGCACCCTGCCGATGATTCCTGATGCCACGGTGCTGTTGATGACGCTTGCCGGAAAGCCAGATGGCCGGCTCAAGTCCACCAAGCTGCTGAAGCAACACACTACGATGCGAGAGTTCGCCGCGATTCCGCCGTGGAAAACCGATCAGCTCATTCAACACGTTCAAACTATTGCCAACGATCAAAACCTTCGCATCACGCCCAAAGCGTCGCAACTGCTGGCAGATTGTGTAGGGAATGACACGCGCCAACTGGTCACAGAACTTGAAAAACTAAGCTTGTATGTGGGCGATCGCGGCTCAATTGATGAAGACGCGATCGCAACTCTCGTCACCATTTCAACCCAAAGCAGTTTGCAACTTGCAGCGGCGGTTCGGGAAGCCAATACGGCCCGTGCCCTTAGCCTAGTTGCCGATTTATTTGGGCGCAATGAACCTGCATTACGGATTGTGGCAACGCTAATTGGGCAGTTTCGCACCTGGCTGTGGGTGAAGCTGATGGTGCAGTCTGGGGAACGAGATGAACGGACGATCGCCCGTGAAGCCGAAGTGAGTAACCCCAAACGCATTTATTTTTTGCAGCGAGAGGTGCGATCGCTCTCCCTCAGACAATTACAAGAGGCAATGAAGTTACTGCTACAACTAGAATTAGGACTTAAACAGGGAGCCGAACCGCTGTCATGGATGCAAACTCATGTGGTGCAACTCTGCCAACTCTTTCGCCCCCAAAGACCCTGACAGGCTGTTGTGACCGTGCGGCGAAGCGTTTTGCGATACAAGCCTAGCGATATGAAAAGGGTGCAGACTGACAAAACGTGCGAAACCCCAACGACCAGGCGGATCAAGAGGTCTGACCCTTGTTTAAAATCCGGTAAGCGGCTTGCGCTGCCGAATCAATGCCAAATCAATGCCGAATTTTTATCAGTCAATATCTTTAGCAGTCAATACCTTGTAGTCAATCAGGGGGCGGCTGTTTTGCAGAAGGATGTCGAGCCGCTGCTAACTTGATGGCCCGGCGATCGCGCTGGAACTTCTAATTCCAAAAATGACTCAGAACACTTACAGCAAACTAGCCAACTTATAGCCTGTTCGCTCCCTCCTGGGGTTTCCATTTCCTGCTTCAATGTTTCTTTTACTGCTATGCGTCACTTTTGGTTTCCAGTTCGGTACGGTCGTGTGGGGGTTGTCGCAACGCTGGCAGCCGTAAGCATTCTCGGAGATTGGGTTCCGTCCCTCCACGGCTCAGCTCGTTGGTCAGTGCAATTTGGCCACGCCGCCCACGCGCAGGCCATCTCGGATCAAGAATTAGAGAACTATGCTGGCGCAGTGCTGGTGATTGAACCGCTGCGTCAAGCTGTTTACGACGAAATTCGCAGCATACTGGGGACGCAGAACATGCCGTCGGTCGCGTGTCATCGCCCAAACAGTATTCGTAATTTGGATGCTGAGGTGCAGGATATTGCTCGTAACTACTGCGATCGCGCCATTCGTATTGTCGAGCGGAATAACCTCACCATTCAGCGCTTTAATGCCATTACTCAAGAACTCAATCGCGTGGGCCCAGATTCTCCCCTTCGTGACCAAATTCGGCGAGAACTGATCCGGTTGCAGCGAAATTAGCGCCCGGTAACCTATTGATACCAGGTATGGTAAGGGTTTGGCGATCGCCCCTGAATTCCAAGGGGCGATCACGAACGCTACAATAGCGGCATTGTCCCACAGTCTTGTTAACCGTCTTGCCAAAAGAGGAGGTGCAGTGCCTCGTATCAACCCCTACACGCTACAAATGCAAATCACACGGATGTTTCAGCAAGGTCAATCCTTCTTTGCTGTGACAAAAGTGGACGATTGGCTGCGGGAGCGCAACGAAGACCCAGATGCCTACACGATTACCTTTCACGAACGCCCGGCCCCACCAGGGTCATCCGAAGTGATGGTGATCGAAATTGAACTTCAGCGCAAGGATGGTCAGCCCGTTAATGAGTGGCTACAGGCCGAAGCAAACCGTCATTCCTGAGCGATCGCTAGTCCAGCGCCTAGTCCATTGCAGTATTCGGCTAGGGTGATGAATCAATACACTGATTGACAATCGAATTAGCAATCGAACAAAAACGCCAGAGAACAGTATCGATGTCTCTGGCGTTTTCAGTTTTTCAGTTTAGGGAAAGGCGCACCTGCTAGAACCAACCTAGGCGCGTTCCGGTGGGCCATAGTCCAGCGGACGATAATCGGCATAGCTCGCATCTTCAGACACCGGACGACGGCGCGGTTCACCATCGCGAGGCGCTGTCCGGGGCGATCGCATTCGATAGCTGCTGCTCGGCTGGGGAACATCCTCATCGGGTGGCAGAGAACGACGGCTAGTCCGGACAGGGGCGCGTTCTGCATAATCTGGATTGCGCTCAGGAGCCGGACGAGATGCATCTAAACGCGGAACGGCGCGCTTGGCGGCTGGCCGACGACGAGTTGGACGCTCCTCTGCATAACGGTCTGGATAGCGATCGCTAGAGCGGTCGGGCAGGGGGCGATCGCTCCCTCTCAAACGACGTTCGGGCGCACTCCGACGAGACGAGCGGGCTGGTTCAGCATAATAATCCGGCTCATCGCCATAGCTACGAGAGCTGCGAATCCGGCGAGACGATCGCTCATCGTCATAGTCCAAGTAAGGCGCATCATCCAGCTCTGCCCGATACACTCGACTAACCGGACGCTCATCATCAACAACCGGCTCATTGCCCATACGCTTAGCTTGCTCTGTCGTAATGCCGCGCATCCGAATATTTTCGATGGCAAAAAAGATGGCCGTGCCAGCCAGACCAAACTGCCCTAGCAACAGCAGTGGTTCCAGCAACCAACCCTGAAACAAGAGAATCAGACCGGTGATGAGAGCGACCGCGGAAAAGAAAATGTCGTGATCCCGTGAGAGATTAGGACGGACAGTTCGCATTATGTACAGCGCCACTCCACACCCAACTAGGCCGATGCCCAACAGTGAGGCAGGATTTGCCAGAAAATTGATCATTGAATCATCTTCTCCTCTCAGTTCTGAACCACGCCAGACTGGAATGCTGGAGTCGGTTATCGTTTTGACAAGCCTCGGCCCAAAGGCTCAAGGATTTTTACTTCAAAGGGAGTCTACTGACCTTACCCTCTGCGAGCGTTACACCGTGTGCCCCACGGCTACCAGGAAAATGCTCTAATGTCGCCTATTGCGAGACAGGTTGCTCCAAAATCGCGCAAGACTCTGCTTGTGTTTCGGATTCCTTGACTATGGCACAAACATCGCCCTAGAAGGCAAGACTTGAATCCCGTTAATTTTGGTCAGGAGTCAATGCGCTTCGTAAAATCACGGTTGCAGAACCACGTTTAGCGCTTCAAGGCAATTACTCTATGGTGTCCTTGTGTCCATCTCTACCATAACGGACAAGTGAGAATATTCGGCAATGCTCGTCACAGTGATCACTATCATCTCCAGTCAGGAGGTTTATGCCGGAGGGCAGCGACCCTAGGGCGTCCACGGATGCTGCACAAAGAAGTGCAGGACGCTTTTTCCAATCTCCAATTCATACAAATAGTCATCCGGAGTTGGCACCTTAGCTGGTTGCCAATGGCTGCACCCGATGTTAGCCATCTGTCCTAAGCCTATCGCCTCGATCGCAGCACCGTCTGTAGTGAATTCTCGCAAATTCGATACAGTGCAGCAAGTGTTCGGCGCATTGAATTTAGGGAGCGATCGCCTAGGCAAAGCCATAGCTAGAACGTTCAGCCCCAATGTAAAAACGATCCCCTCAAATCAGCCTTTGTATGAGCGATCGCAGCGCCATTACTGAGCTTACGGGGATCGTTAATGGAAAAAATGAACCCAGCCATCGGCTAAACGAAAGGGGAACCTATGACTAGGAGCGTGTCACCTTATCACGTTGACTAATAATGATCAGAGCAACGGCTGCCGGAATCACAAAAATGACAGCTCCAGCCAAAAGACTGTAGAAAAAGTTAAGTAAAGACGGGGTCATAATTCTAATCTCATCTGCTCAATTGCCTTACTCATTATCCTATCGATTGCCTCGTTTTTTTGAGAAGGATGTCATAACCAGTTGAAAACGGCTACATTCCTCAGCAATCTGCCCATATTCTACGGCTCTCGATCGCTCCAAAATGACTGAATATCTGACTTAGAGTCGCGATCGCTGGTTGCGTTAATCACCATATTCATGAACCGAATAGCCACATTACGTTAAAATCTTCGTAACAAAACGTAACACTGGGTCGCTGGTTGACGGGTTGTAGCCTACTGTTGCAGAGTGGAGGTCAGGCACAGGACGCACCGGCAAAGGCTCCAGAGCTGAGTTCATCGCTGTACGCCACCGATCCATCCAGCCCAGCCAAGTATTTCTTACATCAGCTATGACTTCTTTAACGATTGCCAACTGGACGCTCGGTATTGGACTTGGGGTGATGATCCTGCTGTTTGTCCTGCGGATTATCCTCACATGGTATCCCCAAGCTGACCTGAACACGCTGCCCTTCAACCTAGTCGCCTGGCCAACCGAGCCTTTCCTGCGCCCGACTCGAAAGCTGATCCCCCCCTTGGGCGGTGTCGATGTTAGCCCGGTAATTTGGGTAGGCATCATGAGTTTTTTGCGGGAAGTGCTGCTGGGTCAACAGGGTTTAATCACAATGATGATGCGGGTGCAATAGTAAACGCTCAGTGAAAGGGCTGACGGGTCAGGGCGTTGCGGGGCTGCCTCGGTTAGTCTTGCGATTGGTCTATTAATTCCTGCACAAAATTGGTGTAGACATCACCATTGATAAATTCAGGCGACTCCATAATCCGCTGGTGAAAGCTAATCGTGGTCGGTAGTCCTGTGATGGCGCATTCCCTCAAGGCCCGGCGCATTCGTTGAATCGCTGCCGTGCGATCGCGCCCCCACACAATCAGCTTGCCAATCAAAGAATCGTAGTACGGCGGAATTTCATAATCGGTATAAACGTGGGAATCCATCCGCACCCCCGGCCCGCCCGGCGGCAGGTAGCCACTAATCCGTCCGGGGCTAGGACGAAAATTGTGGTCAGGATCTTCTGCATTGATGCGACATTCGATTGTGTGCCCTTCTAGATGGACTTGGTTTTGGTTGAGGTTGAGGCGTTCGCCCTGGGCAATGCGGATTTGCTCGGCAATCAAATCCAGTCCTGTAATCATCTCTGTGACAGGATGCTCCACCTGGATACGGGTATTCATTTCCATAAAATAGAAGCTGCCCGACTGGTCTAGCAAAAACTCGACGGTTCCCGCGCCGACATAGCCGATCGCTTTAGCGACCTTCACGGCAGCATTCCCCATTTTGTGACGCAGCTTGGGTGTGAGGGCTGGGCTAGGGGCTTCCTCTAGCAGCTTTTGGTGACGGCGCTGAATGGAGCAGTCCCGTTCACCAAGGTGAATCACGTTGCCATAGCTGTCCGCCAAGATTTGGAACTCAATGTGGCGAGGGCGTTCAATAAATTTTTCCAGGTAGACGCCAGGGTTGCCGAAGGCTGCCTCGGCTTCTCCCTGGGCCGCCAAGAATAATTTGATGAGTTCATCGGGTTCTTGCACTAGGCGCATTCCACGGCCGCCGCCGCCTGCCGTGGCTTTCACCATGAGGGGATAGCCGATGCCTTTGGCGATCGCGATCGCCTGTTGCTCATCCTCGACTAACCCATCACTGCCTGGAACGGTCGGCACTCCAATGCGCTTCATAGTCTCCCGTGCAGTAGACTTATCGCCCATCGCCAGCATGGATTCAGGACTCGGGCCGATGAAGGCAATTTGGTGGTCAGCGCAGATTTCGGCAAACCGAGCATTCTCTGCCAAAAAGCCATAGCCGGGATGAATCGCCGTGGCGTTGCGGGTTAGGGCGGCTGAAATAATGTTGGGAATGTTGAGATAGCTTTTACTGCTAGGAGCTTCGCCAATGCATACGGCTTCGTCTGCCAGTTGAACATGGAGGGCATGGCGATCAATGGTGGAATGAACTGCCACGGTTGCAATTCCCATCTCTTCGCAGGTGCGGAGGATGCGAAGCGCAATTTCTCCCCGGTTCGCAATCAAAATCTTGGAAAAACGCATCGTCTCGTTTCGCAAACGTCTATGCTCCTTGCTGAACCAATCTTTCGAGTCATTTGGGATTTACGCTTAGCATTGTGTATAGATGGCGGCTGCCGCGAGTTCACCCCGCCCATGCATCACTCATGCCATCCTGAACAGACGTTTAGACCCAGCGATCTTAGACTCAGCGATCAATTAGACCCAGCCATCAGTGAGGCTCAGGATACAGGACGACCATTTCAGCAAACAGTAGACTATCCTATCATGGGGGCTGATAGACAAAACGGGGCAAGTGCTGACGATGGAACCGTGAGCGATCGCAAGCTGCCCATCCCGACACCCTAGAACATAACGACAGCAGAATCGGTTGAGCCACTCAAAACATCGAATCCGATAAACGATAAAGCGGTTGCAAAGGGTGCATGTCACCTTTTCGCCCTCTCTCTAAATCTCTCTCCCAATGGTGGGAGAAAGACTTTGACGGTTTTGCTCCCCTTCGCCCACGATTGGAGAAGCTTGTCCTGAGC
>CAYSIR010000037.1:0-24602 GCA_964431105.1 uncultured Leptolyngbya sp. | reverse complement strand
GCTTGTCGAAGGGGGGCTGGGGGATGAGGGCGATTTGCAAAAGTGGGATGCTCCCTGGGCAGCCTTATCGTTAGCTGCTCGTTTTGGGAGAAGGAGCTAGGAAATGGGGGCAAGGTTGTAGCTTTTGGGAGGGAGGCAATGAGAATGGTTATGCTGATAGTGAAACGATTGGCCGTATTCTGTGCTACTCCCGCATCCTTCTATTGGGCGATACAGTCGTTTGCATTGGGGCATCCGTGCCAATTGGATGGCCGGCGCTTGTTCCTGGGATGGGTGGAGATAGTCCATCCGTAAGGAAGCGATGAAACTGCTCGCTGCTATCGCCAGCCGTCGTTTGTCATGATAGATAGTGATACAACAACCATTTGAATCATCTGACGGTTTTTTCTGAGGTTTAAGATTCGATTATGCAGCTTGAGTTGAACAATCGTCAGCAGCAGGTGCTTTGGGCAACGGTGCGCCATTATGTCGCGACGGCTAAGCCGGTCGGGTCAGGAGCGCTGATTGACGAATTTAATCTGAATGTGAGTTCGGCGACCATTCGTAATGCGATGGGACGCTTGGAAAAGGCGGGGCTGCTTTATCAACCCCATACTTCGGCGGGACGGGTTCCGTCGGATTCGGGCTATCGCATTTATGTGGATCATTTGATTCAGCCTTCGGATGCGATCGCCCGTCAGGTTGACCAACTGCTGTCGGATCAACTCAAGTGGGAATCCTGTAGCTTTGAGGCATTGCTACGCCATGCGGCTCAGATTTTGTCCAGTATTAGTGGCTACATTACTCTCATTGCGATGCCCCAAACCCGCACGGCTTGTCTTCGTCACATTCAGTTAGTGCAGGTGGATACGCGACGCATCATGCTGGTGGTGGTGCTGGATTGTTACGAAACTCAGTCGGCGTTGATCACGCTACCTCAGTTTGGCGATGCGCCTGCTGATCCAGAATCGCTTGACCGAGAGTTGCAGATTTTGTCGAATTTTTTGACGCAGCATTTGCGAGGGCGATCGCTAGGAGACTTGTCTAGCCTAGACTGGAGCGAACTGGGGCGAGAATTTGAGCAGTATGCCACGCTGTTGCAATCATCGCTGACGGCTTTGCAGCAGCGTAGCCAAACCCCAATTCCCACGCAGCTTTTGGTTAGTGGGGTGGCGGAGGTGCTGCGGCGACAGCCGGAATTTTCGGAGTTGCAACATGTGCAGGCGCTCATTCAACTCTTGGAAGAAGAGCAGGAACAACTTTGGCCGCTAATTTTTGAAACGACTGATCCTCATAGCCATCAGCGGGTGGTGGTACGAATTGGGTCTGAAAATCCGATTAAGCCGATGAATACCTGTGCGCTAGTGTCGGCGACCTATCAACGGGATAATGTGCCGGTTGGCAGTGTGGGGATGCTGGGACCAACACGTATGGTCTACGAAGATGCGATCGCTCTTGTAGAAGCAGCGGCGGATTACCTCTCGGATGTGATGAGTAAAGCAGGCTAATGATACTTTCTACCCCACTGGCTAATTCCCCCGTTGTTGCAGGATTGTTAGGTGTTTGCATCGCTGATGCGCTAGGGGTTCCGGTCGAGTTTTCCGCCCGCGCCGAACGGCAGCAAGACCCGGTGCGCACCCTGCGCGGCTACGGCACTTGGAACCAGCCACCGGGCACCTGGTCGGATGATAGCTCGTTGATGTTATGCCTGGCGGATAGCCTCTGTAGTGGGTTCAACTTGGATGATATGGGCGATCGCTTCCGGCGGTGGCATGATGAACAGCTTTGGACACCCCACGGCGAAGTCTTTGATGTGGGCGGTACAACCAGCGAGGCGATCGCCAATCTCCGTAATGGGGTTCCGGCGGCGCAAGCGGGCGGAACGGCAGAGGGCAACAATGGCAACGGTTCGCTGATGCGGATTCTGCCAATGGCGTTTTGCTATGCCAAACTCGAACTGCCGGAGTTAATTCATCGCACTCACCAAGTGTCCTGCATCACCCACGGACATCCGCGATCGCAGCTTTCCTGTGGGGCATATATCAGCATTGCGGTTCAGCTATTGCGCGGCCACGATCCTCACACAGCTTATAAGACGGGATTGCAGCAGGTAGATGCGCTGTATCAAAAACCGCCGTTTGTAGCAGAGCGATCGCACGTTGAGCGGGTGTGGTCAGGGGCGATCGAGCAACTCGCCGAATCCGACATCCAATCTAGCGGCTATGTGGTGCATACCCTAGAAGCGGCGCTCTGGTGCTGGCTGACGACTGATAATTATGTCGATGCCGTCTTGAAAGCCGTGAACCTGGGCGACGATACCGACACCACCGCCGCTGTCACGGGCGGCCTGGCGGGGCTGACCTACGGAGTGACGGGACTGCCTACGGACTGGGTAGGAGCGATCGCCCGTTTGGATGACATTGTTCAGGTTGCGCAATTGCTTGAACAAACCTGGATGACCTAGCCCCTAAAATTTAGCGGTAGTCCCCTATTGGTAATGATTTTGGGTGGTGTGGGCGTCGCCCACACCACCCAAAATCATTACACGAATGCCATACCAAATTTAGCCTCTAAAATAACCCCTAAAAAACGGCGGGCTGCCCGATCGCAACCACGCCGTTTCCGTTATTTAAACATTCATTCAACCTCTAGCCGCACCTACACCAGCGCTGGAGTTGGCACCGCAGCAGTGAGGTGCGGATAGAGCGGGAACCGTTCACAAAGAGACGCCACCCGTTGCCGACATTGCTGAGCGATCGCCGCATCGTCAGGATTCAGCAAGCAATCGGCAATGATGTTCGCAATTTCAGTGAATTCCGCCGCACCCATACCGCGAGTCGTCATCGCTGGAGAACCCAAACGCAGACCACTGGTGACAAACGGCGATTCAGGATCAAACGGAACCGTGTTCTTGTTGGCGGTAATATTCACCGTGCTGACCAATTGATCCGCCCGCTTGCCGGTCATACCAATCGAGCGCAAGTCTACCAAAATCAAATGGTTGTCCGTACCATTCGAGACAATCTTAAAGCCGCGCTCCTGCAACTGAGCGCCCATCGCCTGAGCATTTTTGATCACCTGCGCCGAATAGTCCTTAAACTCAGGACGTAGCGCCTCACCAAAGGCCACCGCCTTCGCCGCAATCACGTGTTCCAACGGGCCGCCCTGCGTGCCAGGAAACACGGCCTTGTCAAACATCTTGCCCAGATTCGGATCGCGGGTGAGAATCAAGCCACCGCGAGGCCCACGCAGCGTTTTGTGAGTGGTAGTAGTAACGACATCACAGTGAGGAATGGGGCTGGGGTGCAGTCCGGCTGCCACCAAGCCAGCGATATGGGCAATATCTGCCAGCAGATATGCCCCCACCTCATCAGCGATCGCCCGAAACTGATCAAAATGAATCGTCCGAGGATAGGCAGAATAGCCGCAAATAATCAGCTTAGGCTGATGTTCAATGGCCAATTCACGGATCTGGTCATAATCTAGCTGCTCCGTTTCGGGGCTAACGCCGTAGTGGCAGGCCTTAAACCATTTCCCCGATACATTCACAGGCGAACCGTGGGTCAAGTGCCCACCATGGGACAAATCCATGCCCATAATGGTGTCACCGGGCTGCAACAGCGACAGAAACACAGCAAAATTCGCTTGTGCGCCAGAATGGGGTTGCACATTAGCATGGGCAGCGCCAAATAATTCTTTGACGCGATCGATCGCCAATTGCTCAACGTGATCCACAAATTCACAGCCGCCGTAGTAGCGTTTACGGGGCAGGCCTTCAGCATACTTATTAGTGAGTACCGACCCCTGGGCAGCCAGCACCGCCGCAGACGTAAAGTTTTCACTGGCAATCAGTTCGAGGTGATCGCGCTGGCGCTGAAGCTCTTGGTTCAGCAGTTGAGCTACAGCCGGGTCAGAATGAGACAGAAAATCTGTGTTGGTCTGAGTCACGAAATAAACTCCCCAAAACGTTTCAAAACTTAGGACAGGTTGGAACAATCGGCTTACAACAAACGGGGAAAATAGGGAACACTGACGCGGCAATGCTGATAAAGATTTGGGGGATAGCAACACCATTCACCTAACCGATTCATTCTAGGGTAGAGGGACTGATGTAAGAATTTTTTGGGGAGCGAGTCTCCTAAAAAATCCTTGCCAAAACCGTCCATTCTAGAAATCAGGCAGAGCGAATGAGGACGTAAGCCGCGATAGTGAATCGTCGATCAAATTGAACCGTCAGCGATCGCTCAACAAGTCTCCTATTGTACCGATAATTTTGTATTTGTGATTGCGATGGCTAAAAGTGGAAACAGCCCGCATCATTTGTTCATCACAAACACTCTCAGGGACGCGATCGCGTTTACTCTCACTTCTAAATCATTGCTTAATCCCCCGTTCGCAATATATCCATGACGCAGATCTCGCTGAAACCCGCAGTTCTCGGTTCAAAAACGAGGACTCTGAGTGACCGCTAGAAGGGTTGTGAGGCAAAAGGTCTGGCGACTTTTGCGTAATGCATAGGTTCGCGATGGAGTGCGATTGTTCGGTTCATTGACAGCTCGTGTGGAGATATTTTGTGTGGGTAGTGGTATTCCTGTAAGGATTTTGGGTGCTGTGGACAACGCCTACACTACCCAAAATCCTTACCAATAGAGGACTACCTTTGTATGGATATATGTGGATATATGTGCAGCTCTAAACTCAACTGATCCCGTCCCATAGAATAGGGTTAAGACCAGAGCAACGAACGCCCCAAGCGATCGGGGTTCGAGTCTGATGCTCCTTCGGGTAGGCTAGCACTTAAACCTAAGCAAAGCCTGTGGGTTCATCGTGTGATTCAAAGGAGGTTTCCCGAAATGTTAGTGATGCTCACCGATAATCAACTACTGTCGCCTCAGGCGGTCTGTCCGGGATGTTTAATGGCAGATCGAAGCGGTCGCCCTCGGTGGCAAAATGGTCAACTGCAATGTGGACGTGCTGTCGATACGGTAGGAACAGAATCATCCCATCAGTATGAATGCCAAATGGGATTCCGCATCGCCGACATTCACTAGCTGGGGGTATCGTTGCACCCTCACTCCAACCCCCTCGGCTCTCTGCTTAGCGCTGATTTGAAGAACGGTGGAAACGGTGACAAGGCAAAAAGGCTAACGCAGTAAATAGCACGTTTGGCAGAAGAACGTTGAACGGTTGCACTCTCCTTCGTCCATGGTTGGCAAAGGGGTAGTGGTATTTATGTAAGTCAAGAGTGGTGGTGGTGTAAGCGTCGCCTACACCACCACCACTCTTTACCAATATGAGGACTACCCACAAAACGAACGAGCACATGGCTGCATCTTCGAGTAGTCCACAGTCTGATGACCGCTGCTCTACTTTGGTGGCTCTGATTTCTGCTACAAGGATCAAGCGACCTTCACGCTCTCCGAATGAGGGAAAGTGTGGTACGTTCTACTAGGCATCTTGAAATGCCTAGCGCTGACCAGGATTATTGAGTATTTTGGAAGCCATCGGCCCGATCGCGATCGGGCCGATGTACCGATCAGATGCCAAATCTGTCGTGCTATCTTACTGACTTCACGCAGTTTTTCCTATGAGTGACCTTGCCGGTATAAGTGTTCTAGTTGACGGTTACAATCTCCAACTGAGTCAGGGTACGGGCATTAAAACCTATGGGGTTAGCCTGGTGCGATCGCTCAACCAGCTTGGGGCTGATGTGAGTGTCCTATTCGGACGGAATATTGACAGCCTTAGCCGCATCGATCGCGATTTAGAAGAAGTCTTATTTTTTGACGTGAACGAAGCACCGCATCGCTACCTTGATGGCCCCACCTGGAAGCGATCGCTCCGGTTTGCATTGGATGCCGGGCGCACCCTGGGTCAGCAGTCCTTTCCTGCCCGTAAAATCACGACTGGAAAAGTAGTGGTTCCTGGCTCGGTACGCGGCAGCTTTATGAATTCAGTCCGAGACTTACTTGATGTCTCTAGCTTCTATAACTTACCTGGATGCTACCGAACCGCTTCAGCTCTGTTCCGGCTGCGACTGTCGATGTCTATCGAAATCCCCAAAAAAAGCGTCGATGTTTTCCACGCCACCTACACACTGCCTGTCAAAATAGCGGGTGCCAGAAAAATTACAACCATTCATGACGTTATCCCGCTGCGCTTGCCCTACACCACCCTCGACAACAAGCGCCTATTCTACAAAACTGTAAAACGCTGTATTGATGAATCTGATCTTATTTTAACAGTATCTGAACATTCTAAGCGTGACCTCATTGAACTCTTTGACGTAGACCCTGATGCCGTGCAGGTAACGTATCAGCCGATCGCACTGCGCCCTCTCAACAAAACTCCCGAAGAAATTGCACGATACATCAAGCGATTCAGGATTAATTATAAAAAATATGTTCTATTTGTAGGGGCGATCGAACCCAAGAAAAATGTTGGTCGTCTGGTTGATGCTTACGCCCGCCTCAATACTGACGAGCAACTGGTTATTGTCGGGAAGCGGGGATGGCTATGGGAAAACGAAATTGGGCCGATTGACGGTATTTTTGGAACAGAGATAGCAAAGCAAAAAGTTCGCTTACTCGACTATGTCACCACGGAGGATCTACGGCATCTGTACGCAGGGGCAACCTGTTTGGTCTTCCCGTCATTGTATGAAGGCTTTGGCCTACCCCCGCTAGAGGCGATGGCCTTTGGCTGTCCAGTCATCACTTCTAACGTTTCATCCTTACCTGAAGTCTGCGGTGATGCAGCGCTGTATGTTAATCCCTATGATATTTCTGACATTGAAGTTAAGCTGTCGAAGCTTCTTAGCGACGCTGAGTTGCGAGAGAAAATGGCTCTATCAGGTCAAAATAGGGCTAAACAGTTTAGCTATGAAAAATACGTTGAGCGGCTGACGCAAGCCTATCAGTTCGTGCTTTCAAGATAGCCCCACTGCAATGAATGAGGTGTTAGGTCGGATCTGTTGGTTCACTTTTGAGCCGGTCTGCAATTTGATTCCATAATGCCTTCAGATCTGCTTCATCGGATAACGGCGACAAAGTAGTATTTGGCGACAAGATAACAAACACGGCATTCGCGAAAACCGGATTCCACGATCGCACATGGGTCAGCACAACAGTAGGAATTTGGTCAATCTGTCCCTTGTGGATTATGCCCCAGTCACACTTGATTAGTTGCTCGGCATCAGTGTCATAGGGCAGAACATTGGAGGGATAGCTTTTCTCAAAAGCCGCCAGTCCTTCAATAAATTCTAGCGGCGCGAATAATTTATCTTCCCTGTCCTGATATTTTTGTATGAAACGTGCAGCATCCTGCCAGCAAGGGTCATTCTGCGGAAACAGGAACATTCGATATTCCGCAGGCGAGGGTTCTACTTTCGGAAAGATACATATCCAATTAAACGCTAGACCAATAGGACGGCGATCGGGGTTATGTGGGTCAAGAGAGTGGAGTGACTGAGTTCGATTGATATAAAATGTCAGCCGCGTAAAAGGACGATCGCTCTCAATAACTTCCTTAGGAATTGTTCCCTGATATATCACCAGAAAACACCCCGGCTGATCAATATGGTATAGCTTGGATAAAGAAATGCTCTGGTTTCCAATCATTAACCTTAAACTATTGACCACATCCGCAGCGATCGCGCCGACGACTCTGATTTTCACAACTAAATCTTGGGCATCAGAGAGCGGTAAATCTAGCGTTGAGGCTGTGCCTGGCCCCATCCAGCGGATCAATGTATCGGTTTCTGGATTACCCTCACGCAGGTGCCAGCCATCTCCATCAATGGGTTGATCAAACTTTAGGTCAATTGTTGATTGTTTTGGAAAACTGCGATCGCTGTAGCGATCGCAGTAATGCTGATCCAGATACTTTTTTAGAGATAATGATGTAGCTTGGTCAAGCCAACTTAGTGAACTGTCGTTCTGCTTTGCAGATAAAGAAGTGAGGTTTGGATTTTCAAGCTGTTTAGCAGCTCTCGTCGTTTTCTTCCAATTGGGCAACAGCTTTGAGAACCACGATGTCAATTGACGATTTGGTAAAGTTGATGAATATCTTCGAGTTAAATCAGCTTGCATTTCCTGAAATCGCTGATTAAATACTGATTGAATCATGTCATAAAACTCAAGATCAGGACGATTGATTTCTTCCAAACATTCAATCGTTGCCGTTGCAATGCCTTGCGAATATCCCTGAGACTTAGCAACCATAAGCTTTTGGCACTGGAAAATAGGATGCCAACCAAACACATAGGATAAAAGCGCTATTGATGCATCAAACTGTTCAAGCAACCCGAAATAGGGCAGTGAGTGAAGTCGTTGTTCAGCAAGTGGCATTAATGCATGACCATCAAATTCACTCAGGTCAGTGGTGGCCCGCGTCAAAAAACGAATTTGCAGGTTTTGCATCGTCGATTGAATAAACGGATCTCGAACAAAGGCATCAAGGGGGAGCGTAACGGCTTTACGGTATCGTTCAATAGAGCGCTCAAATGCCTGCCCTGCTTGTTCATTAAATTGGTAAACCTTATCTAGTTTCGTTTGTTGATGTTTCCAAACGTCTGGGTAGTCATTCATGAAGTTGTAGGCTGAGATGAACCGCCTGATGGGATGGCGAAACATTGAGATAAAGACTGGCGACTTTACAAATCTGGCATAGTCATTGTAAGTGAAGTGTCCCCGAATGAGGCGATAGTCGGAAGACAGAAAAGGATGATCGGCCAGGTGCATCCACAGTTGGGATGGACAAATATCACGACTGTGGAATTGTGCATCAAGAAGCGAGATAAATGATGTTCCTCCTGTTTTGGGAATATGAATAAAACAGAGGGTATCTACGGAGCGCAAGCGATAAGTCATCATTTGTATTTGTGAAGATTCGATGGTGTCGATAGGTGGATAGACCTGTCGTTCTGCTGTTTGTTTGACAATAATCGTCGGGTCGGTGTTTGACAATTTTGAACTTGACAATTGGATTGTTACGTTGACTGGATAAGCAGAAAATATCCAAGGCTGGACGATCGGGGGGCAGGCAGTTTCTTGGACAAGTGTTTGGGGGCAGCATCGGTTCGTTCGTTATCTCATTTAACCTGGAGACGGCATTGCTGATTCTGGGGATGAATTGTAGAGGTGAACGAATTGAAACTTTGTTCTAATTCATCCTGCTATTCAGCAACACCAACCTGGAGACTTTATTATTGTCTCAGGAAATACGGCACACGTTTCTAATGAATGACAACACCCTTCAGCGCTATTCAGCAAGCTAGGCGATCGCTCCGTCAGGTTTGAGTCTGTGAGGACTAAAAATTTTGGGTGGTGGTATTCATGTAAGGATTTTGGGTGGTGTGGGCAACGCCCAAGATCCTTATCATTAGAGGACTACCAAATTTTGAAAATCGTTAATTGAGACATTGACAGGGTTCCGGAGGTGTGGAGATAACCATTTTGTTTAGGACACGGGATGTTTGGTGGGACGGCTGAGCCACCAAACATCCATAAGCTTTCTGCTTAGCGCTACATCAGAAAGCAATCGCTAATTTCTGAGATTTTTGCAAACGGTGCAAATTGGGGTGGCGCAGACCGCTCGCAGGATCTCAGATAATTAGGGGGCAGCAATTAGGGAGCAGATCTCTCGACTCTTTCAGTGATTGGAGTTCTGCCAGTTTTGTCAATCAGCCCGGACGGATAGATTACTTTTACGGCTTAGATGGGTTCCACAATTTGATTTTGCCATCCCAGCAGCCACTGACCAGAAGATCCCCGAAGGGGGCAAACATTACAGACCACACCCAACTGTCATGATCGCTCATAACGTGTAGCAATTCACCGGTGCGGCTATCCCATAGGCGAATGGTGCGATCGCTACTGGCGCTGGCTAATAGACGACCATTGCGGCTGAAGGACACAGAATTGACCGACTGTTCGTGGCTATCGAGTGTATGCAGCACATCGCCAGATTCAAAATCCCACAGGCGGATAGTGTTATCGGCGCTGCCGCTGGCGATCGCTGTCCCATCAGGACTAACGGCCACCGACAAGACTTCCCCGTGATGCCCTGTCAAGAACCGGACAGGATGGCGGCTGTTTAATTTCCATATTCCAATGGTGTGGTCATGGCTGCCGCTGACAAGCAACGGCTGACGAGGATTAACGGCAATTGATAACACCCAATGCTGATGACCTTCCAAGGTTCGGCGCAGTTCTCCGCTATCCAACTTCCATAGACGAATGGTTTTGTCTTGCCCTGCGGTGGCGATCGCCCGATCGCCGGGAATAAATATGACCGATCGCACCCAATCTTCATGACCGGTCAACACTTGATCCAACGCACCGTTTTCGGCGTGCCAGAGGCGTACCGTTTTATCATTGCTGACGCTGGCGACCCGCTGCCCATCATAACTCACAGCCACATCCCGCACCCAAGCTTCATGTCCTTCTAGGGTATGGCAGCATGCTTGCGTTTTGAGTGACCACATTTTGACAGTGCGATCGCCACTGCCGCTCACCAAAAATTTGCCGCCCGGATCGAGCGCCACGGTTCGTACCCATGCCTGATGACCCGTCAACGTTTGTTTGCAGTGCCAGGAAGGGATTACGGTGTGGTTCATAGGTCAAGGGGGGACGACTGATGCATCAACAGCTTGGCACATCAGCGATGGCTTGGCACAGAGGAATCAGATGAGCAGCGACATTTACCCAATGGATAGGATTGGCAGAAGCCTTTGGGGTGAGGGAGCGCTAGTGAAATGCATCCGAATAGGGACACTCAAGATGCTGCCCGCTCTTGCCAAGCTCGCATCTTTCCCGGATTCAGCAGACCATACGGGTCAACGTCTTCTTTAAAGGCAAGCTGCACCGGGTCAATGGTCTTGCGACCGCCATCTTCCAAAATATAGGTATGGGGGTTAGCGATAAATGCACCGTGGTTTTCGTGATAGCGAATAATCTCATTGAGGCGATCGCTCGTGGTGTAGCGAACCAACTGCAATGCAGCGGGCAACACCGAGCCATTCACCCGAATAAATTCTAAATGCATCATCACCTCATTCCCAAAATGGTGATACATTTGTTCGAGCAATGAAAGCGAGCGATCGGCTGGAAAAATCGTTTGTAAATACGTGAGGGACGAATCTATATTGCGCGCATGGAGGGTGGTGTGGTTCCAGGTGTATTCCATCAGCGCCGCACCCTTGCCAGCATCTTTCGCCAGCTTTTGATACGTCATGGTGCCGCCAAACTCCCGTACCAACGCTTGAAATGGCTCTAGGCTGGACTCAGACACCATTAGCAATGCGGCGTGCTGATCGTCGGGCAAAGCGGAGCGCAGCGCCACAAAATAGCTAGGAATCGGCCAGGCGCAGATCGTCACCAGCTTTTTGATAATGCCGTCGGCATCGCCCAGCGCTTGCCCAAACCGGGCAGCAGTCATGAAATCTGGAAAGGTAACAATGCAGTCCATCCAAGGATAGGCAGGGCCAAGGGGAATTTCCAATCCGGTAATAATACCGTTGGTGCCATAGGCATGGTTCACTTTCTGGACATCATCACCCCGCAGTTCAATCACCCGTGGTTCCTCTTCCATGGTGACGACGCGCAGAGCATGGAGATTACCGCGATCGCGCAATTGACCATAGGTAATTGAGCCAATGCCGCCACTGCCCCCAGCAATAAACCCGCCCACCGTTGCAGTGCGATAGGTCGAGGGAGCCATCCGGATTTCCCAGCCAGTGGTGCGGGCCTGTTTGTCGAGCGCTGCCAACTTCACGCCGGGTTCTACACTCGCCAGCCCTGGCTGAATCCAGTGGATGTTTTGGAGACGTGTCATGTCTAGAATAACGCCGCCGTGCAGCGGCACACACTGACCATAGTTCCCGGTTCCGGCTCCGCGGATGGTCAAGGGAATCTTGAACTGTACGCAAGCTTTGGCCACTTGCCTGACCTCGGCTTCGCTGGTGGGACGTACTACCAAGTCCCCTACCTTGTCGGAAAGGAGCGGTTGCAGAATGGGACTAAAGGTGTAGTAGTCCTGGGATAGTTTGGTGATTTGGCTGGCGTCGCGGATGGTTTCGATACCCGCGATCGCACTCAGGAATGCATCGGAGAGAGACAGGGCGGCTGAGGTCATAGTGGGCGTATCTTTTTGACATGAGTGGACAGTAGCGATCGCGACCGCATTAACACTCACCCTATCGCGATCGCAGATGTGAATAGGGGATTGCAGAACGGTCTGACCAACTTGAGCCGATAGTTGAGCGGATACTTAATCCAACGAATCCAGATCAAATAGACCGGCTACGAATGAGGCAATCTGTTTGAAGGATTCTTTGAATGACTTTGCTGCAAATTGGCGATCGCCATAAACAATTTTTAATAAACGTAACATTTCTGTCATAAAAAATCTGCGCTACTGCGATCATCTCAGTAGTTTCCCTGCGATCGGTTTACACTTTTTCAACATTAGCCGCTACCGAGTCCCCATAGCTAGGAACCAAGGTGCATCATTATTCATTGCAGCCACCGGATGGCAGGCAGTCGCTATTTCGTTTAAGACAGGATTTCTGCCTAGCGCCGTAGCCAGTGTTGTCAGTCAATCAGGAGGCTAGCTATCGACTTGAAATCCCATGGGTGGCAGCGTCTAACCGAGCAAACCTCAACGTTACACTCCGCGCTACTGGTTCACTGCGTGTTACCTGTCCGGAATATGAAGAGAGATTTATTTATCAAACACGAAACTGTAAAGCAATCGTGATGAAATGTGCATCCCAACCACGTTTCCTTGAAGGATGCCCTAGGATTAATGGCTATGGGCGATCGCATCCCGGCACCAAAACGCGCTTGGCTAAACAATGAAGAGACTGGACGAGCCGCGATCGCAGGCAGGGTGTTGCGGGTCATCGTCTGAAGCGACCCAATTCAGGTTCAGTAAAAATGCAGTTGTTGCGGAGCAATGTTAGCGAATACCTTAAATATGCGATTTGAGATTGGCATTGCCCTAACGACTCCAAATTATTTAACCTTTCAGAAGCCGTATCGGTAATGACTGTATTGCTTACTGTCGTTAATCTAATCGCACTACCTGCAATGCATCATTGGTTTATGTGCCTCGCAAGCGATTGCCTGGCTTTCCTCCGAGCACCATCAACGGAACATCTACACTCTACACTTCACAGGTCTGCCTCTCGTTACGTTTGGAGCATCATCGAATGGGTGACCGTTCGCTGGACAGCGATCGGTTCCCTTGCCTAAATACAGCAATGCGTTAATGCATCCAGAATGATGATTTGTAAGACTCACTACTTGTTTAGTTGCTGTTCGGAAAACTAGCTACCTACCCCTGATTCTCGTCATGGCTACAACACTTACGACTGAACTGAAAAGCGAATCCTTGCAACTGTTGCGACAGTATCAAGATACCCCTTCAGCAGAGCTACGCAATCAGTTGGTTCAGCTTAATCTTGGTCTTGTCAGGAGAGAAGCGCACCACTGGATCAATCAATGCACTGAATCCTATGATGACCTCATGCAGGTTGGCAGCATGGGGCTAATTCGGGCGATCGAACGCTTTGATATGTCTAAAGGACACGCCTTTAGTTCATTTGCGATTCCCTACATCCGTGGTGAAATCCAGCACTACTTGCGGGACAAGGGCAGTCCCGTCCGAATTCCTCGCCGTTGGCAAACGCTGCACCGGCAAGCCGCTCATATGACCCGCGCCCTGCGCAGTGAACTCGATCGCCAGCCCACTGATACCGAAATTGCCGATTCTTTAGAGATTTCTTTAGCAGAGTGGCAAGATATTAAGCTCGCCTATCGCAATCGATCGCCCATCAGCTTAGATGCGCCCATGTGTGAAGACGATAGCGGTGCGGCCTCTCTAGGTGAATTGCTACCGGATTATAAGTACCGCAGCTTCCAGCTTGCCCAAGAAGACCAAATTCGGTTGCAGCAGGCCTTATCACAGTTGGAAAATCGGACTCGTGAAGTGCTAGAGTTTGTGTTTTTACATGATTTGACGCAGAAAGAAACGGCCGATCGCTTGGGCATTAGTTCGGTGACGGTATCTCGCCGGGTTAAGAAAGGGCTAACGGTGTTGCGCACGATCATGACGACTAATATTAGCGATTCCTAACACGCTGATGGTTCAACGGTTCCTTTACTCTGAGAGCGATCGCCACTCATTCAGTTCACTGCGATCGCTCTCATTTTATTGAAGTGTATTGTCTAGGTAGTGGCATTCATGTCAAGATTTTGGGTGGCGTGGGCAACGCCCACGCCACCCAAAATCTTGACCAATAGAGGACTATCTTTTCTATAGGTCAGCTATTCTTATCTAAACTAGCGCGATTCGGGCGTAAAGCGTTCACGGGCAACCACGCAAAATCGCTCTTGCTCGTGGTGAGTAAAATAATACATAGATAGCGATACCGGAATGCGATCGCCAGATTGGGTGCGATGCTCAGCTTGGAGTGTCAAAAAGCCCCATTGCCGTAGGCGATCGCGCTGGTCGCTCCAGTCTGTCATTGTGAGGCGATTCGTCACTGTGAACAAACTTAGCGTCGGTAAATTGTCGTAGCTATAGCCCAGCCAGCGACAAGCCGCTTCATTGCCGTCAATAATCTGAGCTTGGTCATCACAAAACAGCACATAGTCTCCAATTTGGTTGATGGCCAGTTGGAGTAGCTCATGCTTTGCCTGCTGCGATCGTACCCGCTGTAACTTCTGCTCTAGGCGGATATTTTGCTCCCGTAGCCGCACCTGAAGCTGGCGAATTTGCAGTTGGTTTTCAATGCGGGCTGAGACTTCTTCAATCTGAAACGGCTTGGTGATGTAGTCCGCGCCACCTACCTGAAAGGCTTTCACTTTATCAAGGGCATCATCGATGGCGCTGACAAAGATAATGGGGATGTCTGACGTTTCTACTTGGGCTTTGAGGCGACGACAGACCTCATATCCATCTATTTCCGGCATCATAATATCGAGCAAAATCAAATCTGGCTGAGCTGTTTTCGCGGCTGTAATGGCCATTTGTCCGCTGACCGTACTGCGAATGTCATACCCTTGTCGATTCAGCGTCATCGACAGTACGCGCAAATTCTCAGGCTGATCATCCACTAGCAACAGTAGCCCATGGCTGGGTAATGCTTCCGCCCGAAAGCCAAGGAGCCAAAAAATTTCAGTCTGCGTCTTGTCCATCTCTTGCCGATGCAAGCCGCCCTGACTAGCCAGCATTTGGTGTTTAGATGAAAGCCGCTCGAGTTTGTCAACCACGGTGGCAATTTCAGTGGGTTCAAGATACAAACTCGATACAACCTGGTTAAGGTCTGATAGCGGGTTTGCGGTCATTCCGGCCCCCTCTGCCAAAACAGACTTGAGGCGATCGAGGTTTTGGTGCAGCAGGCGGCGAATGTAGTAGCTGGTGGTTGGCGACAGTTTCGGCTCGGCTGCGTCGGAAGAGGATTCAGACATAGGGGTAGGATTCCTGAACTCTATCCTTTGTTCACAAAAAATTAAAAGCGATCGGGAATCTTGAGCAACTTTTGGAGCCGAAACAACGGTCTCCCCTGTCATAGGAAACGGGCGATCGCAACGAGTCTTGCCCTACAGACTACTACAATTCCAGGACTACCGGAGCGTGGTCGCTGGGTTTTTCTAACTTGCGCGGTTCAGGATCGATGATGCAGGCTGTTGCCCGTTTTAACAGCGTGGGAGACAGGTAGTGATGATCAATACGCCAACCGCGATTTCGGCGGAACGAAGCCGCCCGATAGTCCCACCAGCTATAGTGTCCAGGGTCGCGCGTAAATTGCCGAAAGGCATCTGTCAGCCCGATCGCCAACACCGATCGCAATGCCTCCCGTTCGGCATCTGAAGCCATGATGTGGGTTTCACGGCCGCTGGGGTCGTGGATGTCGATGTCGTCTAGGGCAATATTGAAGTCGCCACAAACGCTCAGTGCATCCGGGTCTTGGCTGTCTAAATAGGCTTGGAGATAGTCGCGTAGGATGACCAGCCAGCGCAGTTTGTAGTCATACTTTTCGCTGCCAATAGATGAACCATTGGGGACGTAGAGATTCACGATGCGAATGCCGTCCGCTAGGCCGCTGATCACCCGCTTTTGTTCATCAAACTCGGCTACGTCATCCCCCAGCACCGCCGAAAAGCCAATCTGCACATCTTCAAGGGGCGATCGGCTGAGCATGGCAACGCCGTTGTAGGATTTTTGTCCCGATACATAGAGGTGATACCCCAGTTCTTCTAGGGGCGATCGCGGAAAATCCTTGTCTACAACCTTGGTTTCCTGCAAACACAACACATCCACTGGATTGTCGGTGAGCCATTGGGTGACGTGAGTCAATCGAGTGCGAATTGAGTTAACATTCCAAGTTGCAATCTTCATAGTGGAGGGTTGGGCGTTTGCCAAATGTGTCCTGAATTATTAGAGCAGAAATCGCGGCGGGGTCAGCCAAAAGAGTTCGCTATGCCCGATCGCATCTTGGTCAACCGGCAGCGACACGCCCAACACGCCCGCTTTTTTGACTACCAAATGCTGTTTGGTTTCGCCCCAGACCAATCGCTCCACCCATGTGCCCAAGTCTGGTTCATGACCCACGATCGCCACGGTTGCATCGTCTGCCCGATCGTTGTGCATCCACCAGTCCAACCAATCTTCTAAACGACCACCCGGCGCTAAATGTGGGGAAATGGCGAGGCGATCGCTCAGGTTGGCTGCTTGCAGAATGTCGGCGGTTTGCCGGGCCCGCACAAGGGGGCTGGTGACGATTTGGCTCACCACAATTCCCAATGTAACCAAGCGCTGGGCTACTTTTTCGGTTTTTTGCTGGCCGGTGGGAGTGAGGGGGCGATCGCTATCTTTGGCATAGAGGGCGCGATCGGCAGCAATACCGTGACGGATGACATAGAGCGTGCGCATTGTGCAAAACGGATCACAACAGCAATCTCTATGATACGTTCCAGGTATCGCGTTGCCGATGGAATCTGGATATGCATGGGGAATATGGGCCGTTAATTGAATCCGAGGTGCGGTGCTTTGGGGCGATCGCGGCTCAATGTTTTGCAGTTGCCGCTGATGATGAATCGCACTATTTGCGGCGAATTGGCGTAGAAAACTACCGCGTGATGCGGCGCGGCGCGGCTATCCTAGGGGGGCTGTCGCTGCTTCCGATGGGGCAATGGTTTGGCGATCGCTGCGTCCCAATGGTCGGCATTGCTTCAGTGTGCGTTGCGCCGGAGTATCGCGGGCAGGGCATCGCCACCCAACTGATGCAGGCGATGCTGAATGAACTGTGCGATCGCGGGACACCGATTTCGGCTCTCTATCCAGCCGTTCCTAAGTTCTATCGCTCAATGGGCTACGATGCCGCTGGAACGCGCTACGGTTGGCAAGTTAACACAAGTGATCTCGAACTCCAGCCTCCCAGCTTACCGATTCATCGCCTTACGTCCCCCAGTGCCGATTCACTGCGATCGCTCCAGCAGCGTCATGCCCAATTTCATAACGGACACCTCGATCGCCATGCCGCCTTGTGGTATATCATCCTCGAATCACCCGACCCATCCCCCTTGGTTTACCAATTTGGCGCACCGGACACCCCCGAAGGCTATGTCGTGTTTCAGCAACGTCGTCAGAATAGCGACACGATCATCTCAATTCGGGATTGGGTCTTAACGACTCCGGCCGCTCTACAGACCTTCTGGGCGTTCATGGCATCCCATCGATCGCAGATTTCTCGAATTAGATGGAATAGTGGTTTGATCGATTGGCTATCAACGCCGCTGATCGATCAGGTGGCTTGTCCGATGGGGGGCGATCGCTGGATGCTGCGAATCATCGATGTTGCTAAAGCCCTAGAAGCACGAGGCTACCCAATACACTGCACCGCCAAGCTGCACCTCACAGTGACGGACGATAGGCTACCCCACAACACCGATACGTTTTGCCTCTCGGTCAACCACGGACAAGGAACCGTCACCCGCCAATCAGGGCAAGGGCTGACTCTCGATATTGGTGCCCTCGCCTCGCTCTACAGCGGTTTCTTGTCGCCTGCCCAACTGTCCTGGATGGGAAAACTAGACGGATCAACGGCGGCACGGGCGATCGCGACTCAGCTATTTATGAACAGCTCTCCCTGGATGCCTGATTTTTTCTAGGCGATCGCCTATCGTCCAGCGGGAACGCATGAAATGGACAGCCCCCTGGGGGATCAATGCAACTGAATTAGTGGCGATTATTGCAATGAGTAAAATAACAGATGCTATTGATAGTCCCCTGGGTAAACAATTCAGCTTAATCAGTGGCGATTGTTGCCACTATGAGTAAAATAATGACTGGGTAATGATTCAAAAGTAGACTAAAAAAGCGATCGCACTTGATTCGGACATCATACGGTTTCTAGATTCCCGCCCGTAACCAATGTCTCGACTCACCCAGCCATATAGCAATCCCAAATGAGTTGTAAACAAGAATGGAGGCTGTGAGAAGGAGTCCTGCGGGACTCCTTCTCACGATTCAATTAGGATGGCTATAGATGCAGCAGGGATACAGCAAGAGATAGAGCGGGTCGGTTTGGGAGTGGTTTTTGGGGAGTAGCACGATGGCAGATGCAGAACATTTAGCTCAGTTTCGAGGTGGCGTAGACCGTTGGAATCGCTGGCGCGCTGAGTGCTACGTCACAACTGTGGATTTAAGTGGTATCAACCTAAGTGAGATGAGCCTGGGCGGCATTAACCTCAGCAGCGCCAACCTGTCCAATGCCGTTTTGCTGCGGGTTGATCTGAGTGAAGCCAACCTCAGCCGCGCTAATTTGTCCAACGCTCAACTCATTGCGGCAGACTTGAGTTCTGCCAACCTCAACCGAGCGAATCTGACCCACGCCCAGCTAGGAGCCGCCGACCTCAGTGAAGCAAACTGTAATCGGGCCGTGCTGCATGGGGCAGACCTCAGCGCGGCAGATCTCAGCGATGCTAATTTATCCCGTGCTATTTTGATTCAGGCTGATTTGGGGGCGGCGGATCTCACTGATGCCATTCTCAAACGTGCGGATTTAACTGGCGCGGATTTGACTGGGGCGAGGCTCTGTCGCGCTAACCTGCATGATGCCATTTTTGAAGGCACGGTGCTGGATGGGGCTGACCTACGCGAAGCCAATATGCCTAGTACCGCCATTCGCTGATCCGGTTAGAATGCGATCGGTCGCGATTTGATTTGAAGATAAGGCAGTCCTATCCTGAGAATAGTGAAGACAGCTAGGCTGCCGATGTGCTGCGGGAACGAGTTCCTTGACTGGTGGTCCTCTACTGTTCTCTATTGGTGAAGATTTTGGGCGGTGTGAGCGTTGCCCACACCGCCCAAAATCTTTACATGAATACCACTACCCCTTGACTCTCCATCCCAGGGGAGACTCTATGCTGTGAATTGAGATGCCGACTAATGCCAAGCCCTAGGTGAGGATACCAAAATCAGATGAGTTGCAATTCACAGAATGTAATGACTGATTTTGGTTTTGGGGTATGCTTGTCCGGATTGAGTATGAGATGGCACCCCCTCAATCCGGTACTGGCCTCTGGGTGTCCGCCCTCTCGTCTTTTGGAACTGACCGCCTGTGGTGAAAACGCTAGTATGCAGCTAGTTGCAAGCTGTAGAGAGGAAACTAACGTGGCCATTAACCGAGTCCGGGTGCGGAAGCTGCATCGCTGGTTTGCCCCGATTATGGCGCTACCGCTGCTGTTGACCCTACTGACTGGCATGAGTTTTCAAATCGCGATCGCAACCGGAAATGGCGGCGATTTTCTCTGGCTGCTCGATCTACACCGAGGCAAATTTGGCAGCATTAATTTAGAACTGGTGTATCCCTTTTTAAATGGATTGGGATTACTGACGCTGGTGGTGAGTGGGGTGCTGATGTGGTTCCAAACAGGAAAGTGATCGCAAGCCTGAGGATTAGTGTATGAACCGTCGTCAATTTATGACCCTTTCCACCTCTGCGGGTGGCGCATTATTTCTGGCCCATTGTTCTCAGTCTGGGTTTCAGTCCGGGTCTCAGCCCCGGGCCAATGCACCGGCGCGGTTCACTAGCCAAAGAGGACTGCTAGATGTGAACCTGACGGCGGCAATGAGTTCGGTTAGGATGGGCGATCGCACCCGACAGGTGATGACGTACAACGGTCAAGCCCCTGGCCCAATGCTGGAAGCCCGACCCGGCGACACCGTGCGGATTCGCTTCAGCAATCAACTGCCCGATCCAACCAATCTGCACTACCACGGGCTGCACATTCCGCCGACGGGAACCGCCGATAACGTCTTTCTCAGCCTGCCGACTGGCGAATCCTTCACCTATGAGTTCACATTACCCGCCGACCATCCTGCTGGCACCTTTTGGTATCATCCTCACTACCACGGTAAGGTAGCAGAACAAGTCTTTGGCGGACTGGCGGGGCTGTTTGTGGTGCGCGGCGCGTTGGACGAGATTCCGGAAATCCAGGACGCTCACGAAGAATTTTTGGTGCTGAAAGATTTTGAATTTGACCAGCGCGATCGCATTCCCACGCCTCGGCACATGTTCCAAATGTGGGGACGGGAAGGCTCATTGCTGACGGTGAACGGTCAGGTGCGCCCCCGGTTCACTATTCCCCAGCATGGCCTGCTGCGGCTGCGGCTATTGAATGCGTCCGCCTCACGGTTCTATAAACTGGCGATCGCCCATCACACCATGCACCTGATTGCCACCGATGGCGGCGCACTGGAAGCACCCATCGAAATTGACGACCTGCTGCTAACACCTGGTGAACGGGCGGAGGTACTCATTCAGGGAAATGCCGAACCGGGCGAGTATGAACTTCTGAACCTGCCCTACGATCGCGGCTTGTTTACGATGATGCGCGGCATGGCGGGCGATGAAACCATTGGCACGGAACCGGATGTGTTGGCCACCTTGACCTATGGCGATCGCCAACCCAACCGTCTGCCCACTGCCTTAATTCCCATCGATCCGCTGCCAGAACCCGTCCGCACCCGCACCTTTGACCTCAACCATGGCATGGCACAGCAGAACGGGCACAGCGGCATGGGCGGCAGGAGGGGTATGGATATGCTGTTTTTGATTAACGGTCACGCCTTTGACCATTCCCGTGTGGATACGGCGGTGAACCTGGGCGATGTAGAGGAGTGGGAAATTCGCAATACCGGCGGCATGGATCATCCCTTCCATATTCACGTCAATCACTTTCAGGTGATCAGCCGGAATGGTGTGCCCGAACCCTATCGCGCCTGGAAAGATACGACGCTGGTCGCCTTTCAGGAAACTGTGCGGATTCGGGTTCCTTTCTGGCAGTTTGCCGGTAGGACAGTCTACCACTGTCACATATTGGATCATGAAGACAAGGGAATGATGGGTATTCTGGACATCAACGCCTAATCATATCCCCTGCGCGGGAGGAGGGTTGTTTTGTCCAATTTTGTCACCGAAGTTCAGCCGCCGCTCAAATTTGTTAAACCGTCCTATACCCCGTGGGTGCATCGATTCGCGCGATCGCTCCTGCCGTTCTGGCTGCGATGGCGACTCAACATCGACCAAGTGGATATTCGCAACGGCGAAACCCTAGCGCGACTCTACCAACAATTTCAGTCTGGCAATGCCCGGTTTATGGTGGCGTTTCGGCATCCCGGTACTAGCGATCCGCCCTGCATTGCCGATTTGTTTTGGCATCACCTACCCGCGATCGCCCGTCAGCACCAGATTCCGCTCCGGGGCATTCCGCACCTCCATTTTATCTATGATCGCGGCATTCCCCTCTGGGCTGGGCGCACTGTCGGCTGGCTGATGTCCAAGCTAGGCGGCACCCCCATTCGGCGCGGTGGTCTCGATCGCCCTGGCTTGCGCTCGATCCGTACTTTATTTGCCAATGGTGCGTTTCCCATGGCGGCCGCCCCAGAAGGCGGCACGAACGGGCATAACGAACTGGTTAGCCCGCTGGAACCCGGCATCGCGCAGTTTGGCTTTTGGTGTGCCGAAGATATGAAAAAGCGCGATCGCCCCGAACGGGTGTACATTTTGCCGCTGGGAATTCAATATCGCTTCACTACAGCACCCTGGGCCGAACTGGATAAACTGTTGCACCAACTGGAAACCGACTGTGGATTAGAACCGGTAGCGATCGCCACTGATTTACCGCCGTTACGCAATAGCGTAGATCCCACCGATGCCCAGCGCGATTGGCTCTATCGACGGCTGTATCGCTTGGGTGGGCATTTGCTGGTGCAGATGGAGCGTTATTATATCCGGTTTTATCAAAATGCTCTGCCCGACGAACTTGCAGATGTGTTAGCCAGCCAAGCTAAGAATAAGTCAACCCCACTAGAGGCGATCGCCCATGAGAACTTTGCGGAGCGGCTGCAAAACCTGATGGATACATCGCTGACGGTCGCCGAACAGTTTTTTCAACTTAAGCCCAACGGTACGGTGATCGATCGCTGTCGTCGCGTCGAGCAAGCCGCCTGGGAGCGAATCTATCGCGATGACTTACAGTTATCTAACCTCGTTCCCATCGAACAGGGACTCGCCGATCGCATCGCCGAAGAAGCGGATTTACGGCTATGGCACATGCGGCTCGTGGAAGACTTTGCCAGCGTGACCGGGCACTACGTCTACGAAAAGCCTACCGTTGAGCGCTTTGCCGATACGCTGCTGCTGGCTTGGAAAACCATTGCCCGCATCAAGGGCGATCGCACAGCTAAATTACCTTGTCTCGGTCGGCAACAGGTTTGCATTACCGTTGGAGAACCGATTTGTGTGAGCGATCGCTTGGAGGAGTACAGCACCAGTCGCCGATCCGCCATTACCCAACTGACTCAAACATTACAGGATGCGATCGAAACGATGGTTATTACCTAATGTGCGCAATGTTCTAAATAACAGCATCCCCGATCGCCATCACCGTGCCTGCTAACCTGCCTTATTTCGTCTGCATCAAGGCGGTGTCGAATAGAAACACTACTCAGACCTTGCAGATAAAAACCCATGTTCCTTACGGGCTAGAAGCTGTGCATGACTCAGGTTACTGAGATAAGATGCATCGGCTTGATTTGAGAAAGTTATTGCCATATTCAGGATCGAATCCGCAACAGAAACTCGCCAGCTTGCCGCAATTTAATTTTACTAGATACATAAAGCGGCAATTGGTAATACTCCGCTAAGAGCCAGCCTACCATAGTAAGGTGAAATAATAGGGTCATCCCTGCCCAAAATAAGGGGAACCAAGCCAACTGGCTGCCGGGCAGGGGCGGAAAAAGTTGGCAAGAAAGCCAGATAAGAAATGATGGTAGTAAGACGAGGACTGAACCAATGCCCCAAATCAGCGGCGTGATCTTCGAGTCTTTCTGATGGGTAGCCTGCCAGCGTTGCCCTGTCCATTTCCAAGACATGGGTTGGGTACTGTCGGCGATGTGGATGGTTTGCTCGGATAAGTCTGCACTAAAAATGTGTCGGCAAAAGTTACAGGAGAATGCATCCATCAGGGTAAGTTGCTGGATGTGGCCATGCCGACAGGCTGGGCAGATGTAGGTGTCTTGATAGTGCAAGGGACGCGGCGCACGATGTCGGGAACGGGAGGATAGTCCGAGGAAGCCCGTAGTCCGTTTTGGCATCGATTCTGTCATGGGCACGGTGGTATGGCGACAGGACTCCCACAACTGGGTTCTGACGGAGATTCGGTAGTGATTCGTGCGGTCTGGCAATCAGGGCGGCGCTAAGGATGGTACTCTTTGTCCGCGCGGGAATGCGGGGGAAGAGGAGCCTCAACTCAGGTAGGGGACTGCGATCGCTTGTGCATCACGAATGGAAGGCTATCCGAATATATCTGAACCGTTGTGGGTTAGGGTGCGATCGCGGCTGATCGATCCGAATAAAACCTGTCAGCCACCTACACCCAACTGTCAAAAGCTTATCGCGATCTTCCAGCACTGGTCTACTTTAGCAACACAGTGCAATCAAATCTGTATGCCCGATCGCGCCCTGTCTGCACTGGCTGTTGCCAGGACGCTACATTACGCAAACGTCGCCAGACCTTTTGCCTCACAACCCTTCTAGCGGTTACTCAGAGTCCTTGTTTTTGAACCGAAGACGGCGGATTTCAGCTAGATTTGCGTCATGGATAGGGCAAGGAAGGGGGCGTGAATACTGCTGTTAACCTAGGGTTGCGCCGCTAACATAGCGAGGAATCTCCATGCCATCCTGTTCTAAAATCACGATGGGTTCACCGCCAGACTGCATATCCACTCGTTTGACGAGTACCTGCCCATTGGCTAAATATTCACCCACTCGGACGTAGCGACTGGTGCGTTCGTTGGGCACGCGCAGAATGATGCTAATTTGTCCGCCTGCATCCACTACGCCCATAATCTCGATGGTATCCGCTAGACGACTAGAGGGCGCTGGGGCAACCGCAACGGGGTCATCGGCGATCGCTGGGTTTTCATCTACAGCCACGGGCGGCAGTGGGGCAGCCTGAACGGGAACGGTGCTGATGGCTTGGGGAACGGGTAGCGGCGCGGCGGGTGCGGGGGGCGCGGGCGGTCTGGATGAAATTACGATCGCTTGG
>CAYSIR010000036.1:0-25061 GCA_964431105.1 uncultured Leptolyngbya sp. | reverse complement strand
TGCGCTTATATCCCCCGGTTGAAACGCGGGGGCTTTACGCCTGCTACTCGTAAAACTCATCGCCCTATGGTCTCGGGTTCTCTTCGATGGTATCAGCATCGGTGAGTTCGTCGTCAGGTGTTGGCATCTCCTCTGTTGATACATCGGGCAATGTACCAGGATTTCCGGCTTTTTCGAGGGCGACAAAAACCTCATACAGCGTGCTTTGGGCGGTGTGCGATCGCGTCGTCACCCCGATTGCCCGAATGGCGGCCGTATAGTCCGCATAGTCATTTGGCAGTAAGGGGATGGGGACATTGGCCTGTGGGTCTGTGAGTTGCTTCAAATCCACAAAAAACTGCCCAGTGGTTTCAGGATTTTGCGCCGTTATCGTTTGATATAAAGCCGTCTCGGTGAGTGTATTCGCCGGTGTTGGAATGACCGTATCAGCAACCGGGGCGCGTAATGCCAGAAAGGCGCGATCGCCCTCTAGCCAGCCGCGCACAACCGTCAGTCCTGAAAAGGGCTGTGTCCAAATCGTTACCGGATTGCCATCTAGGGTATCTTGGCTCACCTCAAACCCGTGCCGACTGCCCATCACATCATCCAAATCATCCAGCGATCGCTCAGCCTGGTCGCGGTCGCTCGCTTGCAGCAGCAGCAATGCACCCATTCCCGTGCCATTCGGCGCTGTATCGTCGGAAATTGGAATCAGCCCGACCGCAAACTCGCCTGTCATCCATGGCAGTAAATCTTGCTCAATATCAATCCCTAAAACGCTTTGTAGACCTTGGCGAATGTTGTCGGGATGGAGCAAGCTAGCTGGGTCGGGGGTTATCGCATCGGGTTGGTTATATTGCGTCCACATTCGGGTTAGGTTGCTCCCCGACACCATCATCAGCGTCGTGTCGGGCAACACACTGGCGATCGCCGTCGTTGGGTTGGCGATCGCTGGGGCATCGGGGTCAGGTTCCCGCCAAGTCACCGTTTTGAAACGAATGCCCTCATCTTCCAGGGTGATTGTTGCCGCCAATCCTTGATTTTGGTTAAACGGCAGCAGTCCTGATGATGGAACAGGGCCGGTGCCTTCAGCGGCTAGGGCTTGGGCAGCGGGAACATTGACATACAGCCGCATAAAGGCAGCATCGGTGAAGGTTTGCTGTAGGGCCTCCGTGTATCCTTCTAACTCATCTATTGCCGTATTGGCTTGATAGGCATCAATCATCTGTCGCAAGTGAACCGATTCTGGGGCGATCGCCACAAAGCGATTATTAAACACGGCTGTTGCATAGGTTTGCCCATCTGAATTCGTTAATTCTTGGATGGTAATGCCTTCGTATACCTGCTCCTGACCCTGTTCCAAGTCATCCAGCGCGGTTTCCAAAGTTTGCTGCGCTTGCAGTGGATCGGCGATGGGCAAAATGGCGACTAGGGTTTGATCATCGGTGGGCTGTCTGTCTAGCGGTAGTGCGCCATCGGGAGGAGCGATCGGTGCGATTCCAGGGGAATTATCTCCAGGAAATTCGGGAGATTCGGGAGATTCGGGAGACTCAGGGAAACGGTCAGTCACCAGGGCGGCGGTTGGCTCCGCTGTTGCAACCCCGTCTGCACTGTTGGGTAGAACGGCGATGGTCATCTCCGACCCAACCCACGGCTGAATATCTCGCTGGAAATCCAGATTATTTTCGGATAACCAGCGATCGCGCCACTGGGCCAGCATTTGATCCACCTGTGGCTGGGTTTGTTCCGTGCCAAATCGCCGTAGGGTCTGCCACTGCTGCGGGTCGGTTGAAAAGGATAGCGTCATCAACGCATTTTGAGGAATCACCTCAATGCCAACGGGCAATTCAACGGTATGCTGCGGCCCACCTGCACGATTGAGCCACCAGTAGGCGACAGCGCCTCCGGTGATGAAGGCGATCGCAGTTCCCACTGTTAAAAACAGGACAGGTTTTCGTTTTGCCACCGGTGCGTCCTCCTCATGACGGCAATGACAGGGAAAGGCAGGCTCAGCCGAAACGTGATCCGCCTGAGATTAACCTACGACAGCATAGCAAGTTCTTCAGGGCGCAACGTTATGCCGACGTTATCCCTTGACCAACCCGTATGGCTTAGGATGGTCGCAAAGCGGCGCTGCCCGTGTCATACCGCCATAAATTGGCGTGTCGCGGGTAGGGCATGAATGGGGTGCGAGCAGGATGCGGAAAAACGGACGAGACTCACGGGTAACAGGGTTACTCACCGTTGTTTCCATGGCAGCAGCCATTTGGGTTGGAACCTGGGATTTTGGCTTAGCGCCATAACCGCGATCGCCCCTCAAGATTCGTGAATTCAGCCCACAATCGGTTCATTCGCCATCCATAATAATCAACACCGACCCGATGACTTGGATGGACTCACTCTCTGCCTATGATTGCGTCTCAAACGTATTACCTGGTGCGCTCTAAAATGGATGGTCAGTATTTGACAGCCCGCGATCGCTCTGGGGCAACTAAGGCGAGCGATCGCCCAGTCTCCACCTATTTACTGATGTTTAAGGAACACGCGGATGCTCTCATTTACCTCAACACCCATGCAGCCGACATTGCCGATCGCTTTACCGTGGAATCAGTAGCAGGGAGCCAGCTATCAGGCGTTATGAATCGCTGGGGCTATACCGGCATTGGCATGGTCAATGATGCGCTAATTCCGCGCGTTGAATTTCTGACACGCCAGTAATTGGGCTGAGAGCTAATGCGGTTTCAGCTTTGCCCTACACGGCTAGCGATCGCTCGGTTTCATGAACGGTTGAGCCTTCGAGAGTTAAGAACTTATTAAAACTACCAACGAATTAAAATTTTGCAGCTATTTTTTTAGGCAAGTACCTCCTAACTACGCTTCCAGCCCTGCCGTATTTCTTTGAAGTCCCGCAGGGCTGCGCTTTTATGACAACCGATGCGACACGACGGACGCTGGCACCGTAGGCAATTGCTTGAGGGGGCGAAGCAATGTGAGCCAAATCACACGTCTTACCCTTAGAGTGTCACTGTCATGGTTGCGCTACTGCACATCATGAGGCGATTCATTTCACACGGATAGAGCGATCGCTTCACCGAAGAACGGCTGTAGACATCACTGCGGCCCATAACGGTATCCGGGATGATGGCCGCATCAGTTTTCATCTGCCCAAGGAGTTCGTATGTTGCGTCACCGATCCTCTCATTCGCATTCTGGAAACAGGGTCAGTCATACTGACTTGCCCCAGCCTCAGCCCGCCGCCGCATCGCCAACACTACGCCGCAAGCGTCAAGCAATCCAGCGTGGACGACAATCATTTGAGCAATCCCTAGCCGTGCTGGATGCGCTCTTCGGCCGCTCCACTCCTTACAAGGCTGATAGATAATAGTGTAAGGCGCTGCTTTGCAGGGCAAGAGTGCGGTTGCCGCCGATTTAGAAACTCCTGGGAAAGCCGCGATGTTTTTGTTGTGATGCTGTGTGCGATCGCCTATGTCCTCTATTACTGTTATTACTGTCACGCTGAAGCTCTTTGCCGCCTATCAAGATGCCTATCAGCAGCCTGAACTGATGCTCCGCGTACCGAGTGGAACAACGGTTGCCGACCTATGCGATCGCCTCATTGCTGAACATCCTGAACTGAGCCAATGGCGTGACCTCACCCGCTTTGGGGTCAATCTCCAATTTGTAGAACCTACCACCCCGCTCAGTGATGGAGACGAGGTGGTTTTGATTCCGCCGGTCAGTGGTGGTTAGCGATCGCCCCGACTCACCGTTGCCCCGACTCAATCGCGCAGCAGCGTCTCAAATTCTGATCGCAGCGACTGCACATCCGCTATCCTCGCCACAACGATGCTTTGCCCATCGGCACTTTCTAGGCGCGATCGCCAGTGCTTCACCTGTTCAGCATTGTTAACCCAGAACTGAATCACTGTATCCACCACAGAATCCATATTCCATCCTCGGCGCGGCGGCACAGGTGCGATCGATTCCAAAACGGCATCTAGCGTACAGTGATACGACCCAACGTAGGCCGCTCCTTGCTCATCGGGTTGCTGATGTTGATGGTTGAAGAACATCAGGATTGGAGAGACTCCCAGCAATTCAAAGGTATATTTCATCGGATATGTCCTTTACGATCAGTCTTAAACAAGAGAACCAACGGCACGCCGAGATTCGGTTTCCGCTGTAGACGGCGGCGCTCGACTGAGGGGTTGATTCGTCCGGGTATAAAAATTGTCCGCGCTGATGGCGATTCATGCCATCAGCCGCCTGATCAATTGGTTAAAGGCACTGTATCGACGATGCAGTGCGCTCGTCTGATGCAGACGTAACCATTTAATGGATTTTGTAGGGTAATCCGTACTTGATCTTTAAGCCACTCTAACTGCTTTACTTTTGAAATTTTATACTCTTTCAAGGTTGTTCTCGCCGCCTAGGGGCTATCACCTAAGTCTGAAACGGGTGCATTCTTTTCTAAAGACGCTTGTTCTTCATTCCCTAGCCCCCAAAATAGGCGGGGCCGCCGTGTTCTTCACGTTTTTCTGGATTGTGCATTTGGGATGCAGCCTGCGATCGCTACCTGTCGCCAACTATTTTCTGAGATTCCTGCGGGATTCACCGGAGTTCACTGCACCACTGGGAGGATGACGTGGCAAAATCTTAGGTAACTGTTCGGTGATGGTTTGCGCTCGTGATTGACGCTGAACCGGTTTGATGTCGCGATCGCCCATAACTGTCCGGCTGTGTCGCGGCTCTGGCAAAATCAGTGAAGCTAGAAGCCGCTGCACTATCCTGAATGCATTAGCTTGATCCGGTATGTCATGCTGTCGGGCGCGATCGCTCACTGTTCCAGCCGAGTTCCATGGCTCACTCACGCGAGTGGTAATCCGTGAGAGAGTCATGAAATAGAGCGACTGCGCCCACTAGCCTGCTTGCACCCTTATCGTCTTCCCTCAATGACTGCAACGACTCCAGCCTTAAACGAACTTCCGAAGCAATACGACCCGTCTGCTACTGAAGCCCGATGGCAAACCGCTTGGGAAAGCAACCATGTCTTCAAAGCTGATCCCAGGCGAGATGGGGAAGCCTACTCTGTGGTGATTCCGCCACCCAATGTCACCGGCCGCCTGCACATGGGTCACGCCTTTGAAAATGCACTGATTGATACATTGGTGCGCTACCATCGGATGCTCGGCAAAAATACCCTGTGGCTACCGGGAACAGATCACGCCAGCATTGCAGTCCAGACCATTCTAGAGCGTCAGCTTCGGGCAGAAGGCAAAAGCCGTGATGATGTTGGGCGTAGTGCCTTCCTCGAACGCGCTTGGCAATGGAAAGAAGAGTCTGGCGGCACAATTGTCGGTCAGTTGCGGCGATTAGGGGTTTCGGTGGACTGGTCGCGAGAACGGTTCACTATGGATGAAGGGCTTTCTAAGGCGGTTGTTGAAGCGTTCCATCGGCTTTACAAAGAAGGGCTAATTTATCGCGGTAAGTACCTGGTGAACTGGTGTCCGGCCAGTCAGTCGGCGGTTTCGGATTTGGAAGTTGAAAGCAAGGAAGTTGATGGCAACCTTTGGCATTTTCGCTATCCGTTGACGGACGGCTCCGGCTACCTGGAGGTGGCCACGACTCGTCCGGAAACCATGCTGGGCGATACGGCGGTGGCGGTGAACCCAAATGACGATCGCTACCGCCATTTGGTAGGGCGATCGCTGACACTACCGATTGTGGGTCGCCAAATCCCAATTATTGCCGATGACTATGTGGATATGACCTTCGGCACGGGCTGTGTGAAAGTGACGCCAGCCCATGACCCCAATGACTTTGAAATGGGCAAACGCCACGACCTGGACTTCATCACCATCATGAACCCCGATGGCACGCTGAATGCTCAGGCGGGAGACTTCCAAGGTCAAGATCGCTTTGTGGCTCGGAAAAATGTCGTGCAGCGCCTAGACCAAGAGGGCGCGCTGGTTCGCGTTGAGGACTATCGACACACAGTTCCCTACAGCGATCGCGGTAAAGTGCCAGTTGAACCGCTCCTTTCAACCCAGTGGTTCGTCAAAATTCGTCCGCTGGCCGATCGCACACTTGAATCTTTAGATCATCACCATGAACCCACCTTTGTTCCCGAACGCTGGACAAAGGTCTACCGCGATTGGTTGGTCAACCTGCGCGATTGGTGCATTTCACGGCAACTGTGGTGGGGGCATCAGATTCCAGCCTGGTATGCCGTCAGCGAAACCAATGGGCAGATTACTGATTTAACCCCGGTGATTGTGGTGCGCACGGAAGCCGAAGCCTGGGAAAAGGCCCGGGAGCAATTCGGCCCAGATGTGCAACTGCAACAAGACCCCGACGTACTGGATACTTGGTTTTCATCGGGGCTGTGGCCCTTTTCGACCATGGGCTGGCCAGACGACACGCCCGACTTGGAGCGCTACTATCCCACCACTACGCTGGTGACAGGATTTGACATTATTTTCTTTTGGGTAGCCCGCATGACCATGATGGCTAGGCATTTCATGGGTCCAATGCCGTTCAAAACTGTTTATATTCACGGATTGGTACGGGACGAAAATAATAAGAAAATGTCAAAGTCAGCCAATAACGGCATTGACCCGCTGATTTTGATCAACAAGTACGGCACGGATGCCCTGCGCTACACCCTGATTCGTGAAGTGGCGGGGGCAGGGCAAGATATTCGGCTGGAGTACAATCGCAAAACCGATGAGTCGGTGTCGGTTGAAGCATCTCGCAATTTTGCTAATAAGCTCTGGAATGCGGCCCGGTTTGTCATGATGAATTTGGACGGGCAAACCCCAGCGGCATTGGGTGTGCCCAGTATGGCTGATGCCGATCTGAGCGATCGCTGGATTTTATCTCGGTTTCATCGCGTGGTGCGCACCTGTCGCGATGACATCGATCGCTACGGTTTGGGCGAAGCGGCGAAGGCATTGTATGAGTTTATCTGGGGTGATTTCTGTGACTGGTACATCGAGCTAGCCAAATCACGGCTCCAGGGCGAGGGTGTGGCCCGGCACGTTACCCAACAAACCTTGGGCTACGTGCTAGACGGTATCCTTAAATTGCTGCATCCGTTCATGCCGCACATTACCGAGGAGATTTGGCATACGCTGAGCCAGGTCGGTGACGATCAGTTTCTAGCGGTGCAGGCCTATCCCTCAGTCGATGAGCAGCGCATCAATACTACCCTCGAACAGCAGTTTGACCTAATAATTGGTGCAATTCGCACCGTTCGCAACTTGCGGGCAGAGGCTGGCATCAAGCCCGGCACTACCATCACGACTCTACTCCTGAGCGAAAATGTAGACGAACGGGACATTCTTCAGGACGGTGCAGTCTACATTCAAGACTTGGCCAAGGTTGAACAACTGATCGTAGGGCAACCGGGGGATGAAGCGACGGCTCTCGAAGCAGCGGTGACGGCAACGGTGACGGCTCCATCCCCGGACGCTATGGATGAGCCAGAATCGACGAATGAGCCGGATAGCACGTCTGAACTTAGCACTGTGGAGGCGGCCGCTCCGGTGGATGAACCGATCCCTGCTCGCGCAGCGGCGACTGCAATGGTGACGTCACGGGCAACTGCAATGGCGTCTGACCGCGAGGATGGTTTTGAACTCAGTCAATACCAGAAGTCAGCCATTGTGTTGGGTGTTTTGTTAATCCTGCTGGTTGCGGCCCGGTTGTTGCTGGCGGTTCTGGGGGCGATCGACAGTTTGCTGCTGGTGTCGCCGCTGCTTAAGTTGGTTGGTTTTAGCTATTCCCTTTGGTTTGTCTATCGATATCTCCTGCGAGTTAATGAGCGTGATAGGCTGGCTCAGGCCTGGTCGCGGTTGGTTCAGCAGCTTGGGCTACGGCTGCGGGAAACGGCTGAAACAGGCATGATGGCAACGCGATCGCCCAATCCCCTTGATACAATCAATGCCGTTGACACAGCAGAGGCTTTCCCAGAGGTCGTTGCGGCTGAAGCCTCGGAGATGTCTTCGTCGGCTGACCTTGAGGAACCCTTATCGGAACAATCTCCGACCGAGACGGGCGATCGCCCCAAGCTACAGCTCTTTGCTGGCGTGGTCGGAACGGTTCAAGTGTTAATTCCGCTGACGGGTGTGGTCGATGTTGATGCCTTAAAAGCTAAGATTGAGAAGGATTTGGGCAAGGTGGAAGCAGACGTGGGTTCACTCACCCAGCGCCTTGACAACCCTAGCTTTGTTGAAAAAGCACCGGAGGCAGTGGTGCAGTCTGCGCGAGACTCACTCGCCGAAGCGAATACCCAAGCCGAGATTCTGCGCGATCGCCTTAGCCGTCTCTAGCATCATCAGTTAGGCATCCAAGTGTCATTCCAGTCATGTCTCAATGAGCATTGACGGTTTGCCATTCAGTTTGAGCGCAACAAATTTTAGCCCTGTTGACCATGATTTTCTCCAGGTTGCCTGAAGATTATGGTGGCACGTCTTATGTGGCCTTCGTCCGGCTGTCATTGCGATAGGAGAGAAGCCGGTATCTGTTCACTGTTACCGTTAATCCAAGTTTGGTTCATCACAGCGTTGGCAGATTACTGGACTTTCATCGGCTATGGAAACAGGCTATAAGAAGATAGACTTTGCATCGTTTGAATGCCCACTTATGGTTGCTTAGGTCAACATGCGACATTTAGCTCAGGTTCAGCACGGTGAACATAGCGAATCTGCCACGTTGCGCCTGCTCGCCGTGCAAAAGGCAGAGCATACCTGGGCTGTGCTTTCCAAACCAACTGAAATTGAATGGACGGCAGGCGATCGCTCCAACTATCACCATGATTCGCTGGTGCTGGTTGACGTAGCGGATGGCACTACTGTTCAGCACGTCGAAGCGGCTCTGCCGTGGGTACTCAATTTGGTGAGTGATTATCTCAGCACGGGGCTGGCTCCCAAAGCGCTGCAAGAGGAGGTGGATCGAGCAGAACAGTGGCGGCAATCCCTAACGCTACGAAGCCAAGAACTGGGCCGACGGGCGCTCGAAATGGAGGCTCGACGCGACCAAATTCATGAGCTTGAAAAAAATTTACAGCAGGACAAGGAGCGCCTAGAAGCGATCGCGGCTCAGTTGAGGGCTGACCAAAGCGACGGGCAGCAGTCATCAGCCTGCTAAGATGCACAATCGACACACGATCCATGCATTCTAGAAACTGGTCGGCATCGGCCAACCGACGCTAGCCCACCAGAGGTGGCTATCTAAAAGAGTTAGTCTCATGTCCTTTCGCCTAGGGAAAGAGCTTGAAATCCAACAGCAGCTTCTAGGGCAATGCCGCGCACAAATTGCTGACGCGACCGGTTGAGCCTATGACCCAGCCGCAGGGAGCGATCGCGTCTGAGAGGCAGGCGAATCCTCCTTCTGAGGATCGTCCAGCATCATCTCACGAATCAAACGAGCGATCGTGCGTTGGATCAATTCACCGGCAATCTGCTGCCCCATCTGATGCAGTTCAGGCTTGACCACCACTTTGGTCAGCACCTCGGCAACCTGCATCGGATTGAATCCGGACGTATCCCGCAAAAGACTGACGATGCGTATTATGTGCTCTAGTTCAGCCGATTGGCGATGGGGTTCTGTCACAGCCGTGGATTGCTCCTTCAGACCAATCCACTGCCGTAGGGTGGCCGTCGTGCGATCGAGGGCTGTGCGACCTAGATTATCCAGAATGTTAACCAGTTCCGATGAAATGCGATCGCGAATAAATGCCCCACGTTCCGAGAATAAAAACTCAACCGTTTGGCTTAGCACATTATCGAAATCATCATCTGGACTGCTTTTTGCATTCCGCAATAAATTTTCGAGACGGTTCCAGCGAAAATCTCCGTCCTTGAATAGCAAATCCTGTAGCGACGATCGCAACTCTGGAGACTGATCCGTCAGCAACCGCTTCGCCACGTAGGGATAGGCTTTGCTCAAAACTTTGAAGTTGGGGTCAATATTAATAGCAATCCCCTCCAGCGTTACCAGCGATCGAATAATCAGGGCATAGTAAGCCGGAACCTGGAACGGGTACTCATACATCAACGCAGATAGCTGATCGGTAATGCTCTTAAAATTCATTTCCGCTACGCTGGCGCTGAGCGCATCGGTAAACACATCCGCAAAGGCTGGAATAATGGGCGTTAGATCCGTATCAGGCGACAAAAACTCAAGCTTGATGTAATCCTGCGCCAGCCCCTCAAAATCACGATTGACCAGATGTACAACCGCCTCAATCAGCCCGTAGCGCTGGTAGGTCTTGACCTCGCTCATCATACCAAAGTCGAGGTACGCCAGCTTCCCTTCCGGTGTGGCGAATAGGTTGCCTGGATGGGGATCAGCATGAAAGAATCCATGCTCTAACAACTGCCGTAGAGAACACTGCACCCCAACTTCCACCAAATATGCTGCATCAATGCCTTGCTCTCGGATGGCTTCCGCCTGCGTCAGCTTTGTGCCAACGATCCATTCCATGGTCAAGACCCGCCGCTGCGTGTATTCCCAGTAGATGCTAGGCACATAGATGTCTTTCATTTGCCCATACAGCTTGGCAAACCGTTCCGCATTGCGCCCTTCTTGGGTGTAGTCCATTTCCTCAAAAATGCGGCTGCCAAACTCATCCATGATGCCGACAAGGTCACTGCGAACCATGTCGATGTTGTTGGTAGCGAAGGCTGCTAACCGACGCAGAATGTAGAGATCTAGGGTGATGCGTCGAGCCAATCCCGGACGCTGTACCTTAACGGCAACCTGCTCCCCGGTTTTGAGACGGGCTTTGTATACCTGACCGAGCGACGCTGCGGCAACGGGATGATCAGAAATTTCGGCGTAAATATTTTCGGGGCGATCGCCCAGTTCCTCTTCAATAAACTGAAAGGCTACCTCGTTTGGGAATGGCGGGAGTTGATCCTGAAGTTGCGTCAACTCGTCTAAATAATTGGGCGGTACAAGGTCTGGGCGGGTGGACAAGGCTTGCCCAACTTTGATGTAAGCAGGGCCGAGCTGGGTCAACATTTCCCGAAGCTGAACGGCTCGCCGCCGCTGGTTTTCTATGGCGCGCCCCCGAAGCCGATCCCACCATAGCCCCAGCCCAAAGGACACAAACGGCAGCACGATCGCAAAAATGCGACGAATCACTAACCACCATTGACCCCGGTAATAATCTGCGATCGCATCCGGGTCGTAGCGAATCTCTTCATCCGGCGCATCCGATGCAATGACATCTGAAAGCTGAGGCGGTAAATGATTCAATGAAGGCTTCGGAGAAGGCTTCGGACGATGTTTAAGCTCAACAACAGACTGACTATCAACCGTCACCGTTTGGGTAGAACGGCGATTGGCATCAGTCGGAGAAGAAGCGGTCTGCATAACATTTGTCCAGAATGAAGGGTGTTGAGGCATTAAAAAACAGTTGGCTCTGATGTCAAAACGGCGCGGCACGCCGTCACCAGCATTTGACTTGCCCTATACGTTAAGCATTGTAACAACTATCGCCTTAGTCACGGTATGTCTCGCAAGAGAGAAATCCCCCGCGTCCAATTTTTGGCTATACCGCCCTCTTAGATTGCCCATGGATTGCCTAGATTGTCAGTTCACGACCCATCAGAAATCCTGTTGTAAAAATCCTTGTAGTACCTGGGTACTAAGTGTAGATTTTAGTTAGAACGAGTGTATTCGTATTGATAGCCGACTGCTCATACGAAACCGCACGATACCAGGTAGTCTTATGCTAACGTCTCTGCAAGTTGAAAATTTCGCCCTAGTTGATTCATTAACGCTAGATTTTGCGGCCGGTCTAAATGTGATGACCGGTGAGACGGGTGCCGGTAAGTCCATCATTTTGGATGCGCTGGATGCGGCTCTGGGCGGCAAGGTGAGTAGTCGCATTGTGCGGTCTGGTTCGGCGCGGGCGTTGGTGGAAGCAACGTTTGACCTTAACCCATCGCTGATGCGCTGGCTGGCTGAGCAGGATGTTGATTTAATTGATGAACTCTCACTGGTCTGTAGCCGGGAGCTGACCGCATCGCGGGGGGGCGTTCGCAGTCGATCGCGCGTGAATGGCGTGGTGATGAACAAACAGCAGATGCAATCCCTACGGGCGCACCTGGTCGAAATTACGGCTCAAGGACAAACGGTGCAACTGAGGCAGGCCAATTTGCAGCGGGACTGGCTGGACGGGTTTGGCGGAGCCGAGCTACTGCAGCAAAAGCAGGTGGTGAGCGATCGCTATCAAACAGCCCAAGATGCCCTGAAAGCTCTAGAAAAGCGCCGACAAATTGAACAGCAGCGCCTTCAACAACTGGATTTGTTTGAGTATCAAGCAAGGGAATTGGTTGAGGCCAATCTCAGCGATCCGGCGGAGCTAGATAACTTACAGCAAGAGCAGCAACGGCTGAACCATTGCGTTGAACTTCAGCAAAATAGTTACGCGGTTTACGAAGCTATCTATGAGAACGATGGGGCGAATGCCTGTGCGGATTTGTTGGGCAAGGCGGAAGGGCTGTTGAGCGATATGGCTGAGTATGACGATCAGGTGCAGCCTATTTTAGAAATGGTGAGCAGCGCTTTGTCTCAGGTGGAAGAGGCTGGTCGGCAAATGAATGCCTACGCGGCAACGCTGGAGGCTGATCCTGCCCGGTTACTAGAGGTTGAAGCTCGCATTTCAGAGCTAAAGCAAATTTGCCGCAAGTATGGCCCTACTCTACAGGAGGCGATCGCCTATGGTCAGCAGGTGCAAACCGACCTTGAACAGCTCAGCGATGGTGGACAGACGCTGGACGTGTTGGAAGCTGATTATCAAGCCAAGCAGGATAAATTGGTGACCGCTAGCCGAGAGCTGACCCGTTTGCGCCAAGCCGCTGCCCATCGTTTGGAAGACCTGTTGCTGAATGAACTCAAGCCGCTGGCGATGGAGAAAGTGCAGTTTCGGGTAGACCTTACTCCGATCGCCCCGACCGCTGCCGGAAGCGATCGCATCACGTTTATGCTGAGTCCTAATCCGGGTGAGCCGCTACAACCGCTGACTGAGATTGCATCAGGGGGTGAGATGAGTCGGTTTCTGCTGGCGCTAAAGGTCTGCATCTCTCAGGTGGATTCGGTGGGAACGATGGTGTTCGATGAAATTGACACTGGGGTATCGGGGCGGGTAGCCCAAGCGATCGCAGATAAACTGCACCAGCTTAGCCAGCATCACCAGGTGTTGTGTGTAACACACCAGCCGATTATTGCGGCTAAGGCGGATTTGCATTTGCGGGTCAACAAAGAAGTGGTGGACCCAGACCATGCGCGATCGCGCTCCAAAAAATCTAGCCGTGCTGATGACGATGTACGGACTGTCGTGCGTGTGGTGCTACTCGATGAACAGCAGCGGCTAGAAGAACTGGCTCAGCTTGCAGGCGGCAAAACAGATTCACAAGCGATCGCCTTTGCAGAATCCCTGCGCCAAACTGCGACAGAGGAGCCTACGGCCGGGTCTGCGCCGCTAGAGTCTAGTCACGAAAAGGAGCCGCCAGAAACCGTTCCGGCTCGTAAATCGACTCGCCGCAAAAAATCAACGCCATCGAAGTCCCGTCTATCTTCCTGATCAATTCCCCATTCATCGGGTATGGTTGATGGACAGTGCAGTTGATCGGGAACGGCACGAGCAACTAGGCGTGGAATGGATAGTTTGAAAAGGTCAGGAGAAAAGATGTTACTGAAAGCAGTTGCGATCGCCCTGAGTGGATTGGTCATTGCGCCCTGGGCTGCGATCGCTCAAAATCAAGATCATGTTGACCGCCTGCTAGAGACAGGGGCTTGCCCGTCCTGCGACTTGTCGGGAGCTGACCTGAGCGGTCGAGACTTGTCCGATGCTTACCTCCCCGGCGCATTTTTGTTGGGAACGGATCTTTCTAACACTAATCTGCGCCGCGCGAACCTACGCCGGGCGATTTTGAATGGAGCCATTTTAGATGGCGCAGACCTGAGTTTCTCAAATCTCACGAATGCCAGCATTGAAGGGGCGCGGATGTCCATTCCGGCGTTATTTACAGGAGCAAGAATGGAGGGCTTGGTGATGCCCGATGGTCGCATTCGCGACCCCGATCTAGACTCGTCTAGCGGTGAAGATGTGCGCGAAATTATCCCATCTCAATCGTTTGGGGAGATTTTAGAAAATGAGCCGAGCGCTGCCGCTGCCCCATCAGCCCCCACTGCCGATCGCTATATTCCAAACCAGTCGGCTGATGCGATCGCGCCAGCATCTCCGGCGGTTCCCAGGGTGCCGAGTGTTCCCAGCGGGCTACAGCGCTAGCGCTTAGGCTTCAGGTAACATCGGGCTGAGGGCCGTCATTGTAGCTGAAGCAGTCGGTACGCCACCGGCTAGATCTTCTAAAATTGGCGCTTCATCTGGGCAGGCCATGAGGTCAAACCAAAACGTCGTTCCGATGCTGACCTCACTGACCAAGTTAATGGCTGTGTGATGCTTCTCCATAATGTTTCGCACAATTGACAGCCCTAACCCGGTGCCTTCTAGGGTATGCACTCGGTTCTCAACCCGGAAGAAGCGATCGAAAATAGCGCGTTGATCGTCTGGGTCAATGCCGATCCCCGTGTCAGACACTTCAATGCGTATATACTGATTGCCTTGATAGTGAGCATGAACAGGTAGCTCATAGGCACGGATCACGACTTTGCCGCCGCTCTCTGTAAACTTCAGCGCATTGCCCACCAAGTTGGCAAAAACCTGTAGCAGCAGGTCGTAGTTGCCAATGACGGGGAGCAGTTCTGGCTCAATCTCTTGCAGCAGCTCGATGCCCTTATCCCTGGCATTAAGCTGGTAGGTGCGCAGGGTTTGCTCAATGGGTTGACCGATCTCGATCGCTTCAAAGCGATATCGACGACTGGATTCCAACCGAGAAAGATCCAAGACATCATTCACTAGCCGGGTCAGGCGATCGGTTTCACGGTTAGCCGTGTCCAAAAATTCCTGGCGCTCCACATGGGTCAACTCTTCGCCATATTCATGCAGCGTTTCAATAAAAGACTTGATGTTGAACAGGGGCGTTCGCAACTCATGGGAAACGTTGCTGATGAACTGGCTTTTGGCTTCGTTAAGTTCCACCTCGCGAGTAATGTCCTGAACGGTGATGGCGATGCCTTTAACATGGGCACGAGATTGATCCAGCACGGTATTGAGCAAAATCCGGACTGTACGATTAACCGGTTCAGGAATATAAATGCGATACTCGCTGCCTTCGCGATCGCCCGATGCGTTGGATAAAAAATCGCCTGACGCAATTTGGTAAAGCGGTTGGGCCAATTCAGTTTTGACGGAGAGCGGCAGGTGGTGCAATGCAGGTTGACACAGAACCGATTCTTCATCCCAGGCAAAAATTCGGCGAGCGGTCGGATTGACCAACACAATCCGCATCTGGTCATCTAGCAACACAGCCCCATCGGCAATGGTAGACATCAGCGTTTCTAGCTTGGCTTTCTCAGCAGTCAACTCCTCAATGTTTTGCTCTTCATAGCGCTCCAGCCGCTCCGCCATTTCATTGAAGTTTAGGATGAGTTCTCCCAATTCACCGCCAAGGGGCAGGTCAATCCGCTGCCTAAAGTTACCAGCAGAAATATTTTTGACCCCAACCAAGAGTTCTTTGATGGGCTTCGTAATGGTCAGGGCATTGAATACGGCTCCCAAAATTACCATCACCCAAATTGAGACGAAGACTGCGATCGTGACATCACGGGTCAAGTGTGATGAGGTGACGACGGTTGGGTTGGGATTGATCCCCAGCGCCAACACGCCGAGATACTGTCCATTGTGTTCTAGGGGTACAAATACATCCGTCACCTCGCCGTTGGGTGTGAGATGCTGACGCACCATAGGGCTGTTGCGGTTTTCAGCGTAGTTTTCCGGCAACTGCATCCGGCGCTGAATGGTCAATGAGTTTTGAACTTCTGATTCTGAGAAAGGAATGCCAAAGAAGATGTCGCCATCTTCGTCGGCGTAGAGCATATATCGAATGCTGGTGGTGCTGCTGTAAAACCGATGGGAAAATTGAGCTAGCTGGCTGCGATCGCCCTCGCTCACCAGGGGGGCGGCGTTGCTAGCCAGGAGTAAGCCCAAGTCTCGACCGAAGCGTGTGTCGTTGAGGCGGGCATCTTGCTGAATGCTGTTGACGGCCCAAAAGGTCAACCCGCTCATCAGTAGCGACACCACAAGCGTCGCGGCTGCCATCAAGCGCGTTTGCAGCGTAAACTCTGACCACCAGCGGGCAACAATTTCTCTAAGCTGACCAAGTAATTCAAACAAGGCGTTCGTCACATGAAGGAAACAACAGCAAAATTCAATCTGTGATTATCACGCTAGCAGAATACGCTAACAAAGATAGTGGTATGTCAGCCGTAATGGATGCAATCAACCGTAAAACGACACAAACCCTAGCACATAAATAGTTCCATCATATCAATACTAGCGGCAGTCTTTTTCGCACAATGGTTTTGAGTGTTTTGAAGGAGGCACGGCGTTGGCTGCCGATCGCCTGAGAGATGGATTGCTCTGGCTGCTGTTTGGTTGCCCATTCGCTGCCCGGTTCCATCGCTGCAAAACCGGGCTAAGACTGATTTAAGATGCGGTGCCCAATGTCTGATCGGATATACATTCCTTCAAATTGGATTTGAGCGATCGCTTCATAGGTTTGTGCGATCGATGCTTGTAGAGTGTCTCCAATAGCGGTCACGCCCAGAACGCGCCCCCCATCTGTCAATAGCCTGCCCTGGCTGAGCTTTGTACCGGCGTGAAACACCATTGCCTCTGTTTCTTGAGCCGCCTGTAATCCAGTAATGGGATGGCCCTTTGTATAAGAATTGGGATACCCATCAGCCGCCGCGACGACACAGGTAGCAAATCCGGGTTTCCAGTCGAGGGGAGGCAATTGGGAGAGGCGCTGTTCAACGCAGGAGAGCAATACCTTATCGAGAGGGGTTTCAAGCAGGGGCAGAATGGCTTGAGTTTCGGGATCACCAAAGCGACAGTTAAACTCAATCACCTTGGGATTGCCTTGTGGGGTAATCATCAACCCAGCATACAACACGCCCCGATAGTCAATGCCCTGTTCTCGTAGGGCAGCGATCGCGGGTTCCAAAATCTCTCGTTGAATCCGATCCATCATTGCCTCGGAGATGATGGGAGTTGGAGCATAGGCTCCCATGCCGCCGGTATTGGGGCCCGTATCTCCTTCCCCGATGCATTTATGGTCTTGGGCGGGCAGGAGCGGACGCACAGAAATGCCGTCGGTTATTGCCAGTACAGAGGCTTCTTGCCCAGCTAAACAGTCTTCGATGACGACTTGATCCCCTGCTTGGCCAAACTTGCCCTCAAAGGCGGCAGCTACGGCAGCGATCGCCTCTGCTTTTGTGGTGGCTACCGTGACTCCTTTTCCGGCTGCCAACCCGTCCGCTTTAATGACGATGGGAATGTCCGCCGTTTCGAGGAAAGCGATCGCCGGTTTTGCGTCTCTAAAAACCTGGTAGGCGGCTGTAGGAATCTGGGCTGTTTCCATCAGCGCCTTCGCCCACGCTTTGCTGGACTCGATTTGTGCGCCGACCTGAGTAGGGCCAAAAACTTTAATACCTTCGTTTTGCAAATAATCGGCAATGCCCTGGGCGAGGGGTATTTCCGGGCCGACCACCACCAGTCCAACATTATTTACCAGTGATAGGCGGGCGATCCCCTCAAAGTCCACTACCGACATGGCAATGTTACGACATCCGGCTAGTTGCGCCGTTCCGCCATTTCCCGGTACACAAAAAACTTCATGCACTGTATCCGACTGTAACAGTGCCCAAGCTAAGGCGTGTTCGCGTCCGCCATTCCCAACTACTAATACTTTCACGCTGGGTTAACCTCTCTGAGCCAATAGGTAGCTAGTGTCCTAGCTTTTAGAATTGATGCAGTGTGAGAAGAGCGACCCATCTAATCCAGACCTTACTGACAGTGATAAACAATACATCTTCCAGCCTGCTCCGCACCATCAATTATCCATGGCTGAGGGCAATCCTCAGACAATATCAGCCGAAAATCAAGGTTGATGACCAGGGTGCGCAACGGTCGCCGCATTTCAGCATGGACGACGGGCAGCCAAATGACTGGGCGAGCGGTTATCTAGAGTCATCTAGATAGGGCTGAGTGGGGAGCGATCGCCACTAGATCGGTGATGGCAGTAGCCGGTTGCCGCATCAGATAGACAATTTAGATAGAGAACCACTGTCTTTTATATCCCAAAACGGCTGCTTAGCCGCCGGAGTTTAGACAGATGCTATCAACAGCGCATTTTGGGGCAGGCTTTGCCCGTGAGTGCGCTATCCGCATGATGTTTTGAGGTTGCCTGGTAGCGGCACAAAAGCGCCTGTGTGCCATTGACCTGTGTGCGAGATCCGGGTGCGATTGACCTAGGTGATCATTAGCAAGTTGCGTGGTTCAATGGATGGTGCTAACCAGCGCTGAACTAGCCACAGTGAAATATGGTTAAGTTGCGACGGCTCGCCATTTCTTCGGATGGGGGAGGAGCAGAGCTGAAAGGAGGAAGCGGTGCTTGAATCATTCAAGGGTTCCTGCACATTTTGAAATGCAGAACAGCATCCCTCATCGTAACGTCAATGGCTGAATTGGTGTGAGGTCATTTAGAGGTCATTTAGACGATGTTAGGCAATCGCAGAAGTGCTGAGATGATTCAAGAATCTCATATTTAGACTCGTCATTCAAGGATGGGCGATCGCGGGTTGGGCTGTCGCTTTGGATCGCTGTTGTGTTCGTTCCTGTGGCAGGATAGCGAAACACCGTGCAACCTGTCCGATGCGATCGCGTCTATAGTGCGGGTGGGCGCACGCAAGCCAGTGGATGCAGCGGACAGGCCAGTGTTGTGGGGGCTGTCGGGTGGCAAATTTCTTTTAGTTTCTGTGATGGACGATGGGCCGGCTGATTCGGTATGCGCATTTTATCTCTGTTCGCTATACGGATTTTCGCTATGCAATTGTTTTTTGGGGTTCGAGCTAGGGCGATCGCGATCGCCGTTACGATGGCAGCGGCGATGGCAGCGGCGATGGCAACGGTGGCGATTGGTCAACCCGTGCCCCTTCTGGCTCCAATTACAGACGATGATCTAGACGCCGAAGTCGAAGCCGGCGAGCAGCCGTTTGTTTCGGCTGAGGTTGCGGATGGCGATCGCCCGCTGACGGCCGATGAAGCCGCCCAACTGGATGCCCAACTGGATGCCCAGCGAGCTGCGGGGGCGGCCCTCTATGCGGCTGGAAATGCCAACGCAGCCTATGAGGTATGGGTACGAGAACTGCGCTATCGGCAATTTTTGGATCGGCGCAATGAAATTGAAGCGCTCAATTTTGTCGGGCAAACCGCAGCGGCGGATGATCGCGCGGATGTGGTGCGGGCGGTGGGCGATCGCCTGGAGGTGGTAGAGCAGTCGATATTGGCTGATTCAACCATGATGCTGGATCTAGATTTGATGACGGCGATCGCCCAAACCTATGAAGCCGTGCGCAAAAAAGAGGCCGCGATCGCCGCCTATGGTCGAATTTTGGACCTCAGTCGGCAACGGCAAGATACCGCACTGGAGAGGACAACGCTGGCTACCCTGGGGCGAGTGTATGTCAGTTGGTTTGAGTATGACCGTGCCGCAGCGACCTATCAAGAACTGCTAGCGCTGGCGGAGAATGCGGGCGATCGGCTCCAGCAAATTGAGATTTTAGAGCGGTTGGCTGGCGTGTATGATGCAGCAGAACAGCATGACCTCGCCATCAGCAGCCGTGAGAATTTGATTACGCTTTACACGGAAGCCGCGCTGGACAATGCCAACCCAACTGCAACTCGACCCCTTCAAGTGATGGAAGTTGCCCGCCTAAAGCTGGCGATCGCCGATAGCTATCGGCGGTTGGCACGGTACGGACTGGCTGCCGTGAATTATCAAACATCCCTCACGGCTGCCCAAACAACCCAGCAGTTTGGCTATGCAGGGGATGCTCTGCGCCAGCTTGCATCTATGTATGTGCATCTAGAACGCTATGATGATGCTATTTTTTCTTACCGATTGCTGATAGACGTGGAACGCCAGTCATACAGCACCTATGGCGTGATGGATGCCTACGACAGAATTGGCAAAATTGAGCGCGATCGCCGTCGGTTCTCAGAAGCGATCGCCGCCTTTGAACAAGGGTATCGCCTAGCCCAACAGCTTGGATTTCGGGAAGCCTATTTCCAGCGCCAGCTCGAATCGATGCGGCCAACGCTGCGATCGATTCGTCGTCCGGTTTCAGACGAACTGGAAAATAGCAGAGCGCGGACTGAATCGATCCTGGATGCGATAGACGACGTTTCTGATGTAGACGATTTGGGGCTTTAGTCTGGTGCGATCGTCCCATTCCTGAGTTCAGAATGTGGCCGCTGGGCACAATGAGACCGACTGCGGTGGCTGGGCAATCAGAACCGAGGCGCGAGTTGTAAAATATGATTCAAGTGTATCGGTGGCAACGCACCATCGGAATCCGCAGGGGCGCGAGGCAACAGCCACCCGCTGCGATATTTGGTGGTGGAATGCAGTGCCCAGCGCGACGGAAAACCGAGGCGTAGGATTTGAATGGCAATTTTATATGGTAGTTGGCTGCCCTCTGCGCTATCCAACTGGACGGCATTGAACCAGGCGGACGCTGAGCAGAGCCACCCAGCAGCGGCAGGATGCTTTTTTCTATGGGGCGAAGTTTGGCGACGGATGGAGGAGATCCCCGAAATGGGCGATCGCACTCATCCGTTTGCGATGGCTCCGGTTGAATTGGCTGAATGGCTGCACACCCTTCAGCAACAGCGCGGCCTGACTTGGGATATTTGCCCTTTGCTGGTGGAGTCCTCAACCAGTCGCCGCCGATCGCGCCAGACTGCCACCATCGAAGTCCAGACGGTTACACCCGAATTCCTAGAACGGTGGCGATCGCTACCCGTGACGTTGCCCACCGTCATGACCGATGGGCATCCACTACCGCCGTTGTCGGTGGAGGTCAATCCCAATGCAGATGAGACGGGCGATCGCGCTGATTACCCTTGGCAGGTAGGTGGGGTGTACTTGTCCGTGGGGGAGGCGCTGTCGGTGTTGCGATCGCTACCTTTGGGGCTACAGTCGCAGGGGGCATTTATGGGCGGCGATCTGCGGTTTTGGTCGCACGTAGCGCGGTGGCATCTTGACTTGCTAGCGCGATCGAAATTTTTGCCCCACTTCAGCCGCCAAGACAGTCAATCGGCCCAGGTGGAGTGGCAGGTCTTGCTCGACAGTGCCCTTGATCAAGAACGGCTGGCCAAATTTGCCGCCACGATGCCTTTAATCAGCCAGCGCTATGGCGCTCTACAACCCGATGCTTATCCCGATGCTCGGATGCTGCTGCTGAGCTTTTTGCAAACGGCGACCAACCATCAAGTCAGAGCGGCGATCGCCAATCGCCCCCTGCCCGCCAACCAATTTCCTAAAGACCCGCCGCTGCGGGAATGGCTGCAAGCGCTGGGAGTTGCTCAGGAGCGATCGCCCAATGCAGAACGCTCTACAGCAATTGGCACGATTCAAATCGAACCATTGTTGCTAGATAACCTAGAAACCGTGCTGAATGCTTGGGTTGCCCCAGTTCAGCACCAGCTTTCTCAGCAGACTGCCACATTTCGTACCTGTTTTATCTTGAATACTCCAGAGGAGGGCGAAAAGAACTGGCATTTAGATTATTGTCTACAATCTATTATTGATCCAGAGTTCTTAGTCGATGCCGATACGATTTGGGAAAATCCGGTTGAACGACTGGTGTATAACGGACGCATTATCCATAATCCCCAAGAAACATTTTTAGCTGGGCTGGGGCTAGCGTCTCGATTTTATCCGTTAATTGAACCAACTCTCTATGTTCAGCAGCCGTGCAGTTGTCCCCTTAACCCTAACCAAGTCTATGATTTTCTCAAAGTTCAGACCTGGCGATTTCAGGAAAATGGGCTTGGGGTGGTGCTACCGCCTAGTTTAGCTAATCAGAACGGGTTTGCTAATCGCCTAGGGCTAAGCATTAAGGCCGATCCGCCCAAGGGAAATAAGAAACGTTTGGGACTACAAAGCTTACTTAATTTTCAGTGGGAGTTATCCATTGGCGGACAGCGAATTTCCAAAGCCGAGTTCGATCGCCTAGTCGCACTCGGTACGCCGCTTGTTGAAATTAATGGTGAATGGGTAGAGTTGCGATCGTCGGATATTAAATCAGCCCAAACCTTTTTTGAAAGCCGCAAAGACCAGCGATCGCTCTCCCTCGAAGACGTGCTGCGGATCAAAACCGGCGATACGCAGATGATCGATAAGTTACCTGTCGTTAACTTTGAAACCTCTGGCGCGTTAGATAATCTAATTTCCACACTCACCACCGGTAACCAAACCATTGACCCACTGCCCACGCCCCAAACATTTCAGGGAAGCCTGCGCCCCTACCAACAGCGTGGCGCATCCTGGCTCGCATTCTTGGAACAGTGGGGACTGGGGGCTTGCCTTGCGGACGATATGGGCTTAGGAAAAACCATTCAGCTCATTGCGCTGCTGCTGCATTTGAAAGAAGAAGATGCGATAGATGACCCAACGCTGCTGATCTGCCCGACCTCGGTGCTGGGCAACTGGGAGCGGGAGGTCAAGCGCTTTGCGCCCAGTTTGCAGGTCTTGGTGCAGCACGGCGAAAAGCGATCGCAGTCCGTCACCTTTGCCAATGCCGCCAATGCCGTTGATTTGGTGATTACCAGCTACGCCCTAGTGCATCGAGACTTGAAAACCTTGAAGCGCGTCGCGTGGCAGGGATTGGTACTAGATGAAGCCCAAAACATCAAAAATCCCCAAGCTAAACAATCCCAAGCCGTGCGCGAACTCAACGCCCAATTTCGCATTGCCCTGACCGGAACGCCTGTGGAAAATCGCCTCTCGGAACTCTGGTCGATTATGGACTTCTTGAATCCCGGCTATCTGGGGCCGCGCAACTTTTTCCACCGGCGGTTTGTGGTGCCCATCGAACGCTACGGCGACACAGATTCACTGAAAACCTTGCGATCGCTCGTTCAACCCTTCATCCTGCGGCGGCTCAAAACCGATCGCACCATCATCCAAGACTTACCCGATAAACAGGAAAATAACGTATTTTGTGGACTAGCTCCTGAACAAGCCAGCATCTACCAAAATCTTGTGGAAAGCACCCTAGCCGAAATCGAATCTGCCGAAGGCATCCAGCGCCACGGCATGATTCTGGGACTGCTCACAAAACTCAAGCAAGTTTGTAATCATCCAATTTTGCTGAACAAGAGCAAGAAAAAAACAGCCCTTTCAGCTCAGCAATCTGGCAAACTCCAACGACTGCAGGAAATGGTAGATGAACTGATGGCAGAGGGCGATCGCGCCTTGATTTTCACCCAGTTTTCCGAATGGGGCAAACTGCTGAAAACTTATCTAGAGCAACAATTCAATCAAGAAGTTCTATTCCTCTACGGCAGCACCACCAAAAAGCAACGAGAGGCAATGGTCGATCGCTTCCAGCACGACCCCCAAGCGCCCCGCCTATTTATCCTATCGCTGAAAGCTGGCGGCGTTGGACTGAACCTAACTCGCGCCAATCACGTCTTCCATTTCGATCGCTGGTGGAATCCCGCCGTCGAAAACCAAGCCACCGATCGCGTCTTCCGCATCGGGCAAACCCGCAACGTCCAAGTTCACAAATTTGTTTGCACCGGAACCCTCGAAGAGCGTGTCCATGAAATTATCGAAAGTAAGAAAGCCCTCTCAGAGCAAATCGTCGGCACAGGCGAAAACTGGCTGACCGATTTTGATACTGCACAATTGCGGAATCTCATCCTGCTCGATCGCAGCGCAGTGATTGAGGATGAGGAGTAACGGTGAAGTGCAGCGGCGGCAGATAACCTCGAACTCAGCACCAGCAGCTTTCGTCCGTCCGCTGCCACGCAGTGTTAGGTGGCTGGCAAGAACATCAACCTACCCCGAAAGAGCTTTAGGGCTGACTGCAAACTCTAGCTGTGAACGATAGAAGCAAACATCAAACTCCATAAAGAAGTTCACCTGATCCAAGATAAGCGGTACATTAGTAGCCTGTGTCCAGGCAAATACCAGTTGCACAGGCTCAAATTGACCAACGACCGCTTGAGCAAGCACAACACGCGCCTCATACTGAGCGAGATTTCCTGTCAAACTCAGTGCAGTTGTTTGCCGATCCCAATCATATCCAAGCTCAACCCCTATTGAGTACGGCAGCACATTGACACTCGCACCAGTATCTAGAAGAGCGGATGCTGGGACAGAAACTTGTTGGTGAAGCAGGGTGAACGATAAGTAGGGGCGAAAACTGGCTTCACCTAAAGTTGGATCATCGGAAAGAAATGGGTACCGCTCAGCATTACGAATGGTCTTGAGCTTTGGCGGTTTGTAGTACCTTTAACATCGTATCTGCTGCTTCATGGGCGTCATAAGGCGACCATATAGGGTAAGCCTGGTTAGGTTTAATCAAATCTGCTTCCTGTTGGGCTAGTTCTGAAATTAGAAGCTGCATGATATAGAATTTGTCTGAGCGGCTCAGCCCCTTCAATGTTGAGATTAATTCTAAGGAAACCATTTTACACTCCAGCTAAAGTGTGTTTATAAAGTTGACACGTTCATTCAACGTTTCACAGTTTTCAATATAGTTTGAAAACGAGAGTCATTACCGATTCTGTCTAGCTTTTCAGTCGGAAAATCTCTAATAAATTCTAAAGCTAGTTTCACATTGGGGTGAGTAGCTTGGTCAACTAATCTACTTGAAAGTTTCTGGTAACGATTTTGGCAAGAAGTAAATTGAAGACGCGAGGCAATCTCTGAATCACGAGTCAGCCTAATCAATTGAGATATTTGATTATCTTGCCAACGATTAATCAAATTACTGTAAATTGGCTCGGCATCAGATGAAACTCCATACCCATTACCTATATGGCACATGGTTAAGACCTTGACATACTTCCCTGACACGCTATCCGGAAT
>CAYSIR010000035.1:18605-25582 GCA_964431105.1 uncultured Leptolyngbya sp. | reverse complement strand
TGAGAAGGATTCCTGCGGAATCCTTCTCACAATCCAAATAGGATTGCTATATCTTGCCGCGCCCCTAGGCTAAAGATACGGATAGTGGTATTCATGTAAAGATTTTGGGGAGTGTGGACGTTGCCCACACACCCCAAAATCTTTACCAATAGAGGCTACCAAGATATGGACGTTGAGTCATATCGCTGGTACGTCCAAGACTTGGGGTGGTAGCATTCCCGTAAAGACAACCCAAAGAAGTTCAAAAAAGGGCGTTGCTGATTCCGGGGATGAATGGAGTTGGATAAATGGAAACGTTGTTCCCATTCATCCGGCTATTCAGCAACCACCACAAAAGAGACACGCTTGAGACAGCAGCTCTATGATTAAGAGTCTGCTAAAGCTTGCGGCACAATTGCTCACCTTCAACAGTTGCATCTAGGGTTATGCCAGAGCTTGTTCGTCATCAGCCGGTTTGGATACAGCGTTTAGAACAATGGTCAACGCCACTGTTGGTCATTGGGTTACTTTTGTCGGCATTGGTGGTTCTGACCTGGAATTTAGGGACAGTGCCTCTGCGCGATTGGGATGAGGGAACGATCGCACAGGTTGCCCGTGAGATTTTCCAAGCTGAGCCGGGAACTCTTCGCTGGCTTTACCCTACCCTCTATGACCAACCCTATCTTAATAAACCAACGCTGATGCATAGTCTGATGGCGTTGCTGTATCGGGTGGGCGGGGTCAATGAATGGACAAGCCGCCTGCCCGGTGCAATATTGACGGCTGGGTCTGTGCCGCTGCTGTTTGCAGTGGGTCGCGAGGTTTTTGTTGGACGCACTCCGGCGGTGATGGGCGCATTGGTCTATTTGACGATGCTGCCGATCGCTCGTCATGGTCGTTTGGCGATGCTGGATGGGGCTGTGCTGTGCTTTTTTGTGCTGCTGATTTGGTGTGCCTTGCGATCGCGGCGTGATCCTCGATGGGGATTTGGCATTGGCATCGCCCTCGGTCTGCTCATGTTGACTAAAGGTATGATTGTTGTTCCATTGGCAGCGATCGTCCTTGGCTTTTGGGTTTGGGATTCCCCAAGGCTGCTATCATCTGCCTATTTATGGACAGGGCTAGTGTTGGGGTGTCTACCGGCGGTGGGATGGTACTCCGCGCAATGGTTTCACTACGGCTCAGCGTTTCTAAATACCCATGTCCTGGATCAATCCTTGAGCCGTCTTTGGGTTTCGGTAGACCAAAACACCGGGCCGCCTTGGTACTACGGGCTGGAGTTATTGAAATATGCTTGGCCATGGGCGATGGTTGTGCCGATCGCATTTCGGACGGCCTGGCGCAGTCGCACCCTTAGCTGGGCCAAACTGGTCTTGGTGTGGAGCGGAGGGTATCTCGCAGTCATTTCGGTGATGACGACCAAGCTACCGTGGTACATTCTGCCGCTATATCCGGCGTTGGCACTGGCGATCGCTGTGCCGCTCAGCCAGCTTTGGCAACAGTCAACCCTATTGTCAGATGGCGAACGCCCGCCCGACGCTGTGCCGCGCTGGTGGGTCGGTGGTTTCATCCTGATGGCGATTGTCGGATGGGTGGGCAGTTTTTACGTTGGGCACAGCGAACCGGGTGACTCTGGCTTACAACTGGTACTTGCCGCCTTTGGGCTAACGATGACGGTGGTGAGTATCCTGAGCATTCAGGGCGATCGCCAGTTTATTTCTGTATTGATTTGGGGCACTTATGTCTCACTCTGCTTGCTGATGGCAACCCCACACTGGCTATGGGAGTTGAATGAAGACTATCCGGTCAAACCCGTTGCATCATTGGTACAGCAAGCCCCAAAAACCGCCGAGATTTTTACGTCTCATCCGCACCATCGTCCGTCCCTCAACTTTTATAGCGATCGCCGCGTCAGACCGGCACCTCGTCGGCTCCAAAACATTTTGAACGCTCGTCAAAATGTCTACCTGTTGGTAGACGATGAAACGATGCAAAAATTGGACATCACCAACGCCCACATCGTAGATTCAGTTGAAGGATGGACGCTCATTACCCGATCGATTATCTAAACGATCGGGTTGACTAACAACGCTGGCTAAACCCTAACTGCCGAAAGGGGCAGGTCTGCTGCCCCCTACATCGTTCCAAGTGAGCAGGTCAACTAAGCGCTCCAGTTTGCCCAGTCTTGCGGTTTCAGGAACGTATCGTACAACTCTGCTTCAGGGGTGTTGGGTTCAGGATGATAGTCATATTCCCAACGGACTAATGGCGGCAAAGACATCAAAATTGACTCGGTGCGCCCATTGGTTTGCAGCCCAAAGATCGTACCGCGATCGTAGACTAAGTTAAATTCCACGTAGCGGCCCCGGCGATAAAGCTGGAACTGTCGCTGGCGATCGCCATAGTCCATGCCATGACGACGTTCAACAATAGGCACATAGGCCGGCAAAAACGCATAGGCACAATCTTGCACAAACGCAAATAGCTCATCCCAAGAGCGCGGTTCCGCCTCTCCGATCGCCCGGCTATAGTGAGCAGCGGGGCCATCCGCATCCGGCCCTTGATACAATTCCTGGCGGCGACCATCTTGATAATCAAAGAAGACACCGCCAACTCCACGGGTTTCGCCGCGATGTTTTAAGTAAAAATATTCATCACACCAACGCTTAAAGATGTTGTAATACTCAGGATGATGGCGATCGCAGGCATTTTTCAGAGTCTTGTGCAAAAAGGCGGCATCTTCGGCGAAGGGGTAGTAAGGTGTAAGGTCAAGCCCTCCTCCAAACCACCAGACCGGCCCCGCCTCAAAGTAGCGATAGTTGAGATGAACCGTTGGCACGTAGGGGTTACGGGGGTGCAGTACCATTGATGTACCTGTGGCGTAGAACCCGTGTCCTTTGGCTTCTGGGCGCTGGTTTAAAATCGACGGTGGCAGCGTTTTGCCCCAAACTTCCGAAAAATTGACGCCGCCCTGCTCAAAAACGCTTCCATTTTTGATGACGCGCGATCGCCCACCGCCCCCTTCTTCCCGCTCCCAGGAATCTTCTTGAAAGGTTTGCTGAGTATCGAGTGCTTCTAGGCGTTGGCAAACGTGATCTTGAAAATCCTGCATGAACCGGCTGATGCGATCGCGCGAGTCGGAAGGCGGCGGCGTAGCGATTGCAGAAGAGTTGCCTTCAACAGGATTGGTTGGAGAATGTACCATTTCCAAAGAGTATAAAAAACGTTGATTACTCAATCAGTTCTGTCCTAATCTATCCAACGGATAAACAGGAAGCGGTCATCAGAGCCTCTACTCAGCCCACCCAATTCATAGGAATAAACGTTGAGCCTCTACTCAGCCCACCTGTTAATCCATAAGGATAAACATTGAGATGAACATTGCAATCTAGACTATCTTGATCAGGGGTATGGCGTCGCTTGTAATAACGAATGTTAAGCGCGATCGTCCGGCTGTCAGCCCAGCTAGCCCAGCCTGCCGCCATTCATCCCAGCCTTTTTCTAGCTGCTGGCCATTGGTTCCGCCGTCGATGCAGCCCTAATTATCCAGTTTCGATCGCAGGTCTTCCAATTCCTGATCGATTTCTGGGCTGCCAGCACCTTGGGGGAGGCTGCCAGCCGAGCCGCCCGACAGTTGAGCTTTCATCGCTGCCAGATCATCATCCACATTGCCGCCTTCCAATGCTGCAAACTGGCTTTCAAGGTCGCTAGAGCCTAGTTCAGCCGCTGCTTGTGATTGCGCTTCCAAAGAGTTGACTTTTTCTTCCATACGCTCAAACGCTGCCATCGCGCCACTATTGCCCACCTGCCCCAGCATTTCATTCAGTTGCTGCGAGGCTTTAGCCGATCGCGCACGGGCAATGTACATATCCTTCTTCGTCTTGGCATCTGAGATTTTGCGTTCCAAAAGCATCATGTTTTGACGCATTTGTTCAACGGCACCCTTTTGCTGGTCAATTTGCTGCTTTAGGGTCTGAGCCGTTTCAGCGTAGGACTTGCGGCGGCTAAGGGCTTCCTTGGCCAATGCTTCCTCACCTTTTTGTAGCGCTAGTTCTGCTCGTTTGTACCATTCCTGCGCTGTGGATTCAGCTTGGGAATATTGGCGCTCGGTGCGTTTTTGGGTGGCGATCGCTTGGGCCACCCCCTGCCGCATCTCAATTAAATCGTCCTGCATATCCTGAAGCGCTTGCTCTAGGATTTTCTCTGGATCTTCAGCCTGGCTCACCAGGCTGTTGATGTTCGCTCGAATGACACGACCGATGCGCTGAAACAATCCCATATTTTCTCCGGCGTTAATTGATCGGCAAAAATCAGCAAAGACCCTAACTCTGACCATCTGGCGCTGGACATGAGGAATACTCTCAATAACTGAGTCGGCCGTCTTCGGAGTTGAGCCTAGGCTAGGTTTAAATTTATGGTATCGCACTGTTCCCAGTCTGTTATGTACCAAACGTTTAATAATGGGCGCTTTCAATTCGCGCACTCGCTCTAAGATTTATGTTCGGCAGACCCTTGGGTTGGTCAGTCAGCGGCTAAATGGTGATAGGCGATTCAACATAAATGGTCGGTTCATTCACCATTTCAAACTCGATGCCGTATTCTTTTAACTCTTCCGAGATACGCTCGTTGGCTAGTTCAAGGAGCCGTTTTCGCAGTTGGATAGAGTTTTCGGTTGAACCTAGGATAAAGAAAGTGACCCGTGCCCGTGTCAGGTTGCGATCGCCTTGGTCAATTAGCACAACGCTCGTGCTACCCGGATCGATGCCGTAAATGGTGTTGGTGCTGCGAACGACGACTTGCTGCACTAGCGCTTTCTCGCGATCGCCCAGCAGTCGCATGAAGTCAAGATAAAGCAGCACCATAATTTTCTTGCCTCGCGTAACGTTTTCAATGTCGAGATTTGCCATCGTGGAGTTGGGGACAATCAGTAGCGTATTTTTCCCGGCGGTACGAATTTTGGTAGACCGAATCCCGATAGACTCTACCCGACCGTAAAGACTGCCAGTGATAGTTGTGTATCGAATATACTCCCCTGGCTTGTAGGGGGTATCTAAATAAATAACGACGGTTCCCAGTAGCTGTTCTAAGGTTTTTTGGGCAGCGAATGCGATCGCGAGTCCTCCAATTCCAACCCCGGTCAGCAATCCAACCACATTCACATTCTTATTCTGGGCATAAACAACAATGGCAAATGTCCAGATGATAATATTAATAAAGGTTTCAAAGACCAGCAGCAGTTCATTGATGCCCTGCCCTAGGCGATCAATAATATCAATGCCATAGACCTCTACAAACTGCCGCAGCAGCCGCGATGCCAGCCACGCCAAGCTGACTACCAAGGCAATTTCAGTAATAACGGTCAATGTGACGTATAGCGGTGGGTAGGGCAGTAAGATACTGAGCGATCGCGTAACCGAGATAAGAACCAGCGTGCCGACGATGCTAAACGATGGCGTGATTGGGTCAATAAGCTGCTGCACACCTAGGGCGATCGGGCGCGGTAAGAAGCGACGAATGATCAACTTTACCAAACGACTGGTATATCGTCCGATCAATGCAAATATGATAAAAAGAGCAGCTACAATGCTAGCTCGAATCCCGAACGCAATCAAACTATCGCGTAGGGCAATTGCATCAATATCGAAATTTTGAAAACCATTCAGAAGCGGTGCAGTGGTCAGTAAGCAGTTCATGGGAGGTGGTAAAAATAAGTAATGCGATCGCAGATGAGTTAGACGGTCATGGGTGAGTTCACGTAGATCGTTGGATCGTCACAACTAAATACAATGCCAAATTCTTTAAGCTGCCGTGCGATCGATTGATTGGCAATATCAAGCAACTGTCGGCGTAAATCCAGTGAAACGGCGCTAGTGCCTAGAATGAAGAAACTGATTTGCGCTTCGGACACTTCTTTCCCCTCTGCTGCCATGACATTACGGAACGTTACATCTGTGCTGCGTGAGTCAATACCGAAAATATCTTGGGTGCTGTCAATAATTACCTGTCGGATGAGCGCCCTTTCTTCGTTGGGGATGAGACGCTGGAACGTTAGATTAAACAGTGAAATGACTTTCTTAGCATTGGTAAAGTTTTCAACATTCGACTGAATCAATAGGCTATTAGGAACAACTGTAACAGTGCCTTTCCCAGAAGTGCGGATCTTGGTTGAACGGATGCCGATCGCTTCAACTTTACCAAACGTGCCGTCGGACAATCCAATATAGTCATCGACTACAAAGGGGCGATCGAAATAAATGACAATCCCACCTAACAACTGTTCTAGCACTTTCTGGGCAGCAAAAGCGACCGCCAGCCCTCCAATCCCCAGGCTTGCCAGCAGCCCGAATAAGTTAATTGCATGGGTTTGAGCAAACAAAATTGCACTAATAACAACAATGCCAGCATTCACTAGCAATCGCGTTAGAATTAGAACCTCGCTGCTAGTCTTCGTGCCGTTGTTGACCGTTGCATTCAGCAGGTAATTGTCAAAAAAGCTGCGAAATATGCCAATGGCAGTGAATCCAATGGCGATCGCTAATGCAAGGGCAACCCCAAATTCTAGCGCGCTGAGCGTATCTGCGGCCGGGGCAATTAGTAAACTCACATCAGCGATCGCCAGCACAACAACCGCTTTAACCCAAGCAAGATGGGGCTGAACAAATCGGGTATACCCTTGGCGAATACGATCAGAATTAAAACGTAAGCTAAGCTTAGCCAACCAAGCGGAAAATGGCAGCATATTCAGCAACAGCCAGGTTGCAGTGAGTCCAGCGAGGATCAGGACAAGCCCAGCATTAAACACAACATTATCGGGTAGCGCATCTAAACGGGTTCCTAGAAAAATTACAAAATCAAATAAAATAGCAACAATAAGTCCCTGAGCGATCGCCCCATAGCCCTCCTGCCGCTCGCTCAACGTAGCCTGTATCGATGAAACAAATTTGGGTAGCCTGGTCATAACAGTTCGTAACAGTAGTGAATGAACGAAAGAGAATGAA
>CAYSIR010000035.1:6717-18505 GCA_964431105.1 uncultured Leptolyngbya sp. | reverse complement strand
TTAGAGGAGCTGGTCGTAAATATCTAGCCGCAGGCGCACAGCTTGATCGCTATCATTCTGTGCCCGAAAGCTGGTCATGGCTTGCTCCGGCGTCCGTTCGATGGTGAGGGCCCGTCCTGGAGAGCAGGTGTAAGTTTGAACCAAATCCCCACAGCGTAGTGTAATATTACCCGCATTTGAAGTCACAACCATGCGAAGCACCGCAGGTTGCAAATCTACACTTTGGACGGCTTTCGGTAAAATTCGGAGATACTTCACCTCAACGACATCAGCCTGTAAGTTGGGAGTTTCGTCCGGGTTTATTTCAGATGCGATCGCATCCGGTTCATCTGGGGCTGATTCAGACGTAACCGGCGAAGCGGAAGGGTTTACAGCACAGGCGACGGGATGAATGCCCCACAATAGCAGCACAAATACTAAACTGAATAGTCGAATAATAATCTGCATAACATTTGATAAACACACGGTAAACAATACCATACTCCCACTTTAGATAGGGATAGAAATCTCCCACGGGATAGGTTTTTCCCAGTCAGCCTTTCTAGATAAGCTCTATGAGAGAAATGCCTCAAGAAATGTCTCTCCATTCACGTTGTGCTGTAGGTCTTTAACATCCCAGCCGCTTGAGCGATACATTACGCATCAGTCGTTAGACCTTTTGCCTCATCACCACTACAAATCCTGACATGAATACCATGAGCGAATTGCTATCGTTTTAGAACGTCGGAATGAATTTTCGGTGACTTTTGCGTGATGGACGGCTTGAGAGGGCAGGAGGGTGGATCAGTTGAGCAGTGCCGGGTTGAACTATCTTCTCTGTAGATTAAGCCGCATTCAACACGGACGAAGCTAACCTGTAAAATGGCTAGATAGTTCAACGTGTGTCGGATAAGATACAGCTTGGTTGGTGATTGACGTATTCTAGATAGCGGCATGCAATATTGATACCGTGCTGAGGCGGCTAGATACTCGACTTCTGGAGATTGCGCTGGGCGATCGCATCCTGAGCGATTGCGGATGGGTGGTGTGCCCCGTTCTCGGTGAATGGCATTACCCTGGCAGATGTGGCGCTGTCACTGATGCGATCGCGCCTGAACGCACCACCTGCTCTAACCCTGGACTCGGTACAGGATGGGGGAGCTTAGCCGTTTCTGGCTGTGTCACGGCGCGCCACAAAATATAGAGAGCCAATACAAACAGCATCGACCGAAACAGCAGGCTAACGGTTTGTTCCGGCAGATTCGGCAGTATGCGGGTACTCACCTGCACCCCCAATAAACCGCCCAAACCCAGTAGCAATCCCGGAACCCACAGCACATTTCCCTGCACTGCATGACCCGCCGTAGACGACAGCGCCGTGATCACAATCACGCCCAGGCTGGTCTGAATAGCTCGCTTAATGCCTTCCCCCAGCAGCAAAATCTGTAACGGCACCATAATTACGCCGCCGCCGATGCCAAAGATGCCCGCCATAAAACCTGCTACGCCCCCTGTCACAATCCGAGCGATTGTCGGATTCCATTGCGGTTGCTCTGTGGTATTGGTGAACGGCAGGGGGTCTGGTGGGTTTGCAGAATCTGTTTCTTGATTCTTTTTGACCGTTGTTACAACCCGTTTGCGAATTTCTACCAAAAACACATTCACGAGTAAAAATATGGCAAATGAAGCCAGCAACACCCGCCCCGGCAGTGCATCGGCCAGCAGCACGCCAAATTGAGCTGTTAGCACGGCAGGTAAGCCAAGATAAGTGACTCGTTTCAAGTCCAGCAGCCCCATGCGCCAGTTCTGCACACTGCCCGACAGGGAAGTAATGACGATCGCCCAACTGCTAGTCGCTACTGATTCAACTGGAGAATAGCCCAGCGCAACTAAAATCGGCACCAAAACCGTACCGCCGCCAATACCCAGAAAACCCGCCAAAATACCCGACAGCAGCCCCGCCGCTGCCAATACCATTAAATCCGTGGGTGTCATAGAGAAAAATCCTTGGGCAAGATTGATTTGGGCAACAGACCATGAACGCCCTTTTGCGGCGCATTCACGACTTGGGTAATGTGAAAATTGGCGGCGAGGCTACACAGCACATAGGCATCTTCTGCATCTAGCCCGACAACGGTTTCGAGGAAGGCAATCATGCGCTGGAGGGCTTGTTCAAAGGCTTCATCTAGCGTACTGGCAAACCCCATTGTGATAATGTTTGTGGGGGTTTCAGCGAAGGGGGCATCCAGTGTTTTGCCTTTGTGTAAGGTCAGCGTAATGGTGCCGTTCATTGATGTTTCGATCGCTGTTACGTTTACTTCGCCATCCCCCTGAGTCGAATGCCCGTCGCCGATGGAAAACCGTGCGCCTGGTAGAAAGACTGGCAGAAAAAGCCGCGCCCCGGCTTGCAGTTGGCGATTATCAATATTGCCGCCGTAGAGTCCGGGGGGAACTGAGTTGCGGCAGGTGTCATCGGTGGCTACGCCCAAAATGCCGAAAAAGGGCGTGAGGGGCAGATAGATGCCGCTGTTGGGCGGAAATTCGGTTCGATTATTCTCTAAATCAAGGGAAATGAACCGCAGCGCAGCTTTGTCAAATCGCTGGGGCAGAGCGCCCCACCCTGGACGAATGGCGTTAAACCCCATGGGCACCCGAGGGGCGATCGCTTCTAGCGTCACTTCCAGCACATCTCCCGGTTCAGCATCCTCTATATAGATCGGCCCAGTTAGGAGGTGCGGCCCCGGCCCGACTTTACGTTCATTGGGCAGATTGTGATAAATGTCTAGCAATTCGGGCGTGAGAAATTCCGGTGGTGCGTTGTCGCACAGGGCAAAACCGGTCAATGTTTCAACATCAATGCGATCGCCCGATGCCACGGTCAAAGCTGGTGGTAGATTCGATGAAAACCCGCCGAGATGTACTGTATCGCAGGTTGCTTTTAAGACATGATGTGCCATACCGTAACCGTCCTCATCGCCCAGAAATTCTGACCATATCCTACGGCTGAGCGATCGCGCAACCCACCAATGTTCAAGGTTTGATGACGTTTTGCCTTTTGAATCGTTGGAGTCATCATCAGGTTAAATATCAGCAGGATTCGTGGAGCTTAGACCGTTTTGTCAGCCAGCCGGTCAATCCACCATTGCAGAATCATCCAGACTAGAGGCGATCGCCCGCAAATCGTGATGAACTTGCCGGGATAGTCCTTTACTGGTCATGATTTTGAGTGGTGTAGACGTCGCCCACACCACCCAAAATCATGACATGAATACCTCTACCCTTGTCGGAAATATGGCAAATTGTGTAGAAATGTTGTGCTGTTTTGCGTTACTATGAACATCACTGCTGAGAGATGCAGTTGATTGCGGCTGAACGCATCGGGTGATTTTACTACTACTCCGCCTGAACGCGACAGATTTTGACCAAACGGTAATCGTCAGCTTGCGATCGCACTTGTATGTTGAGCATTATCTGAGAACGACAGTGCATCGTTTCAAAGATTTGCAGTTGAAGTAATCGCCGACTTGGTCAGATCAGTCATAGGAGTTTATGGGCAATTTGCCAGCGATCGCATTTTCACACCTAGGTTGTGAGAAAAACCGGGTAGATACCGAACACATGTTAGGGCTGTTGGTGCAAGCAGGCTATCAGGTCGATAGCGATGAGCGCCTCGCCGATTATGTTGTAGTGAATACGTGCAGCTTTATTCAGGCCGCTCGCGAAGAATCGGTGCGAACGCTAGTTGAGCTAGCGGAAGCCAACAAGAAAATTATCATTGCAGGCTGCATGGCTCAGCACTTCCAAGAAGAATTGCTGAACGAGATTCCTGAAGCAGTTGCGATCGTGGGAACCGGTGACTACAGCAAGATAGTAGATGTAGTGCGCCGTGCGGAAGGCGGAGAGCGGGTGCAGGAAGTGTCTGCGGAGCCGACATACATCGCCGATGAACGTGTCCCCCGCTATCGCACGACGACCGAAAGCGTGGCTTACCTGCGAGTGGCTGAAGGGTGCAACTATCGCTGTGCTTTTTGCATCATTCCTCATCTGCGCGGAAATCAGCGATCGCGCTCCATTGAATCAGTTGTCACTGAAGCGCAGCAGCTTGCCCATGAAGGAGTGCAGGAAATTATTCTCATCTCCCAAATTACAACCAATTATGGCGTTGACTTGTACGGTGAGCCGAAACTAGCTGAGCTGCTCCGAGCGCTAGGAACCGTTGAAATACCCTGGATTCGGATGCACTATGCTTATCCAACAGGGTTAACGCCTGCGGTAATTCAAGCCATTCAAGATACACCGAATGTACTGCCCTATTTAGACTTGCCGCTTCAGCATTCGCACCCCGACGTGCTGAAGGCGATGAATCGTCCGTGGCAAGGGCAGGTGAACGATCGCATCATTGAGCGCATCAAAACTGCCATACCTGATGCTGTGATGCGGACAACATTCATTGTTGGATTTCCCGGCGAAACAGACGAACAGTTTGATCACCTCTGTCAGTTCGTCGAACGCCATGAATTTGACCATGTTGGTGTATTTACCTTTTCACCAGAAGAAGAAACGCCCGCCTATCGTTTACCGAATCAGTTACCGCAGTCGGTAATGGATGAACGGAGAGACTGCCTTATGCAGATTCAACAGCCAATTTCGCACCGTCGGAATCAAGCTGAGGTGGGCAAAGTGGTGGATGTGTTGATTGAGCAAGAGCATCCTGAAACGGGTGAGCTGATTGGGCGATCGCCTCGCTTTTCAGCCGATGTAGATGGACTTGTGTATGTTCAAGGGGCGGCGCGTCTTGGCGCGATCGTTCCGGTGGAAATCACCTCAGCCGATGTCTATGACCTGTACGGTCGGGTTGCAGATTCCAAGACCCAGTTAAGAGGCGCGCTCAGTCGTGTCTCTGTTTGAACTCATATCAAGGAGACTCGATGACTCTTTCATTTAAAAGCCTCGGTCTGTCTGAAGCGTGCGTTGCTCATTTGGATCAACTCGAATTCCAAACGCCAACGCCCATTCAGGCACAGGCCATCCCCCATCTACTCGCCGGTCGAGATGTCGTTGGACAGGCGCAGACCGGTACAGGTAAGACGGCCGCCTTTGCACTACCGTTATTGGAACAAATTGATGTCGGGAATCGGGCACTGCAAGCGCTAATTCTGACACCAACTCGTGAATTGGCGCTACAGGTCTATCAATCGCTGAAGCTATTCAACAGCGATCGCCGCTTACAGACGTTGACCGTTTATGGTGGACAGTCGATCGATCGGCAAGTCAGCCGTTTACGCCGAGGTGTTCACCTTGTGGTAGGAACGCCGGGGCGAGTTTTGGATTTGCTGGGACGGGGCGACATGAACCTCAGCCAGCTTAGTTGGTTAGTGCTGGATGAAGCCGATGAGATGCTGAATATGGGTTTCATCAAAGATGTGGAAACGATTTTGAGCCAAGCGCCGGCTGAACGCCAAACGGCTTTCTTTTCCGCTACGATGGAACCCGCCGTGCGTGAACTATCTACTAAGTTCTTGCGATCGCCCGTTATGGTGACGATCGAGCAACCCAAGGCTGCCCCCAATCGCATTAACCAAGTTGCTTATCTAATCCCGCGCGGCTGGACTAAAGCGCGGGCCCTCCAGCCTATCTTAGAGCTGGAAGATCCTGAGTCAGCCCTGATTTTTGTGCGGACGCGACGGGCTGCCGCCGAACTGACTCGCCAACTGCAAGCCGCTGGGCACAGCGTGGATGAATACCATGGCGACCTTAGCCAATCGCAGCGGGAACGCTTGCTGCTGCGGTTCCGCCAGCGTCAGGTACGGTGGGTTGTGGCAACGGATATTGCGGCTCGTGGGCTGCACGTTGAAGACTTGACCCATGTCATTAACTATGACCTGCCGGATAATGTGGAAAGCTACGTTCACCGAATTGGTCGAACCGGTCGTGCAGGTAAGGAGGGGCTAGCCATTTCGTTAATTCATCCCCTCGATAAGCGTAAGCTTAAGGAGATTGAGCGCCACATTCGCCAAAAATTAGAGTGGGGAGACATTCCGACACGGGCTGAGATTGAAGCGCGCTATATCGATAAGCTCAAAAATCAGGTTCGTGATGCGCTGACCGGTGAGCGGATGGTATCGTTCTTGCCGATTGTGTCGCAGTTGAGCGAAGAAGAGTTTGAACCGCGCATGATTGCTGCTGCTGCATTGCAGATGGCCTATGACCAGACGCGCCCAAGCTGGATGCGGGTGGAGCCTGAGTCGGTTGATGATGCACCAAAGCCAAAGCGATCGCGCCATTCTGGTAAGCCCCGTCGCTCTCGGCAAGGGAATTCCCGTCAAGGTCAATTCTCTGGCTCATCTCGTTCGTAGTTTGTGTTAGACAACATCATGCCCTAGGCGATCGCAGGGCTGATGGTTCAAAAAGCTGGTTTTGGGTAATGATCCCAGCCAGCTTTTGCTTGTGTATCTTATCTCTTCTTCCCGATGCCGACCTTTTCTCCGACCGCGCTGCGATCGCCCGAACTGCTACAGCACTATCGCCAACTCAGTTCGCAGGTATTGACCGTTGTGGACGTTGAAACAACGGGCAGCCTGTCTTGGCGCGATCGCATCACTGAACTATCTGTCCTGCAAGCCACCCTCAGCGATGGCATCCTTGACCAGCAGACCAGCCTTCTCAACTCCGATACCGTCATCCCGCCCAAAATTGTTTCCTTTACCGGCATTACCCAGGCAATGGTGGATGCCGCCCCTGCACCCAGCGAAGTCCTGCCCGCACTGTACCCCATGCTCAGCAACGGTGTCCTGACGGCGCATAACATCGGGTTTGATTATCCATTCTTGCAATCTGAATTTGCCCGCCTAGAGATACCCTTCAACCGCACCGTGGATGAGCAACTGTGTACCGTTGAGCTGTCGCGGCTCATGTTAGCGCATCTTCCATCGCGCCGCCTGCCGAAACTGGTGCAGCATTTTCAATTTAATGTTGGGCGATCGCACCGTGCCGCTGCCGATACGCTTGCCTGCTGGCTGCTAGCCGAACGCCTCCTCAACGAACTCCTGAACGAATCAGATGACGACCTCCTGTGTCGATTTCGCCAGCAGCCGATTCCGCTGAAAATTGCCGCCCAACTGCTGGGTCTGTCGAGTCAGAAAGCAGCTACTTATCTGGCCCAGCAAGACATTCATGGACGAAAAGTTGGCAGAGGACGATCGCAAACCTGGATGTACCGTCGCGGCGACATTGAACACCTGCTCGATCGCCTTGAAGGCGATCGCTAACCGCCATCTTCCCAGCACGACGCATTACGTCGGTTTTCCCCCCAGCTTGTACTGACCTGACCCTACTCGCTCAAGCTGATGGTCAGCAACCCGCAGCGACAGAATATTGAGTAAGCGATCGCGCGCTGTGGCTTTTATATCTTTGGGGATCTGAGGCACAAAAATGCGGTTAATCAAATCACTCGACGCCAGCACCGCATCCGGTGACTCCCGAAATACAGACATGACCACTTCAGTTAACGGCCGATTGCTGTACCTCTTAAGTAAATATTTTTTCCAACCCGTTTTTCGCCGTGCGGCTCGTGGCGAGTTTGATGGGTCAGTCGATCGCGCTTTCCCTGCCCGCCGAGTCATAGCGGTTCTCTTAAGCGTTGCCGAAGATGGCGTTCTTGGCTGAGCCGCCGCCTGCGATGAGCGCCGACGGGACGGTAGACGGGACGGTAAAGGTTGGCAACCGGTTGAAGACATCGTGGTAGTTTTGATGGATGAAGCCCGCAGTGCAGACGCTGGCAAGTCCCGAAAAGACGACTGATTCTCTTCAATAGGCAATGCATTAACTGGCGAGCTAGCCTCTTCTGCCAGCGTTGGACTTGCCGGACGATCAGCGCTACCTGATTGCAGCGTTGATGAATCGACAGAGACGACATCAGATGCGCAAACCATATCGATGGTTGCATCAATACTTCGGATACCCTGACTAATTTGCTGCAACTCAATTTCCATCCGGGTTTGTTGAGCAACAAGCTTCTCTCGCGCCAGTAATAAGTGCGCTCTGATGAGTTCGGCGGCGGCGGTTGGGGTCTGTAAACTATCCATGAACGGTAACCTCTCTGAGTTTAAACGTTTCGGCAAGGGCTAGGAAGTGGGAATACAACAGGAGCATTCCGGGCGAATCGGGTTGAGCAGCCGTTTATCAACGATAGATTGCGCCACTGGATGCTTCTACTGAAGCATCGTTGGACGATCTAGCAACTCTGGACGTTGAGAATCGGTGTCGCAGAAACATTTTTCACAGAACTTATCTACATTTGCACATTGGTAGTGGTATTCATGTAATGATTTTTGGTGGTGTGGGCGGCGCCCACACCACCAAAAATCATTGCTAAATCGTTACTAGCAGAGGACTACCCACACATCATTGAAGACACCTATAGCGATCCTATTTGGGTTGTGAGACGCAGTCCGAAGCACTCCGTCTCACAACGTCCACTTTTGTTCACAACTCATTTGGGATGGCTATACAACAGTGACAAAATAAGTCACAAAAATGATGAAATCAAGTCTGCTCGTGAGCCGGCGGTTACAAAAAATAGATTGTCCTAACCAGCATGTCCGGTGCTATGTGGACGGCTGAATTGCCTAGCGTTTCCGGTATAGGCAAGATATGCAAATCGGAATGTGAGCGATCGCATCCAGCAGTTTCTCTCAACCTATTCCCTTTTTGTAGATTGATCCATACCGTAATTTACGGATCTCAACGCTCTATAATCAATACTTTTCTCAGCATTCCATCCGCCCCGAAAAAAGTCAGCGTTAATCCAAAAAAGTCAACCCTAATCCATTGCAGCCTTAAGTCTTGCATAAACATGAATGGATAGCTCTGTGAAATATTGAGAAATATTGATGGCGGCCACTTCACATGAATTAGATTGGATTGTTATAAAAAAGTCAGTTTCAATCTAAAAAGTCAGTCTCCCAAATCAGTCTCCCAAAATAGAGTGCTAGTAAAATAGGAGATGGCGCAACCTTTGTAGAGTCAGCGTTTACCGATTTCTAGTTTGTCTATTAATTGGTCTATCAAATATCCATCCGCAGTCTTGGCGCTGTTGCCATATAGACCATATAAAAGAGAGTCTCTTTGTTCTTTCACCGGTCTTGCGATCGCTCGAAGGATAGCTGAGGAGCCTATTTCACAATTTCTAGCCCATTACCCTCAATCCATTGCCGTAGGTGGTGCTACGGGAGGCTGTCCAAAATCCCTCATGAATCCCAATACGTTGTCCTTAAAGGGTCAGGATTGTGGATAAGGTTAGCTGTATCCGCATCATCAACAATCCTGACATCAATACCGCCACCCTGCTCCAGCGATCGCTCACCAGTGTCTACTGTGCCGCATTCTTCCCACCGATAGAGGCTTGGAAACCTGGGCGCTCCATTAGTGATGCCACATAGCGTTGCAGCACTGGATACTCTTCGTAGCCAATATTCAACATCATCGGAACAAAGGCTAAGTATGCCCCCACTGCCACGTCTGCCACCGTGAAGCGATCGCCTAATAAAAATGGTTGATTCTCAAGAATGTGGCTAAGTGTGCCAAAGAGTCGCGGCATCTCCTTCTCACGGCTTGACTCCACAAACACCCCCGTAGCCAGCGTTGCATTACCAAATAGTGTCCACTGCGCTAGGATAGCTCGATCCTGCGGGGTTGTAGCACCGCCATAGGCTTCAGCTAAGTACAGCAAAATTGCCCCGGATTCCCATAGCACGACCTCGCCATCGGCGATCGCCGGGACTTTCCCAAACGGATTGATCGCTAAAAATTCAGGCTGACGATGGTCGCCTGCCTGCATATCCAGCATCACAAATTCGTAAGGAACATCCAGTTCTTCCAAATACCACTGAACAATTGAAGCCCGACTCCGCGCACCGCCATAAAGTTTAATCATGCCGTTCTCCTAACTCCTTGCATCTTCCAGAATGAATCGTGCTAGCCGGTGAGGGACGTGAGGCAACCAGCCCATGCCCCAAACCAGCCCCAGCCATATTATGAAACACAGCGGGCAGAGAGTCCCATGGATGAGGGGTCGCCTTTCAGAGCATCTGAATGCAGTCCTAAATGAGCTTTAAATGAAAATGGGCGGTTTAAGAAGGAGTCCTGCGGACTCCTTCTTATAGTTCAAATTAAAATTCAAATAGGGACGATGCGCTCCAATGGCTAATCTTTATTTTTCTGAGGAAGAGTAGCCAATCCGTTACTTATGGCTAGATTTTTAATGTGGCTTTGATGAAGCTTTACAGACATTGTTCATCAATCCTTTATATATTCACAAGATATTAAAACAACTCAGCAAATCTACTGAGACTGTCAATTCCTGGATTTCGCCACCTATTTCGATCGCTCCTCCGGCTCAAGTTTAGGTTTAGTCATCCCTCAGCACGATCGCAGGACAGTTTGAGCTAGTGTCTATCCAGCCATTTACCTCGCGATCGCCACAAGGCAGAGCCAGAATAATTCCGTAGTTTCAACATCACCGCTGCAGTACGGGACAAATTATTAAATGACATAAGGGTGTGTGTACCAGACTGTCGAATCTCTGACATTGAGTAAAGAGTCACTCCTATTGGTTTATTCGGTGAACATCTACGCCAGCCGATAGACGTGCATCGAACCATCATTCATGGTCTCGGCATTATTGTGACTCTGTCGAACCGTACACACTGCGAGGATAGGATGAAAACTTATTTTTCTGGAGGACAATGGGCAAAGTTTGGCACATCATCCATGCCGATGACGCATGACGGACTTCCCATTCCACAACGCCGCCTTATCCACCGAGTCCATCGACGCTGGCGCTCTAATCGTTCATCATCCCAGACCTCTTCTGGTCGAGGTTTGCGTAAGCCCGCATTTCCAAATGCGGGTTCCCATTATAGTATTGACGTTTCGCTGCGGCAGTTCGCGCTATCTGAGGCCCGATGCGGTAACTATGAGACGGCGATCGAGGCGTTTAATAGTTTGCTAGAGCAATCTCCCCACAGTGCTGTGGATTACAATAACCGGGGCTTAGTTCACTTCCGGAATGGCAACCTTAAGCAATCGCTGGAGGACTATAACACTGCGATCGCGCTCAATCCAAATTTAGACAACGTTTACAATAATCGCGCTAATTTTCATGCGTTAGAGAGGAACTTCCTAGAGGCAATTTTGGACTACGATACGGCGCTTGAGCTGAATCCTAGCAATATCAGAGCATGGATTAATCAAGGTATTACGTTCCGGGATATGAGCCTGTATGAACACGCTCTCGAAAACTTTGATGTGGCGCTGCATCTGTCTAGTGAGTCTCGATCGCTGTCTGGACATATTTATGCCGAACGGGGTCGGGTTTATCACCTTGATGGCGATTGGAATTGTGCGATCGCAGACTATCACCGAGCGATCGCCCATTTACCGAAACCCATTCCGCCATTCAACTCCCCATCCCTGCGGCTGCGGGTTCAGGTTGAAATTTGGTTAGATGATTTGCTGTCGCCGATTCAGGTTGAACGTTAATTTGCCAAGATTGACAGGCTAGATTCGCATAAAAAAAGCACCCCAAAGGGTGCTTTGATTCGTAAAGGTTGCATTGAAAATTGGGATAGTACCCTAAACCACAGAACCCAACGGGGGATGGGCATTGACTCCATCCTCTTCTGCTTTAAATCGATGCTCTGCACAAAAAGTTGCTAGACCGTTCGCCACCCCAATCCGCGATAGGTGAACCTAAGCGTAAGAGCTTTAACGGAAGCCGCTGAGCAGTTTATAAGGGATGAAAAAGGGC
>CAYSIR010000035.1:0-6617 GCA_964431105.1 uncultured Leptolyngbya sp. | reverse complement strand
GTGAACGGATTTATTTGAAACCGACGGCTGCTTGCCATACAAACGCTAGCAGCAAGAAAAAAACAGGAATCACTGGCAAAACGTCAACCAGTGGATCAAAAATTGCATAAGCTTCGGGTAGTTTAGCCAGAATGAGTGCCGCTTCCATGAATAGCCTTTCCTCGTAAACGAAGACATCTCAGATTTTTTGCATATTATCACAGTTGGGGTTCTCTCGCCCCTGTGGATGCCGTCAGCACTGATCCCCCAACGGGTTGGTGGGATGAATTTGCCATGGACGATGCGCCCTAGGCATGGAGTTCGATCGCTGTTGGGGAGGACACTAGCGCCGTTACGACTCCACCAATGGTTTGAATCTGGGGGGTACTCAAACCTGGGTAAATCGGGAACAACAAAGCGTCGTGGCATAGGGTCTCAGTATTAGGAAAATCGCCAAGTTGATAGCCCAGATATTTAAAGGCGGGTTGGAGATAATGCGGAGAGGGATAATGAACGGCGGTCTGAATGCCTTGTGCCGCGAGTGTGGTTTGCAGTGAGGTGCGATCGTGGGGACAATCGTGGGTAACCCTTACGACATAGGAATGGTAGGCGTGTCCGCTGCCGCAATGATTCACCAAAGGAACGAGACCCTGCGCCGTCAATGGTTGAAAGAGTTGGTCGTACTGTTGGGCAATGTGCTGGCGATCGCTCATCCAAACGGGCAGATAAGGTAGCTTGACATTTAGAACGGCGGCTTGCAAGGTATCCATACGGCTGTCGGCCCCAAGCTCGGTGTGATAATGCCGTTGCAGTGCGCCATAGTTGCGGAGCGATCGCACCGTTTGGGCCACAATGCTTTCACGGGTAACAACGATGGCCGCATCACCCAAGGCGCTGAGGGGGCGATCGGGATGAAAGCTGAATGCGGCTGCCATGCCGACGGAACCCGCCCGATATCCGTCCCGTTCTGCAAACGGAGCATGGCTAGCGTCTTCAAAAATCATGACATCGTAGGTGCTGGCCAGGCCTAACAGTTGCTGAGGTGACACCATTTGGCCGTAGAGATGAACCGGTACGATCGCACGAGTTCTGGGGGTAATCCGCTTTTCGGCGGACATCAAGTCAATCAACCCTGTCTCTAAGTCGCAGTCTACTAACAGCGGCATCGCCCCCGATCGCACCACGCCAAGCAGCGTTGAAATGGGAGCATGGGCGGGCATCAGGACATCATCTCCTTTGCCAATGCCGCAGCTTTGTAAGCCTAGGGTAATGGCATCGGTTTCAGAGGCGACCCCCACGCCAAAGGGGGTTCCGCAGGCGGTAGCAAACGAGATTTCAAAGTCATTAACGGCTTGCCCTAGGGTGTATTGACCACTAGCGATCGCCTCTTGGATGGCGTGCAGTAGCTTATCGCCTAAAGTGCGATGCTGTAGCCCCAAGTCAAGCATCGGAATGGAGTCACGATGAGAAATCATAGGTATAGGAAGCGCGAGATGAGCCAATCGGGTAGATGACGGGGCGCTGAGGTTTGTTTTGCAGTGAAGGGCTTTGTGCGGCATTCAGTTGGGAGCGTTTGGTTGGGGGCTGTCGAGGGCTAACATGAACGGGCTATGGATGGGCTTAAATTACCGCGTTTGCCGGGTTCATAATGCTTGACGCCGATCGCTTTGCCCTACTGTTTTTGATGCATATTTTCATGCATGGGTGATATTTTTCTTGTGGCTAGGGTCAGCTAGCCGCCAGCGATCGCCCAACTTTCATAAAAAGGAAACTCAAGGGCAATCCCTGCCTTCTGGTGGACTCGCAAAACTGGCTATACGCTAACTATCGAGAGCATTAGGAAACCTGAACCCTAGCCTAAAGTCCTGTGAGCGGCTTCCGTGTGCCGCACTTGGGTCGGTCTATCAGCCCCTATAGCTAGCAATGTGCCCATTTCAGCGAGAACAACTGTCATCTAACCTGCTCTCTGACTGGTTGTCTGACCAAATGATCCAATTCAGCGTAAAAGTCAGGTTTGCTCTTACCCTAGCATTTTCTGCTTAGTGCGATCGCCGTAGAATCCCTGACCAGGGACTCAGCAGCAGCGCCATAAAAAATAGTCCTGAAATAACCATCACGATCGCCGGCCCCGATGGAATGTTGTAGTAGTAGCTGAGATACATTCCGCTGATGCTGGATACTACGCCCAGCCCAGCTCCCAGCAGCATCACCTGATGCAGGCGCGGTACGAGCAGATAGGCCGTAGCGCTGGGGGTAATCAACAGGGCCAGCACTAGCACGACCCCCACTGTTTTCATGCTGGCTACCACCGTCAGCGAAATGAGCACCATTTGCCCAAAGTTCAGCCCATTGACCGGCAGCCCAGCCGCCTGTGCGCCCAGTGGATCAAAGCTGTAGAACAATAATTCTTTGTAAAACGCTACCACCGCCAGAATGACGATCGCGGCAATGATGCAGGTGTCGCGCACCTCGCCGCTACTCACGCCTAGGATGTTGCCAAAGAGAAAATGGTTTAAATCAATTTTGTTGTCGCGTTGGATTAGCGTAATGAGGGTGATGCCGCTGGCAAAGAATGAGGACAGGACAATGCCCATGGCGGCATCTTCCTTGATGGGCGATCGCGTATGAATCCAGGCAATAATCACGGTACTCAGCACTCCGGCGATGAACGCACCCACGTAGATATTGATGCCTAGAGCAAAGGCGATCGCTAACCCCGGCAATAGCGAATGGCTGATGGCATCGCCCAGCATGGCCAGCCGCCGCACCATGAGATAGCTGCCGACTACCGAGCAAATAATGCCTACCACGATCGCCACTAACAGCGATCGCTGCATGAAGCCATACTGCAATGGTTCGATTAGAAGCTGTTGCATCGTTCCAGCCTCCGCCATCACGACACCCGCTGGTCTGCAAAAAACTGAACGTGCCCTCCGTAGGCGCGGCCCATCAGGTCTGGCTGCAAGACGCTGGCGCGATCGCCGTAGGCAATCAATTCACGATTCAGCAGGAGCAGGCGATCGAAATGAGTAATGGATTCGCCGAGGTCATGGTTCACCACCATCACTATTTTTCCTTGCCCGGTCAGTTCCCGAAAAATGCTGAATAGGACTTGCTCGGTGATTTGATCAACCCCAGCAAACGGCTCGTCAAAAATGAAGAGGTCGGCGTCTTGGGCCAGCGATCGCGCTAAAAATACTCGCTGCTGTTGCCCACCAGACAGGTCGCCAATGCGTCGATGGCGATAGTCTGCCATGCCCACCCGCTGCAATGCCTGCATCGCTACTCGTCGGCTCACGGCAGACAGACGGCTCAACAGTCCAGTTTTCTGAACGCGACCCATCAACACCACATCCCACACTGTTGCTGGAAACTGCCAGTCGATATTGGAGCGCTGCGGCACATAGGACACCCGCGATCGCTGCTGCACCAAGGGGCGATCGCCGTAGTGCGTTGTGCCCATCGTAGTCGGCACCAGCCCCAGCATCGCCTTTACTAGGGTGCTTTTGCCCGCTCCGTTTGGGCCAAAAATGCCTACCAGTTGCCCCGGTGCGATCGCGATCGAAATATTGCGAAGGGCCTGCACCGATTGGTAGATGACGGTTAGATTTTGTACTACTAAATGGGGTGCAGAGTGATTCGCGGTGGACGGGTTGGCATTCATCATCATGGTTGGAACTCATTAATTGGAACTCATTAAATCAAGAGCGGATTCAGTTCTCTCGATTCGCCAGGCTGCTAAAGAGCGATCGCACTGGATGGCTCCCGGTGCATGGGCTGTGACTGAACCCCATACGAAGCAGGCTTGACAGCATCATTATGAAACGATTATGAAATACACTATATCGCAAAACAATGAAAGAATTATGAAAAAGCGTGACGACTGGGAAAACGTAACGGCTCATCGTGGCGTTGGAGAATGCCGCCGACTGTTTTACGGGGCTTCCATTGGGCCGTTTCCCAGGCTAGCTCAGCCCTTGGGCAAACGGATGGGGCAGGGAGCGATCGCACTGGCTGCACTGGTGATGCTGGGTTGTGGCCCCGATGTTGATCCATCAGCCTCAACCGGGGAGGACGATCGGCCCAGCGTGGTGACAACTAGCACCATGATTACCGACTGGACTGGAGCGATCGCTGGGGACGAGATTGACCTCAATGGCTTACTGGATGCCGGAACTGATCCCCATATTTATGAACCCGTTCCCCAAGATACGCAAGCGATCGAAGATGCCGACCTGATTATCTACAACGGCTATGATCTAGAGCCGGGTCTGATTCGGTTAATCGAAGCAACCGGCATTAACGCCGCCCGGCTGGCAGTGGCCGAAACCGTCGTTCCGCTCGATTTAGACTACGACGGCGAAACGGTGCCCGATCCCCACGTTTGGGGCAATGTGCAAAATGTGGTCACAATGGTAGAGGCGATTCGAGATGAATTGATAACCCTATCGCCGCAGGATCGCGACCTATTCCAAACCAATGCAGAAACCTATATCGCCGAACTGGAACGCTTGGATGCGTGGGTGTCAGAGCAAGTTGCCACCATTCCGCCCGTTCAGCGACAACTGGTGACGACTCACGATGCCTTTGCTTACTATGCTGATGCCTACGGTTTGGAGGTGACGGGAACGCTGATTGGCATTAGCACGGAAGAGCAGCCCAGTGCCCAAACGGTACGGCAATTGGTTGAGTCCATCCGTCGGTTGAACGTGCCCGCGATTTTTGCGGAGACGACTATCAACCCTGCGCTGATTGAAACGGTGGCGCAGGAAGCAGGAGTGATGCTGGCTGCTCAGGAATTGTATTCCGACTCTCTGGGGACGGCAGGCAGTAATGGCGAAACATATATTCAGATGGTGGTGGCTAATACGGAAGCGATCGTAACGAATCTGGGCGGGACGTTCACCCCGTTTGAGATGCTGATTGACTAGACTCTGGTTTAAAGCCTGCGAACTCCCTTGATCGTTCGTATAAGAGAATCAAGGGTTGGATAAGGTAATTACTCAACCACCCCCTCCTGCCTTGAAAGCTCCGTCCAAAGCCCAATACAGTAATTCTCGATAGTATATATCTATTGAGAATAAGGGACTGAAACTCCCATTCTTTCGTTGAAGCTTCAAAGTTAAGTATATTTGCTTGGTCTCTGAAGTCATTGATGTGATTGAGTTTCAGGTTTGTCAACCCGGTTGAGTAATTACTGGATAAGTTTTAATAATGCAGGAATCCGGTTGGGTTTGGTAGTCCTCTATTGGTCAGGATTTTGGGTGGTGTGGGCGACGTCCACACCACCCAAAATCCTGACATGAATGCCACTACCGACATTCCTCGGCCTAACGGTTCGAGGAGTCTCGCCTCAAAGGGAGTTTAGTCAGTGGTTGGAGTTTAGCTGGTGTCCAGCCAGGTTTGAGGTCTATGCATCCTGAAAAAGTCACTAGACCTCATATCGTACAAATGCCCTATCCCAATCGTCTACATCCCACTGCGCTCTGTGCTAGCCTGAGCCTCGCCGTGTTTCTGGGGTGGATTGTGTTTGCGATCGCCCTTTAACCCCAACCTCTGCTCCGCCTCTAACGCTAGTCGTAGATTCTCTAATTTAGCAAAACGCTAGATGTGGGTTATAGTGGGCATCAGTGCCTTCCGTGCCTCAGAACTTTAGAGGCGCTGAGTTGCAAAGGCTGGCGTACTGCTCTGGTTCCTGCGATGGATGCCCCTTCATCAAATACCCCAAATCCCCAAATTTCTCTCTTTTCGCCCGATCAGCTACGACAATTTCAGCGACCGCTGCTGCAAGAGCCGGAACTTGAGATGAGTCAGGCGGCGCTAGTGGACTGGAAACTGGCGATCGCCTCATTTCAGCATCAGGTTAAAATTCATGCGCCAATGCAGCAGGGGGATTTATTTGGCACAACGGCTCCTGATGCGGCTGATCCAGATGCGATCGATCCCTTTTCCTTGCCGATTCAAAATACAGAATTTTGGCGATGGCGAACTGACGACGCGGGAGTCTCCTCACTGTATTTTGTGATCGATCACGCTATTCCGCTGTTGCTTTATGTGGGCGAAACGGTTAAGTCTAACCAACGCTGGAAGGGACTGCACGACTGCAAGCGCTACATGATGAACTATCGCCAACTCCACCGCCGCTATCAGTTGCCATCTAGGTTGAACATTAGCTTTTGGCGCGATGCGCCTGCCGGAACTCGCGATCGCCAAAAACTAGAGTCGGCGTTGATCTACAAGTGGCGATCGCCCTTCAATAAAGAAAACTGGGCATTTTGGGGAACACCATTTACCCAGGGAAAAGAGAAATAAAACGTTGCGCTCTGAAGACGGGTGAAGACGGGTGCATCCCAATAGTGCAAGCCGTACAGCATAAATTATTTAAAGCGCGGAGGAAAATCACTCATTCAACCCTCTGCATCAGTCGTCCGCGATTGGTCGGCGGGCGACTCCAGCCAACCCATTTCAATGGGTTCAACATATTCGCAATCTCGCAATCAATACTGTTTGATCCATGAGTCCACTTAAGTGAACTCGATCTAGCCCGCTGTTGACTCGCGGGGCGGGTGCTGAAGGCGCTGCCAGATGTCTCAAACCCAGATCTATAGCAATCCTATTTGGATTGTGAGAAGGATTCC
>CAYSIR010000034.1:0-25822 GCA_964431105.1 uncultured Leptolyngbya sp. | reverse complement strand
GTAACAACGTTTCACTTTATCCAACTCTAAAGTTCATTTTCGGAATCAGCAATGCCCAAAAATCCTGACCGATGAAGAGCAGCCCAGTTACGATGATTGGGCCGTTTCAAGCACCTGATTCAGCTTGCCACTGCGATATCCTTCTAGGTCAAGGGTCACATACACAAATCCATAACCTTGCAGTTCCTGCACCAGCGTGGGCAAATTCGTCGTCAGCACAAATTCTTTAATCTGGTCTGGCATTAGCTCAATGCGAGCGGTATCGCCTTCCGATCGCACCCGCAAATTTTGGTAGCCCATTTTCCGCAGATACCGTTCTGCTCGCCCAACCCGTTGCAGCTTAGCAATGGTAATTTCTTCACCGTAGGGGAACCGAGAACTAAGGCACGGTTGCGCTGGTTTATCCCACCACGACAGTCCCAATTGTTTAGATAGTGCGCGCACGTCCATCTTACTCACGCCCACCTCAGCCAAGGGCGATCGCACTCCCCGTTCTTGGGCCGCTCGGATGCCGGGGCGATAGTCGCTCAGATCATCCGCATTCACACCATCCACCACATAGGGATAGCCGCGCTCTAATGCCAGGGGCTTCAGGGTATCGTGAAGTTCACTTTTGCAAAAATAGCAGCGGTTGACTGGATTAGAGGTGTAATTGGGGTTGTCCATCTCATGGGTTGAGACAATTTCGTGGCGAATCCCAATCATGGCCGCCTGCACCTGCGCATCTTCTAAATCATCCGGCAGCAGGGAGGGCGAATTAGCCGTGATGGCAATGGCGCGATCGCCCAATACGTCGTAGGCAATCTTAGCGACTAACGTACTATCAACGCCGCCCGAATAGGCAATGAGGGCGCAATTCATGTCAGCAAATATCGCTTTGAGTTGCTCTAACTTACGCTCTAGCATGACCAATGGTTAACCTCTCCCGTAATGCAGTGTCAATGTATGGCGGATGCGGCAAAACTACCGGCCCCAAACATCGTAAAGCCTGATGTCGCAGTGCAATCACCAGGCTTCTCTAGATTAGCGAATTTTTAGAATGTATCGCGCCTTAGCAAACGATCAGCCGCTTAGGCAGGGCGATCGCACACCTAGCCATTTCCACAGCCACAAAAGATCATTTTCGATTCCGGAGATGAACTTCAGAGTTGGATGCATTGAAACATCGTTCCAACTGATCCGGCTACCCAGCAACACCTCACGAAAGCGTCAATGCCCCGAAGATGCGCCCAGATGGCGAATCAACCCCCGCAGCCCCAAGTAGTAACTATCCGCACCAAACCCGCTGATCTGTCCAAGCACGACAGCCGAGAGGTAAGAGTGATGACGGAACGACTCGCGCTTGTCAACATTGCTGAGATGTACTTCAACCGTAGGCAACTGTACTGCCGCGATCGCATCTCGAATGGCAACGCTAGTGTGAGTGTAAGCACCCGCATTAATCACAATACCGTCATGGCGATGACGAGCATCATGAATCGCGTCCACCAAAACGCCCTCATGGTTGGACTGAAGCACTTCTAATTTGGCACCGAGCGACTCCGCTAGCCGACACAATTCGGCATTAATCTGCTCCAACGTCACATTGCCGTATATTCCTGGCTCACGCAACCCAAGCAAATTTAGGTTCGGGCCATTCAGAACCAAAACACTATGCACAGGCAGTACATACCACGATTACGGAGTTTTGCGGTTTCAGCAGGCTTATCGACGGCGCTGCGAATCACGGACGGGGACTGGAATCGGCTCAGCTTCTGGCTGAGCCTCTGGGCCGAGGAGGGCTTCAATGAGCTTGCGTGCCCACTCTTTTAGCTTTTCCAGAACCTTATCAATCTGAGCCATTAAACTTAAATCTCCTTTCGTTCGATTGCGATCGCCCATTTAGGCAACGCAACCGTATCGACTACGATCACAGATTCGTTAATACGATCATAACCAATCCTCGAAAATGATCAAGCTAGTGATTTTGGCCCATTTGTGCTAGGCAAGCATCAGTTAGCTGAATGCAGCAATGCCCGTCGCAACCAGTCAATAGCCGTACATATACTGAGCCAGCGAATCCACTCTCGACCCTGGCGGTCGTTCAGCCGCAGTCGTTTACTTTGCACCGTGCCGTCTGGGAATGCTAGCCCTAAGTAGACCAAACCTACCGGTTTTTCTGCGGTGCCGCCGCCGGGGCCCGCAACGCCGGTAATGCTGATGCCCCAATCAGTCTTAAGGCGCGATCGCACGCCATCTGCCATTTGTTGGGCAACCACATCACTGACTGCACCCTGTTGATCAAGGTCAGTAGACGACACCCCCAACAAATTGACCTTCACTGAATTGTCATAGGAAATAACGCCGCCGTAGAAATAGCTGGAGCTGCCAGCCACACTGGTCAGTAAATGCCCTAAGCCGCCCCCTGTGCAGGATTCCGCCACGCTGACAGTTTGCCCCTGCGCCAACAGCCGCGCTCCGGTTACAGAGGCCAGGGTGTCATCATCAGCCCCAAAACAATCCAACCCAGCGATCGCCCGAATCTCTGTTTCCACAGGGGCAAATACCGCTTGGGCAACATCAGCCGATTCTGCCTTTGCCGATAACCGCAAGCGCACTTCTCCTTTGCTAGCATAGGGGGCAACCGTCGGGTTGCTGAGATCAAACAAGTGGCTGACTTGCTCAGCCAGCCCTGATTCAGTTACGCCCCAAAAGCGCAGCACTCGGCTAAAAATAGGGTCTGTCACCCAACCGTTTTGGTGCAGGTAGGGCACTGCAACCTCTTGCCACATGGTTTGCATTTCGCGGGGAACACCAGGAAACGTCAGAATCGTTACCTCTGGAGTGGGTTGCCAAATTATGCCGGGAGCCGTTCCGGTGCGGTTGGGCAACACATCCGCCCCTTGCGGAATTAGCGCTTGTTTGAGGTTGCTGGACGGCATGGGGCGATCGCGTCGGGCATATTTTTCGGTGATGTCGGCAACGATGGCGGCATTTTCCACCAATGGCGTATTAAAAAAATCGGCGATCGCTTTTGTCGTTAAATCATCTGGCGTGGGCCCTAGCCCCCCGGTAAAAATGAGCAGCGAGGAACGCTCAACCGCGATCGCAAGTGCCTGCTGGAGGCGAGCCACATTATCGCCAACGACTGATTGAAAATAGTGGGGAATGCCTAAACGAGCCAACTCATTGGCTAAAAAATGAGAATTGCTATTGAGGATTTCGCCTAACAATAGCTCGGTTCCAACACAAATGACTTCAGCACTGCGATCGCGACTCATTCATCTATCCTGATTCAAACTAGCAACAAACATTCCCATCCATGCACCTACCCACTCGAACGGGAGCGGCGGCTGTGTTTATGGGCTTTCCAGCAAATGTAAGCCAACAGGAACGTAGCGGCGATCGCATAGGCCAAACCGCTGGGAATATTGGAAAACGCTAGGGCCAAACTACCAACCCATAGCGTTAGCGCATAAATAAACAGCACCGTCAGACGATGGGACAGCCCCGCTTGCAGCAATCGGTGATGCAGGTGGCGATTATCGGCAGTGAAAGGGGACTTGCCCTCTCGCAGGCGATCGACAATCACTGCAAACATATCCAACAGCGGAATAGCCAAAATCAAGTAGGGCAGCAGCACCGCCACCGTTGTAACACTCTTGACTAAGCCCACCACCCCAATACCCGCCAGGGTAAAACCCATGTAGTAAGAACCGCCATCGCCCATAAAAATCTGCGCTGGATTAAAGTTGTAGCGCAAAAAGCCCAGCGCCCCACCGGCCAGAGCTGCAGCAATCAGAGCCGCTGCGGGTTGATGCATAAATAAACTTACAATCAGCATGACCACAGCCGCAATGCCGGAAACGCCAGCGGCTAGACCATCTAGCCCATCAATCCAGTTAATCGCATTCGTCATCCCTACCAGCCAGATGACCGTGACCGGCAGCCCAATCCAGTCCGGCAACAGCACTAGCCCTACAAACGGGATGGTCAGAAATTCAATCTGCACGCCAACATACCAAGCGCAGGCAGCCGCGATCGATTGCATAGCCAGCCGTGCCAGGGCTGGCAACCCGAACAAATCATCCGCCAGCCCGATGAGAAAGAAGACCAATCCGCCAACGGTCACACCCCAAATTTCGTATTCTTTGTCTTGGGGCAAAATGCCGAAACCACCCATCCCCCAGACGACCAATAGCGCAATTAGGGAGCCAAGAAAAATAGAAACTCCTCCCAAGCGCACCATCGGCTTTTGATGAACCTTACGTCCTCCTGGGACATCCACGCGCCCTGATCTCAGCCCGATCGCTTTGACAATGGGGGTACTGATGAGAACAACGGTGACCGAGATGAGAAATGCGATGAGGTGATACAACTGGGGCAGCATGATAAATCAACCCATGGGAGAGTGACCAGAAATACGGAGAATGGAACAGATGGGAAAATGCTATCAATCCTGATGCATCACGTCCCAATCAATACAGTGTGAACAGTATGAACAGTAGGATGAACAATATTTTGAGGGTGTTCAGCCATTGATGGATAGGGTCGCGTCATGGCAAACATCGCTCCGAAGCAGGGGGCTTCCTTGCGTTGACCAAACTGCCGTTCGTCAGTGGTCTAAAGATACTATGAACTATACACTCAGACGCTCATCTTCACACCCTATGCCCTGGGCTATCCATTACGCAGATCTCGCTGAAACCCGCATTCTTTGGTTCAAAAACGAGGATTCTGAGTAACCCTTAGAAGGGTTGTGAGGCAAAAGGTCTGGCGACTTTTGCGTAATGCATAGATGCCCTGGGGCTGATGAGTTCTGAGAGAGTGGCAAGCAGTGGGTTCATCAACCCACCCCTAATCCCTCCCAAGCAATCTTGACCCAAGAGTGGCTAAATCTCTGATTCCTATGTTCCAAAATAAGGGGTTTGAAAAACGGCGGAAATGTCATGGGGCAGACTGTTTGGCGGCTTTTGGGTCATGCATTGCCCAAGAGGAGCATTGAAACTCGGATGTCCTGTTTTGGCAGAGGACAAAGGGGTAGGGCAGATGTCACTGGGCAACCATTGAGCAATGCAGCACCGAGACATGCAAGGCTAGCGGCTGGAGCAGTGTTGCTGAAAATTGTCCAGTGCTGATCGTAATCGAGATGCGTCAGAAATCAACCCTTCTCTAGGCGGCTTTAGACGGTTTTGGCAGAATCATTTCTAACCTACGTGGCGAATGGGTCGGAACCGGACAAATTCTAGGGTTTCCCGTATTCTGCCAACAGGCTAACCAATCGATGGATTTGGCGCTCCCATGTCCAATCCTGCATGAATGCGGCGGCGGACTGACCTTTTTGCTGGGCGATCGCCCGATTGCTGTAAATAGTTTCTAAGGTTTCTATAATTTCGTCGATGTTAGATTCGCCCCATCCTTCCATGCCATTGGTCACATGGGGCGATCGCACTGGGGACTGCTGCCGCAGAGCATAGCAATGGTCGCCGATGAGATCCAGGTGGCCGGTGTTGGCAGAAAGAATCGTGGGCAGCCCACAGGCCAGGCTTTCCATGGCGGCTAAATTGGTACCGCCTTCACCGCGATTGGGAAACAGGGCGGCATCGGCTTCGCGAATAATTTGCCCAACTAGATGATTGGGAATGGGGCCGACGTCAATCACGGCATCAGCGGGAATCCCTTGAGTTGCCAACCAGTCTCGGATGTGCAATCGGCCGCTGCGATCGACCTTGGGTAAGGTGGTGACATGACCGGCGGTGAGCGTCTTCATGGTGGCGGGCCAGGCATTGTGCCAGGCGGTCAGCAAGAGCGCATCGGGGTGGCGATCGCGAAATTGCTGAAACGCTCGCACCACTAAATCCTGTCCTTTGCGATACTCCAATTTTCCACCCGAAAAAATCACAAATCGATCGCCAAACCAGTGGGCACGCGGGGCCGGATGAAAAATCGTGGGATCAATTCCCTGTAGCACTGTGCGCACATTCGATAGACCGCGATCGCGCAGAATAGCTTCATTCCAATGAGAGCCTGTCACAATCAGGTCGTAGGTTTGGGCCCGTTGAATTGCCTGGGGCGATAGGTTCGTATCCTCGAAGAAAATCACGCCAACGGTCAGCCGTCCGCGTAGCCGCTCTAGGTCAGGAACCGTGGTGAACTGATTGCCCAACCCGCGCAGCACGATCGCATCTAGGTAGCCCGATGCGGGAGCCGGCGGCGGTTGGGAAAATATGGACGGCAAGAGCGATCGATGCAGTGGATTGAAAGGAGTCGCTGGATTATTGGCGGGGGGGAGGAGTGGAATCGTTGCCCGCCCCATGCGATGGAGTTGTAGAGCGAGATTTGTCCCGTAAATGCCCCAGCCTGTGGCCGGGTTTAGCTGCCAGCCAATGGCGATCGCGGCGGGCGGCAAGGCGGATGGGCGGATGGGTCGCTGGGGGCTGGGTGAGCAGGTGAGATTAAATTCAGCCAAAAGCGATCGCAGCACCTCGCCGATGACCCCGTGCCAATCGCCGGCTGCCGATTGCCGAAACAGGCGCATGGTGGGATACCAGGGACTATCGGCGCGATCGAGCATCCAGCGCCAATCGGGAGCAAAGGGCAGCAGCACCCAAACCGGCTTGCCGAGCGCCCCAGCCAGATGGGCCACCGCCGTATCCACTGTGATCACCAAATCTAACTGGGCGATCGCGGCGGCGGTGTCGGCAAAATCCTGGAGGCGATCGCTTAGATCAATTATTGAAGCGTTGTCAAGACGGTTAAGCTGCTGGGCGGCGTCGCCCTTTTGCAAACTGTAAAGCTGAATTGGCACATCCAGTAAATCTTGAAATAAGCACAGGGGAATTGAGCGCTGGCGATCGTTGAGATGGGTTGGACTGCCCGCCCAGACTAGACCAACCTTGGGGCGATCGCTGTTGGGAATCGCGGGGGCATCGGCTGGCGGAAACAGGTAGGGAATTGTCGCGGGAATGGTGTCGAGGGTTGTGCCCAAAATGTAGGGCAAACTCATCAGCGGCGCGTGAACTGCCACGGGCGGCAATGGGCGATCGCGTTCAACGACATCTGCCACGCCCGGAGCCGTCGCCAACAGCCGCACAAGGGGTTGCCGCACTGATAGGATGACGCGCCCCCCCAGCGCTGCCACCTGTTGCGCATACCGACAAAACTGGAGGGCATCGCCTAACCCCTGTTCGCCGTGCAGCGCAATGGGGGTCGGTTCTCCAGTCTCTTTAAAGAGCGATCGTCCGTCCCATTGCGGCACGGGTCTGCGGGGCGCTTTGAAGTTAGCGACCCGCCAGCGCCATTCATAGTTAGCAAAGCCCGATCGCCAATCACCTTGCAGCAACTGCACATAGCCAAGATTGTGGTGGGCGCTGGCATGATCCGGCTCTAGAGCGATCGCCTGCTGATAGGCCTGCGCAGCGGCGTCCACCCATGCCAACTCTTTTAAACTGTTGCCTAGATTGTTCCAAGTGCTGATTGATTCCGGTCGTGTCGCCAGCGATCGCCGATAGTGGTAGATCGCCGCCGCATGATGCCCCGTCTCTCGCCAGGCATTTCCCAAGTTGTAATGGGCATCGGCAAAGGACGGATACAGCGCAATGGCATCCGAGTAAGCGGCGATCGCGGCTAAATCCTGCCCCTGCTGCCGGAGCGCCACACCTAGGTTATTGTAAATACGATAATCGTGAGGGTTGAAGGCCAGGGCTTGCTGATAGTGGCGAATAGCAGATATGCTATCTTGCAGATAAACTTGATTGCCTTGCTGCATGAGCTGTACAGCCTGTTCTTGTTCCGCTTCTGGGACAGTACGCTGCTGCCGCGATCGCACAATGGCATCTAGCAGCAGGCGCACCCGCTGCACCACCGTTCCCCATTCCCCACACTGGGTTTGCCGAAAGAGCCGCGCCGACGGATACCACGGACTATCTTCACGAAATTGTAACCATCGCCAATCTGGAGAATGGGTCAGTAAAATCCATACGGGCTTGCCGAGCGCCCCCGCCAAATGCGCGACTGCCGTATCAACCGTAATGACCAAATCCAACGTTTGCATCAATGCCGCCGTATCAGAAAAGTCTGCTAGCGTATCGGTTGGGTCAGCTATCTTATTAGACTGAATTAACTGGTTTAACAGGTCTTGGTCGAGCGATCGCACTTCTTTTTGCAGACTAATAAACTGCACTCCATCTAGCTCAAACAGCGGCAACAGAGCAGATAAGCCACAGGAACGCAAGCGATCGTTGAGATTACCGCTGCTACCCGACCAAACCAAACCAACCCGAACCAGGTTCGCTGTATCGGGCACGGAAGGTGCAGAGAGATACGGAGTCTGATTTGGAATCGTTTCTAGCGTCGTTGTGAACAGGTACGGCAAACTCATCAACGGTGCATGAACGTGAAAGTCAGGTAACGCATTCCCGCGCCCAATCACCTGAATATCTGGAATGGACGACAGCAGAGAGACGAGCGATCGCTGGCATTCAACCACTATTCGTCCTCCTCGCTGCACCACTAGCGGCGCATATCGGATAAACTGAATCGTATCTCCAAACCCCTGCTCGGCATGAAGTAAAATAGTTTGACCTTGAAGGGGCGATCCATCCCACTGCGGCTGGGTAAAGTTCCGTGGCGGCTTAAAGTTTACTCCTTTGACCTGCCATCGCCATTCATATTCCCTAAACCCGCGAGTTAAATCTCCAGCGGCAAGTAGTGACAATCCCATATTTAAGTGAGCATCCGGATAGGGCGATCGCAACTGAATAGCCTGCTGATAGGCAGCAATTGAATCCAGTAAGTTACCCAACTCATACAGTACTAATCCTAGATTATTCCATGCCTGGGGATAATCAGGCTGGATCGCGATCGCCCGCCGATAAGCATTGACGCTCTCTATTAGCGTATCTTGCGCCTTAAAATTATTACCGAGATTGTAGTAAGCATCGGCATAGCGCGGCTCAATGGCGATCGCACGTTGATAGTAGCGAACGGATTGGGTCAGTTGCCCCAGTTCGTGATAAGCGGCTCCAAGATTACTGTAATAAGGCGGATAATCTGGACGGAGGGCGATCGCGCGTTCATAAAATGGAATAGCCTGCTCAAACTGCTTTACTCGCTGAAGTGCATTGCCGAGGGCATTGGGCAATTCTGGATTATTGGGTGCATAATCAATGGCTTGGCGGTAATAGGCGATCGCTTCAGTGTACCGTTCCCGCTGCTGTTCAATCCAACCAAGGCTGTGATAGACCTCAGCATAGTTGGGCTGTTGCGCCAGTGCTTGTTGATAAAAGGCTATAGCGCGATCGAACTGTTCTTGCTGTCGTGCTAAATTACCTAAGTTAAGATAAACTTCTGGATACTGCATCTTGTGTTTTAATGCGGCGCGGTAGGCAATTTCTGCCTCAGCATATTGCCCGATCGCCTTCAGTGCCGTTCCCAAGTTGTTGTATAGCTTCGGTTCCGTGGGATGATGCTGAATACCTTCGCGATAGTAAGCGATCGCGACCGGCAGTTGTCCCATCTGTTGGGCCACAAGACCCGCAAGCAGGAACACCTCAGCCTTCACCTCAGCCGCCATTGCCTGCGTTGGATCGCGCACCTGCTGAATCAATTGCTGACATTGTTGCTCAGCCGACTGCACCGCCCCAGTGCGATACAACTGTCGAACGGCCGCCAGTGCTTTGACCACAGAATCCATGGATAAGACTGCCCATATTATTACCGTACCCATCATCACCGTATCATGCCAAATACGGCGATCGCCTGTTTAAGGTTATGCTGAAACCCAAAACAGCGATCGCTCAGCCAGCCGCACCCCTTTCATGCTGACATTTGAGCGATCGCTGCACATTTTGGAAAAATTCGTTAACCTATTTCACAAGTTACGCTGAAGGTCAAGACAGTTGATACAACGATCGAACTATGGACTTGGAATGAGTCGAATTCGCCCTGCATCCATCTCCGACATCAGCAGTTCCAGAGCTTCATAGTCTACTTCAGAAATGTAGCCCAGTCGAGTTAGTTCGCTATTGATAGCATTCTCAATGTCTGGCGTTAATTGCTTAATGTACAGCGCTTTTTCAACCAGCAGACGAATCGCATAAGGGGTGTTCATGTTAGTGACTCCCGATGTATTAAACGGTTCAGAGTAACGATGTCCTCATTGCATTGTCGGGTAAGGGCAAGGGTTGCGAAGTGATTTGCCTTTGATCACTGGGTGACATAGATCACAGGTAGCCTTTTTTACGGCGGGTTTACCCTGAAATTGCTAAGAGTTTAAAGAAATTTTAGAGCGATCGCCCTGGGATTGCGATCGAAGCCTGCTATACTGTGAGACTGTTGGATGCAGCACTATCCCCGCCGGTGTAGCTCAGTGGTAGAGCACTCGATTCGTAATCGAGCGGTCGTGAGTTCAAATCTCATCACCGGCTTTTTGGGTCAGCTTGAGCGTCGGGGCTGAAAGCCGTTCATTCAGGCATTAGCCAGTTTGAGAGATGGGCAGGAATCTGGTAGCTTTGATGCCGTAGCACGCGAGGGTTGAATCCGGCTAACCTACGGTCGCTGCACCTGCATCATTAATTGTTCGGCATTTGCGCCCCATTCAGCATTGCCCTGGGCATAGAACAAATCACGAGCATAGGCAAACACACGCTGCGCTTCGGCGTAGTTTCCCTGTTGCAGAAAGGCAAGTCCGGCTCCGTAATAGGCATTGGCATAGTTGCTATCAGATTCAGCCGAACGGCGGAAGGCATCGAGGGCCGCGTCTATCTGTCCCTGTTGTAAATAAACGGTGCCCAAGCTGTAGTGCGCTTCAGTGTAGCCAGAATTGAGGGCGATCGCCTGCTGAAATGCAGCGGCGGCAGATTCCAATTGCTGGAGTTGGAGATAGCTCATGCCGAGATGATAGCTGGGTTCGGCAGCATTTTGGCTGAGTTGAGCGGCTTGCGAAAAGGCGGTGACGGCATCCTGCCATCGTCCCTGCTGCTGACGCACCAAGCCAAGGTTATAGTGAGCCAATCCTAGGTCGGGTTGGAGGGCGATCGCATATTCGAGATAATCATCAGCCTGATCATAGTTGAACCCTTCTAGAAGGGCGGCCCCCAAGTTGGCATAGGCTAGGGCAAATTGGGGATCGGCAACGGTGGCATTGTAGAAGGCATCAGCGGCGGGCTGGAGTTGCCCCTGCTGTCGGAGGGCCAGACCCAGATTGTAGTGAGCCGCTGCCATGTTGGGATTGATACGGGTTGCTTGACGGAAGGCGGCGATCGCGTTGTCAATCTGTCCTTGACGAATATAATCTAAACCGATGTTGAGCTGCCCTTCTGCGGAGGCTGGATTAACGGCTTGGGCAATCGTTTGGGCGGTCTGAGTCTGATGGATCGGGTTGGGCGATCGCTGTGCTGATGCAGCCGATGTGCCAACAGTGGCAAGCAGGATAGCTCCCACCAGCCCATAAACGCTGTGAACGGTCTGTCGTCTCATTCGCGATCGCTCCTCCTACCATCCATAACCCACTTCCAAACCCCTTATCGTTGTACCGCATATTCTGTCGAAATACGGATCGATTTAATGTTTTCTGGTCGGCGAGCCGTCAGGCTGTATGGCAGTAGCCATTTTAGGCTGTGGAATTTCTGTGGGACGGCTAAAAAATCCCTAAGCTGTCTGCTTAGCGCGACGCCTTTATAAAATGCCCACCGGTGGTCAGGCATCTAGCGACGCTTCCCCTGGCAGCAGGCTTAGCAGCCCAGGATGCTCACCTGTACCAAAAGCTAGCCAATGCAAGGCCTCAAACTGCCACTGATAGAACGGCAAATCTGCCGCCGCACGATCGCACAGTTGGGCAATTTGGGCAATCGTAGTCACTGGCGAGGGCGGCTGCAACTTAACAGCCAGGGGATGGGACCAGGTCGCCAAAAACTCCTCGACCCACTGGCGATCGCGAGCGGCAATTGGCTCGCCATCAATGCCGTCCTGCTCTTGAAATGGATCGCTGTTGAGAGTCATTTGTTCCAGCACACTGGCTGAAAAGATTGTCCACTCGCGCCCTAACAGCGGCAATAAACAGTCAGGCGTGGTTTTTGTGCGCGCTGTCAGCCGCTGCCCGTTAATTTCTGTTGGCTGGTTGCGATCGCTCAAAAACCCTCGCAATTCCTTAAAAAACAGTTGGTTGAGTTCACGCTGAATAGCTTGGCTGAGGCGATCGCCAGCCTTGGAGTAATCCACTGAGGCATCGCCCTCAAGAACGATAGCGCGATAGGTGCGGTAGGCGGCTCCCAGGTCTGTCTGACTTTTGGGCTGCAACTGTTGCCACGTCAGTTCGCCCAGGGTTGCACTCAGCCATTGCCGCGTCTGGGCGGGCGAAAACTTACCGTTAGCATCTCGCAGTTCGGCAAGAGGACGGCGCAGAAACGCGATCGCATCAGTTGGCACTCCAGGGCTAGGAGCAGCAGGTGAAAACGGCAGTGCCGATAAATCAAAGCAATACTCACCTTCAGACTTTTCAGACTCTCCAGCGCCTTCAGACGGTTTTAGAGTCACATCTGAATCAGCAGATAATTGAGTAGACTCATCAACGACAGAGGCTTCTGGCGGCTGTCCCTCAGCCTCAAGGTAATGATCAGACTTGATTTCAGAATCATACTCAGCGGCACTCTCGGCAACATCATCCGATTCATGCGATGCAACTGAGCCAGACGCTTCAGAACGGGCTTCTTGCCGAGAATGCAACTGTTTTCCCGTCATCAACCCCTGAATTTGCGAGAGGTCTGCGGGCGCATTGTCAACATCAGCCGCTTGGGTCGATAAGAAAAAGTTGGACGCGGCTGGCTCTGGCTCCAGAGATGTTAGATCCACAGGTTGCTCAGGTGAAACTAGCGGTTCAAGGGGCGGCAATTCAGCCTGGAGCGCTGCTTCGATATCCAGTTCCAAAGCGGCTTCATCGAAGTCATCCACGGGTTCTTCTAATTCTTGCGATTCCTCATGCCGCCAGGGGTCTTCTAGAGGTTCGCGGGTAATGCTGGGTTCAGCATCAGATTCTGTCAAGGTTTCTTCTGTGGCTGCCGGACGATCGCCCAGGGGATTGCTATGCTCCAAAGCGGTTCTTTCCTCAAACACAAGAGCGATCGCAAGTTCGTCAGCCTGTACATCATAGGGTTCAGCAACGACAGTGGAGGTCAATTCAACGGCATCATCGATCGCAGCATCCTCTATTTTTACTTCAGCATCGCTGACGGCATCATTCACAGCAGCATCCTCTATTTTTATTTCAGCATCACTGACGGCATCATTCACAGCAGCAGCAGCATTCACATCGCCCCCTAAACCAGCAGACGGACGTTCACTATTATCTAGCTCGCCTGACAACGATAGCGGACTAGACAATGACTCATTCGATGCGATCGCATCTGCATCAGATAGGCTTGAGCCAGACAGACTTGAATTAGATAAGCTAGACGAGTCTAGATGCGATGCATCTGCAACTGGGGCATCGGCTACCCCTGGTTGAGCGATCGCCCAAGATACCGGTTCAGCCGCCTGTAGGGCCCCCATCGCGGCCCGAACTAAATTGAAATAAAACGGTTGAGAAATATCAATTTCTACTGCATCTTGACGCGATCGCCCCAGCAGACCGCGACGCTGATCCGGTTGCAGCGCTAACACCTGTCCCTGAGCATTTTGAATCCGCAATTCCCGCGCTGTAGCCGTGATCGAAATACTACAGGCATACAAGCGATCGGCGTAGGTAAATTCCACTCGCTGCGGCGTAATGTGATGAAAAGCGGCATCGATTGGATGGGGAGGGCACTGGGAAGACGGGGCGGCGGGAACAGGGGTCAGCGGTAAACTCGGATGAGCGAAAGAGTTGGGGAGCGATCGCGAGGGGGTTGGAGTCGCCGAGGGTTGCGGCACAGAGGGCAGCGGAGCCATCGGGACTGACTCACGACGGAAGGACTCGGTGGACGCATTCGGGCGAACCCCAATCACCTCCAATTCAACATTTTGCTGACCATTCCACTCATTTAGCTTCAGGCGATAGGCAATATCAATCGGGCTGGGCATTGGGCAATATTCCCCCCAGCGCCAAGCGATCGCCTTAAACGTCTGTTCAGTGGTGTCTGCGGTCACCCCTTCCGGTTGCGCCACCGTTAACTTAAGATGCGCTTGAGACTTGCCGATCGCCTTTTGTTCTAAAACTCGTACATTAGCTGTCCAAAAGACGGGATCAGGATTTTCAATGCCGCAGGGATGCAGTCGATCAATCTGTTCCCACAAATCCTGACTAAGATCACTAAACTGAGCTTCAACATCCACCGCTACCAATGGCTTAAGGTGATGCAGCATTAACTGCTGGTTAGCAGATAAACTTAACCGAAAGCGAAACTCATCTAGCTTATCTGAATCTAAGGAAAAACCGCCTGCCGCCCGATGCCCACCAAATTTTTCTAGTATATTTTCAGCAAACTGAAGCGCCTTAAATACATCAAATTCAGGAATACCCCGTGCTGACCCTCGAACTTTTTGCCGTGCATCGTCTTCATAGGTTCCAATAAACACCGGCACGCCATAGCGCTCCACCAAGCGCGAGGCCACGATGCCAATTACGCCATGATGCCAATTGGGTTGCACGACCACCAACACCCGGTCATTGCTGAGGTTTGGCCGGGTAGACTCGCACCAAGCGATCGCTTCCTGTTCAATTTCTTCACACAATCGCTGCCGATGTTGGTTAACCTGTTCACAGGTCATCGCCAGTTCGAGCGCTCGCCCCGGATCATCTGTCGTTAGCAAATCAATCACAATTTGCGGGTCAGCAATCCGACCGATCGCATTAATACGAGGGCCCAGCCGAAATCCAATCGCTTCCGGCTTGAGGGCTTGATCCTCATTCGACAACCCTGCTACCTGGATGAGAGCCTGCACGCCAGGAATACGCGATCGCGGCAACAGCTTCAGCCCGCGTCGTACCCAGCGGCGATTGACCCCCGTAAGAGGCGCTAGATCAGCGATCGTTCCGAGGGTAAACAGTTCCAGCAGTGGGGTTGTTAAATCTTTTGTTTGCTGAAGACATTGTGCCAATGACACCGCCAAAATATAGGCAACTCCAACTCCCGCCACACCGCTGTAGGGTGAATCAAAATCGATGAGTTTGGGATTTAGAATGGCATGGGCGGGGGGCAACGTTGGCGGAACATCGTGGTGATCGGTCACAATCACCGTCAACCCTAATTCGCGGGCGTAGGCAATGGGGTGATGCGCCGCAATGCCATTATCAACGGTCAAAATAAGCTGCACGCCGTCTCGATGGAAGTCCTCAACGATGCGACGGTTGATGCCATAGCCCTCACTCATGCGGCTAGGGATGGCATAGTCCACATCTGCCCCCAAAAACCGCAGCGATCGCAACAGCAGGGCGGTACTGGTCATGCCGTCCGCATCATAATCGCCACAAATTGCAATTTTGCGACGCTGGGCGATCGCATCCATCAACAGCTCAAGAGCATCCGCCAGATCGGTAAACTCATCCACCGGAGACGGCAACTGCAACTGTTCGGGATTCAAAAACTGGCCGGCCTCTGCGGCTGAACCAATGCCGCGATTCACCAAAACCTGGGCTAGGAGCGGCGATAGCGCGGTGTGTTCAGCAATCTCGTTCACCAAATCGGGATTGGGTGGGGCAATCCGCCAGCGCTGATCTGGCATCTGTTTGGGATGCCGTGGTGCCGATGAAGTCTCTTGGCGAAATGCCGGACGGGGTTGCATAGCGTCGAGTATGGGAGAATATGCCACGATTCACTTGACCTAGAGAATAGCAACGCAACAGGCAGGCGGCAACAAAACGAACGGTTTTGGATAGCGGCGAGGTTGAAACCAGTCCGCTGCTGCCCTTGCAAACGGATAGCCTTTGGACACGGCCCGGCGATCGCCTCAACCCCGTCTCTATAATCCACCCGTTTTTAGTTCACCTGTTCTAATTGTTCTACCATACTCGGCTGTGAACGCGCACCCGGTTGTCACAAATCCTAGTTAATTGATGACGCACCCTGAGCCAGCTTGGCTCGAATGGCTTCCTGAACTGCCTCAACAGGCGGGTTAGCATTCACGGTCAGCAATCGCTGGCGATAGCCATAGTAGTCCAAAATTGGTCGAGTGCGTTCATGGATCAGGGCAATGCGGCGCTGCACCACTTGGGGCGTATCATCCGAGCGCGATCGCTGAATTGAGCGCCCAACCAGTCGTTCCTCAGCCACTTCCAGCCAAATTGCCCAGTTAATCTGCTGCTGTAGTTCATCGAGCAAAAAGTCTAATTCTTCGGCCTGAAATGCCGTGAGCGGGTAGCCATCCATCAGCCATCCTGATGCGGCATCGGGTTGCTGGAGCCGTTGGCGAATTAGCGCAATCATAATCTTGTCGGGGACGAATTCGCCAGTTTCGACATAGGGCTGCACCTGCTGCCCCAACTCGGTTTGAGCGGCGATCGCCTGTCGCAATATGTCCCCTGTTGAAATGTGCGGGATGCCCAAAAACTGGCATAGCTGCGCCGCTTGGGTACTTTTGCCTGCGCCGGGGCCGCCCAAAATCGTCAGTCTCACCCTGATGCCTCCTATGGTGACGATACAACCGAAGCGGTACGATCGCGCTCCATTGCCTAGCCTAACGCTAGGGGCGATCGCAAATCGAGGTCTGAAACAGACTGTCACTCAATCAGGCAGCCCCACGGGCAACTCCTCACGGCAAGCACTCAGCCTCACTGCTTGGGCGACGAATGCTGACGCGATCGCAATGAGTACCGGAGTGCGTGTCAGTTCATCGGTTCCACAATGGCGCGAAAACCGAAGTCATTGAGGAGATCCACTAATTCTTGGGCATTGGTGCGATCGCTGAACGCGCCAGTTTGCATAAACGAGCGACCATTCACAACCGTCGGAAATGCTCCCGGAACCAGTGATTCAATACGCGATCGCAGTTCTGCCTGCCCGGCTTCTACAATCACCCGATACCGCAGCGCCGCTCCGGTGCGAAAGGAGGTTCCGCCCGTCACCGACACCATCGGCAAGCTGCCCGTATTGCCCAGGGGAATTTCAACACTGGGAACAGGCAGCACAGTTGAGGACGGGAATGGTAGCGCCTGACTTGCGGACGTCTGCCAACCGCCGGGCGGCGCAGATACCGGAATATCAATGGGAACCTGCCGCTCCATCATGGACAATAGCTCTGGTGAAATAGCAATATCCGGTCGTTCGCCAGCCGCTAGCGTTCCAGATTCTAGGGCGATCGCCGGTTCAATCGCCGGTTCAACTGATATAGACCATTCGACAGGCTCTTCGGCAGGCTCGACCATTGGGCTATTGTCCGGTGCTGCACGATTCAACAACTGATAGCCCACTTGATCACTGCGAATATGAAATGCACGCTGCTGAGAAACCGGGGGACGACTGGGAGGATCAATCGCAGCAATGCGTTCATCCCAATCAAACGATCGCTGGGATTGCCCAGGTTCAACGGACTCCGGCTCTACCGGCTCAGACTGCCCCTCATCTGATTGAAGCGTTGCTAAAGAGGACGGGGTCGGAAAGGCGATCGCCGCTTCAGCCGTAGAAGCGGGTCGTGCCGTTAGATCTGCCTGATCTGGCGATTGGGTCTGATTTTGATAGAGGGTTGGATCACTGCGGCGGGCAACATAAACCGACTGTGCTGGCCAAACTGTATTACTCATCACCAAGGGTTGCCCCGACTCAATCCACACACTCTGACCATTTTGAGGATTGATGACGCTAACCCCTACTAAAGCAGCTTCGTCTCGAATCGCTATCACCACAGACGTGCGATCGCCCGCTTCGGTAGGATAATCGCCTTGCCCAGTAATCACAATCCCCTGCCCGTAGGAACCCGGATCGCCCTGAATTGTAATCTGTCGATCGACCACAATGGGGAACTGTTCGCCCGTCTCAACGCTGTACGTTCCAGGAGCCAGCATAATGACGCTTCCTGGCGCAGCAACCCGCAGCGCATGGGTGATCGTCTGGAGTGGTGTCTGCCAGCTCGATCCATCCTGGCTGTCCTGCCCTGAACTGGGATTCACAAATAGTATCTCGGTGGCGATCGGGGCTGCAATCGGAGAAATAGACTGGGCGGCGGCTTCTGGAGAAACGGTGAGGACTGGGCGCACCTGAGCGATCGCCTGGGACGACCATCCCAAACTGCCCACCATCATCGCAGCCCACCAAACGGCAGCAGACGCGCCCTTGCGTCCTTGCGTAGCCGGGCGAATCCTAAATTGACCGCTGAAAAGATGAGCAGACTGAGTTGACCAATAATGCTGGAATAACATGGCTAACGTGGGGAGCGCAACATTAGCACAACACATAACCTAGCCCAACCTTGGCGGCGATCGCGCTGGCTGAGATGGCTTGACCTCGCGACCAGTGCCTTCAGCCCCCAAGACTGCTCTGCGTCAGTGCTGTGGACGGCTAATTGTAAGGGGAATAGTTTGAAATGACACCCTATTTTTGCGGGTGGTCTATTGGTCAGGATTTTGACAGGTGTGGGCGACACTCACATCTGCCAAAATCCTGACCACTACTTTTTGCGATCGGTTGCGATCGGGGTCGCCAGGCTTGGGCGACCACCCGCTAAAACCATGGCTGAAGCGATCGCGGCTCATGTATCCTGACCACCTCAAATCATCCAGCACATACAGCTTATCTAGATCGCCTGCTTCATGTAGGGCACAATGAATTGACAGATACGTTCACACCCAGAGTTCCAAGGCAGTTGAATAAACAAAGCTTCAAAAGCATAAATTCTAAACCAACCAAGACACGACAGAGCTGAGAGTATGGTAGTCTTCCATGGGTAAGAATTTTAGTGATGTGGGCACTGTTGACACCAGCCAAAATCCTGACCTGGATACGGCTACCGAGAGTGTAAACATCTTATTTTTCTGGGTCTGTTCTTCAGCCTCTTGGTTACTGGTTAGGGACACATTGCCAGACATACAGTCTTCAAACTTTGCAGCTTTATCATACTTTTGACATAGGCTGAATGGATGGCTTGTAATGGAATGCGCTAAGAGTCTGACTATCGAGAGATGATAACAGGGGTGCGATCGTGTTTTGATGAAAGTGAAGAAACGCAGGAGATTCAATGCGTACTATCAATATCGGATTAACAGAAGAACAACGTCAGGGTGTTGTTGACATTCTGAATCGAGACTTAGCTGATGCGTATGTTTTGCTTGTCAAAACGAAGAAATATCACTGGGATGTAGTTGGCCCTCAGTTCAGAACGCTCCACGAGCTGTGGGAAGAACAGTATGAAGCCATCACCAACAACATAGACGCTTACGCAGAGCGGGTTCGCGCACTGGGCGGTTATCCTGCTGGCACAATGGAGCGCTTTCTGAAAATCACGTCTATTAAAGAGCATCCGAACGACGTTCCTAATGCTGACACAATGGTGTCTCGACTAATTTCAGACCATGAGCAAATTATTCGGAACTTGCGTCAGCATATTGACGAGTGCAGCGATTCGTTCCACGATGAAGGAACGGCTGACTTCCTAACGGGGCTGATGGGAGAACATGAGGATATGGCTTGGATGCTTCGCTCGCTGGTTGAAGGTCAGCCGCTACAGAGCGATCGCGTTCAGACAGAAACCGCCGAACCAGCGAGCGCTGGAATTCGCTAGAGTTAGATAAAGATAAGCCCAAAGATTGCTCTAGAAGATCGAAATTAGCGGGTTTATAGATGTCTAGATGAGAGAAACTCGGTTTAGGTTATTCTTGCTTGGCAGCAAGACTATGTTTACGCCCTGCGGTTTGGGATGGGCTGGAGGATCAATAGTGGCTCATGCGATCCGACTCAGCATTAAGTTGGCTACTGAATGGATATTGCGATCGCGCGATCGCCTTCTTCAGTCAATTCCAGCATCGTCTCATGCTCATCCAAAGAGCGAATGAACGTTGGTCTGACCCCTAGCGTTTAGCTGAATAGCAGGATAAATTGAAACAATGTTTCAGTTCATCCGACTCTAAATCAGTTCTAGAATCTATCCCCGGAATCAGGAGCGCTTGGCATTCTAGTCGCGATCGGGGCTTTGCCGAAGCCCCATTTGCCCGGCTTTACACCAGTTATCGAGAGCTGCTATATGCACTTAGCTTAGCTGACCGTCTCCTAAAACTTTTTGAGTAGCGCACCTATCACACAGCCCCAATGCCTACAGGTGCTTACAGTATGTATCCAGACGAAACAAAGAGCCAATTATGTCATCTCAATACATTGCAGAACAGACCATTTCAGCCGTTTTTAAGACAGAGGATCAAATTGATCGCACTGTTCGTGACCTATTAGACCAGGATATTCCTCAAGATCATATCTCTGTGATGGGGCGAAATTTTCAGTCCCAAACGCGCATTTCTGGATTCCTGACCAAGAAAGATGTGATTTTAGGCGGACTGCGAACCGGAGCCGTATTTGGTTCGTTATTTGGTTCATTTCTTAGCTTGCTGACAGGTGTGGGCGTTCTCTTCATTCCGTTTGTCGGATCAGTTGTGGCAGCGGGGCCCATTAGTTCACTGTTGTTGGGTGCAGCAACGGGGGCGATCGCAGGCGGTGCCGGTGCAGGGCTGGCATCCGCGCTAGTTTCTATCGGGATGCCGGAAGAGAAGGCTACCATTTATGAAACTCGACTGCAAGCGGGCGAATTTTTGCTAATGGTTGAAGTTCCAAGCGATCGCATCAGCGATATTACAGCATTGCTGGAACAAAGTAACGGTGAAGAACTGCACACAACGGCTGTTACGCTGCCCCATCCCTGCGATGGCCCCTGTGAAAGCGTGGATGACTTAGCCCCCGAAGTGCGATCGCACCTGTCAGAAGCGGCACAGAAACAGTTTATTGAACAGTATAATCGTTCCTTAGCTGAGGGGCAAGAGGAAGATAAGGCTGAGCAACGCGCTTGGGCAGCCATCCATGAGCGGTTTGATGAAGATGAAAATGGCGTCTGGTCAAAAGAGAAAGCAACAGCGTAGTGCGTGCAAATAGAAACTTGGCTCGGAGTCGGGGGTGCTGGTCATCCCTGACTTTCTCAATTTTTATCGCCAACTGATCCGGGCAGCGGCATTCGCGTCCCAATAGAGGACTATTCTTACTTGAAATTTCTCAGTGACTTTTAAGCATATTATCGAAGGAGTCTTCTGAGAAATCCTCTTGCCACCCAAGTAGGATTGCTTACCGTAACTTGACTGGTAACCTGACTGGTAACTTGACTGAATAATTATGACTGAACCGACTGCAAACCGATCCCCGATTTTGAATCCTGGCGAGCCTCCATTGCCGCCGTCTGGGTCGCCGATGTCATCAACCGTTCAGACTATTGCAGCTAATCTACGGCTGACGGGATGGATAAGCTTTTGGGTACAGCTTGCGATTTTAGTGGTGTCTGGCGTAGTTTTGTTATTTGCAGCATTTAGCCGGAATGTGGATGAAGATACGAATAGCGCTGCAACAAGCCTCTGCATCGGGCTAGCGTTTTTCGCGATCGCGGCCTTAATTGCCAGCGTTGTATTCTCCTTTCGCTATATTCGCCTCGGCAAACGGCTGACGTTGGGAACCATTCAGCGATCGCCCTCTCAGGTACGACGCATGGTTACGATTGGCTTACTAATTAGCATTGGCGGGCTAGCGCTGTCCGCATTGGGTACGGAAATCGGGACAGGTATCCTGTTAGCAAAATCCTTATCCCAACCCCAGGGAGCAGCGGTTTATACACCAGATAAAATTATTCGAGTCTTGGATATTTTAGTGGTACTCTCTTGCTCTAGTCTGAGCCTGGCCCATCTGGCAGGTGGGGGCGGCGGGCTGTGGCTGCTGCTGAAAGGGCTGGCCCCTCGTTAGGCGATCGCCGGTTGCCAATGGCGATCGCAATAGAACCGCCCACCACTAGCAATGCACCGATCAAACTAAGTGGTGTCAAGCGTTCAGGCGCAATCCAGTCCGGCATCCAAATATTCAGTATTTCCATGGCTGCGATCGTGACCAGCGGCGTTAACGATATGACGGCACTGGCCCGCGATGCTTCTAAATGTTCCAACGATTCGCTGAAGGCACAATAGGCAACTAATGTATTCACGCCACAGAAGCCTAGCACCCCCCACTGTTGCCAAGTTAATGCGGTGAGTATCGACCAGTTCCCCATAGGCAGATAAAGAATGCTGCATCCAGCATAAATCATTAGCATTACCGACATTGAAGGTAAGGTATTGAGCAATTGTTTTTGAGCTAAGGCATAGACTGCCCACGATGCCGCAGCACAGACGATAAGCAAATTTCCAAGCATTAACGTTCCGGCCGATTGCCAAAATACCTGAAGTTGTTCATGAAAAAACAGCGCCATTCCCACGCTAAAGACCCCCAACCCTGCCCATTGAACGCGACTGTATCGCTCTCTAAAAATAATCAGTGCCGCCAACCCAAACATAACAGGAGCTAATTGCATAATGACCTCAACATTTGTGGGAGAGGTCAGTTGCAGTCCGGTCAGAAAAAAGCCGTAGTTGAATCCTAAAAAGACGGTGGCGATCGCCAGCAATGGCCACGATGTTGAACAAAGCTGCTTCCATTGCGGTAACTGGCGACGGCTGCCCAGATAAATAACCAGCAGCACAAACGCCAACAAGAAGCGAAACCCTGTGATCGTGTAAACATCCATCACGTCCAGCACAAAATCTAGCGCGATCGGCAAAATTCCCCAGAGCAGCATCGTAATTGACGCTAGAGCCATGCCGTAGATCCAGCGCCCAGAGGTGGTGTGGTGTGTCATAACTATCTCTTAATTGAAGCAATTTATCGAAGCGTTTCTTGGCAGCGGGATTCATGTGAGGATTTTGGGTGGTGTGGGCGACGCCCACACCACCCAAAATCATGACCAATGGAGACTACCGCGTTTTTTGGTATTGCTGCAGCATGAATTGGAACGCAGTTTAAATTGATCCAAATTTATCTCCAGAATCAGCAACGCCTGTTTTCTCAACTCTAAACGCCGCTAGCACGTTGGGCAGAGGTGAGGATCGTGCAGTCAAATGCGATCGCCCTGAGTAAAAAGAGTGATTGCAAGATTCATGGTGTGATGCCTTGCGGCACGCTCCCTGAGTTCTCCGAGATCAGGATGGCTAGCCAACCATCCTGGGAAAGGGCTGAATAGCGCGCATCTATTCAGCCTTGGGTTCGGCGGCTCTTTCGTTTAATGACCAGTGAAAGTCAATATCAATGCCTGCCCGACGGCAGCTTTCCTCAAAGTGCTTTTGTTGGGTGTGGGCTTTGCGGAGCGTAATGATCAGTTGATTGAGCTGATCGCGCAGATGAGAATTTTGCCCTACTGCGATCGCGCTTTGGCGTTCAAGCAGTTGCAACAGAAGTTCGTAGTGAATGTAAGACGGTAGAGGGATCTGCTGCATGGTTGACAATACTCAACGGTGAAGATAAGAACAAGGAATCATTTGGCCAATCGCCAAGAAGCGATGACCGAGGTTTAGTATAGGGCGGTCAATCAGGCGGTGCCTGCTGAGCCGACGAGAGGCGCGATCGCCGCACCGGGGTCAGGCTGTTTCATCAATGATTCCCCCACCAAGATGGCCGATGCGCCTGCTTGCTGCACCCGCTGTACATCTGCCAATTGGTGCAACCCCGATTCACTGACCACCACAATATCGCGATCGCGCAATACCTCACCGCGCTGTGCCAATAGGTCACAAGTGGTTTGCACATTCACATCAAACGTTTCCAAATTACGGTTATTGATACCCACCAGCGTGACACCATCCAACGACAACACGCGATCGAGTTCGTCGAGGGTATGCACTTCAATCAACACCGCCATGCCGATCGCTGTCGCAATTTTTAGAAAATACTGTAAATCTTTATCCGACAAAATTGCCGCAATCAGCAACACGGCATCCGCCCCACAGGAGCGGGCCCGATAAATCTGGTACGGATAAATCACAAAATCTTTGCACAATAGCGGCACCGACACCGCTGCCCGAATCTGCTGCAAATAGTCAAAGCTGCCCTGGAAAAATTCGTGATCGGTCAAAACAGAAATGCAGGATGCGCCGTTGTTGGCGTAGGCGGTGGCGATCGCCACGGGATCAAAATCAGCGCGGATAACGCCCTTACTTGGCGAGGCTTTTTTGACTTCTGCAATCAGGGCAGGGGTTGTTTTACCCTGGCGCAATGCCCCGACAAAATCGCGAGGGGGAACAGCATCGCGCACCGCTTTCCGCAGTTCTAGCAGCGGCAGGCGATCGCGCATGGCATCCACTTCAGCTTCTTTGTGCCACACAATCTTTTCAAGAATGTGCTGCGGCTCTGCGTCCGGCACAGCCACCTGATATTGCAGAATGCTGACTCGGACAGAAGGATTGGGCGGACGACGACGAATCTGCATGGATCTAGAACTTTTAGTAATTGGGCGATAGCAGGCGGAGATGATTAACCGCTCATCAACAGAGGCGATCGGGCGACGTTCCTCGCTGATCACTGTTCTCTATTATGGGCGGATTTGTCGCCAACATTACTGCAATTCTCGTATCAGCGTCTGCGATCGCGCACCGTCCTTTATCCTAACCAACAAATAAATGGTTGAGTTCATCACATCAGGGGATGAGGTTCATAGAATATCTGCTTAGGCTTGCATACGAGCAATGGCGATTAGCATTGTTTTTAATGTTGTCACTAATTCCGATGGTGCGTGTGAGGTATAACCATGAAACGAGTTCAGACGCGATGGTCGCGATCGCTGCGACGGGCAACCCGGAACCTGGGGCACATCGGCACTCAGTTGATCGTGCGATCGCTGCTGTTGCTGGTCATTGTGGTCGGCATTGGCTATGTGGGTCAAGTCACCTCAGCCTCGGCTCAGCTTCCACTGCCAGCCGAGTTTAGTGAACCCTTACCCTCATTGCTAAAACCCGGCACACCGCAAAATGGCATCGAAAGTGGATGGGTGCGGCTAGATGGGCGAACGGTCTTTCGAGTGGCCACACCGGAGGGGGAACTGAGCGATCGCGTCCAAGAGATTCAGAGCAACCTGGCGGGTGTTCGCCGAGACTATGTCACCAGCGATCAGCAATCCTTGATCATAGACATACGCGGTACTGAGAACCTACCCACCCTCTACGTGAACGATCGCTACGTTATGACCGTGACTCATTTAGATGCTCAGATTGCAGTCACCACCCCTAGACGGTATGCCGAGCGGCTGCAAGTGTCGATTACTCAAGCCTTGCGAGAAGCCGCCCAAGAACGCCAGCCTGCCGCCATAATTCGCCAAACGCAGCGGGCGATCGCCCTAGGAATGGCAACCGCCATTTTGAGTTTGGGTCTTTCGCTCTGGCAGCGATACTGGCAGCGATCGCACCAGCGCCATGCGGCCACCACGGATCTTAATCCAGACGGATCGCCCATCCTCTCGCGCATCACCCAACAGCACCGCCAAGATGTGCGAGCCATCCGCACTTTTCTATTCCAACTTGGACAGATTTGCATCTGGATCACAGGCATTTTGCTGATCATTGGTCTCTTTCCGCAAACGCGCTGGATGCAAACCTGGTTCGTGCAAACCTTACCCTATCGCCTGTCTATCATTGTCATTGTTGTGGCGGTGTACCTAGGCATTCGCCTCAGCTTTGTTGTCATCGACTGGTTCATCGGCACCCTAATTGATGGCGGATTGTTAGCGCCTAGCCGCAACCAGCGCGTTCAGCAGCGCGTTTCAACCATTTCGCGGGTGCTAAAAGGCGTGACCGTATTGGTCTTATTGCTGATTGGCATACTGGCTGGGTTAATTAACC
>CAYSIR010000033.1:1566-25853 GCA_964431105.1 uncultured Leptolyngbya sp. | reverse complement strand
AGAGCGTGACCCCATGAATATAGGACAAAATATGTAACTATCCTAGATGATTGATGTAAATAGTCTCTGTGAGAGGAATTTCGCCGTTGCCCATGCGCGATCGCAGCATAGGCAACGGCTTTTTAGCAACCGCCCCCAGAAAATGGTAGTCCTCTGTCCTCTATTGGTCAGGATTTTGGATGGTATGGACAACGCCACCACCCAAAATCCTGACATGAAACCATTGCCCAGAAAACAACTATTTTCTTATCTATCCTGCCACTGCGGAATAATATCTCAGCACTGACTCCACAGAGGTGAACGGACATTGGTTGAGGCTCGGCTGAGCCGATACCCTACCCCTCGTTGTCAAGCAATGTCTTTCTCCAAAATTAGCAGAGGGTAGAACGGGCGAAAAAATGACACGCTTTCCTGATGGGTAGACGGTGGCAGACAAGTTCTTGAGCTTTTCCAATCGAATCAGTCCACGCAGTCCACCCATTTGCCGTCTGAAAAGCCAGAATCGCAGTTTGCGCAAGGGGGGTGCAGATTTTAGCTCAGTATAGACAGGCCAAGCTGAATGAGCGGTGGCAATAGCAGCGATCCGGCTACGATAACAGCGGCGATCGCAGACACTAAAACCGCACCCGCCGCACAGTCTTTTGCAATCTTAGCTAGCTCGTGATAGCTCTGTTTCACTGTCAAATCTACAACAGACTCAATGGCAGTGTTCAATAGTTCCATCGTTAGCACCGCGCCAATTGTTAGCCCGATAATGGCAATTTTGACCGCAGAAAGCTGAAGGTAGAGACTCAGCGCGATCGCCACTGTGCCCACGAAAAGATGAATCCGAAAGTTGCGCTGCGTTGCAAAGGCATATCGTAGCCCAGCAAAGGCATATCGAAAACTAATCCACAAGTTGGACGCAACCCGCCATGATAATTCTCGATTCGGCTTTGCCGACTTGGGTGATTGGGATGCCGTCTCCGTTGAGATTTGCTGAGACATAGACAGTGTTACCTAATGAATAAAATTGGAGTGCCGGGCGATCGCTAGCTCCTCCGGTCATGAAACCACTCCTCCGCTGCGGCTCTGTCTACGCCAGCCGTTAGGGATGGTTGCAAGCTAACTTATGTTACATCCTCTCCTCAGTCGTGAAAAGTCTTACACAGACTTAAGCCATCTCACCGCTAGCGACCCCACGCGTTGCACCGAGCAGAAGCCGGGGCTACGCTTCATGCTCATAGGCAGCGAGCTGCGCTTCCATTGAAATGCCGACGAATTGCAAAAGCATTTGTTGCTGCTTTAGCATAGCCATCAGCGCAGCATCGTCGGGGTGATCCCATCCCAGCAAGTGCAGTAACCCATGGGCCGCCAGCCAGGCTAGTTCATGGCCCAATAGATGGTTCTGGGATTGCCGTTGGGCAGTATCCACTGAGATCACAATGTCACCCAAGTAGACTGGGATCTGTTGACGCTGTTCTTCGATATGGGGCAGATTCGGCTCGATGACCGGAAAGGCTAGCACATCTGTGGGTCTGTCGATAGCTCGGTACTGAGCATTGAAATCCCGTATCCGCTGGTCATCGGTAAACCGCAGCGTTAGTTCATACGCTCCAATCGGTGAGGTGGTGGGATTTAGCTTGGTCAGCCAGGTTTGCAGCCAGGTTTGCCATTGTTCATCAGATGGGCGATCGCTCCATGCGGCTTGGTCAACCTCATGCTGCACCATCACTTCGAGCTGAATGAATGATTCAACCATGACGGCTAACGGGTGAGGTAGGCTAACCCAATCAAGATTGTTAACAATCCAGTCGCTGTCAGTGCGAAATGGAAGAGCGACTTACTGCCTTTTTTGACCATGTTACGCATCGCCAATTTGACATAGCTAGGAGCCGGCTCAGCCGATACGGAGGCAGCGGTGCGATCGCGGTCTGGAGGCGTTTGGATGGATTCGGATGACGATTGAGACATAAGCGGTTAGCAGGTTAGGTCTGTTTGGGATCGGTTTAAGTCTATTTGGGTCTATTTAGGTCTGGTATTCGGGGCGCATTTCAGTGTGACAAACGCTGAGTGCCGGAGCGATCGCAGCGGACTCCGTTGAGCGCGTCGGCTTCGTCCATCCACTGTTTTAAGCCAAATCCAGCGTGGGAACCTGTCATCGGGGTTGGCCCGAACGAATCTGGTATCAGACTTCTGTTTCAGAGTGTAACAATAATTGAGGAACGGACAAAATCAAGCGATCGCCCTGAGTTGTGGCCTTCAAGCATCGCGATTTGATCCCCAACGATCGCGGATCACGCTAACCGCTCATCTCCACACCTACTCCAGTACGCAACAGCCGCTAGACTTTGGCTCCCATTACTGTTTTTGCCGTTCTTCACAGGTCTAGTTTTGGGATGACGAATCAGCAGTTCAGCGAAGTCTGCGTCGTGGTTAGCCTTCCCACGAGCGATCGGTCAACCCAATGAACTGCCTTTTCGATTGGGGCGATCGCGGTTTAAGTTTAATGAAGCACATGTGGCGCTTACGCTTTTTCAGACTATGCCGCTTAAAGCCGTTTTATTTGATTTCAATGGTGTCATCATCAACGATGAAAGCATCCGTCAGTCTATCTTTGCAGAACTGATGGTAGAAGAAAATCTGCGCCCCAAGGCAGACGAATATTGGCAACTATGCTTGGGGCGAGGGGATCGCACGGCAATGACCGCGTTATTTGAGCCGCGCGGACGTATCATGACGGATGAGTATTATCAAAGCCTGAGCGATCGCAAAACTCAGCGCTACCTGGCCGCACTCAGTGCGCTTGCCAAACTACCGATCTATCCAGGTTTGACGGATTTACTATTCCAACTGCGAGCAGCACAAATTGCAACGGCTGTTGTGAGTGGAGCGCCGCGTTCAGAAATTGACTATGTTCTAGAGCAATCGACGCTAGCAAACCAGTTTAATGCGATCGTGTCTGGTGAAGACTCCATCATCGGCAGTCCTAAACCTGACGGATACCTGACCGCCGTTGAGCGCCTGAATGCAAGCCTGCCGACCCTACAGCTCACCCCGACCGATTGCCTGGTAGTGGATGATACACCGGCAGGCATTGAAGCGGCTAAATCAGCAGATATGTCAGTGGTTGGAGTCGCCAATACCTACCCGTTCCACATGATGCAGCGCCAGGCCAATTGGGCTGTTGATTATTTATCAGAACTGGAGTTAGATCGGGTGCGGCAGGTGTTTGATAGCGCAACTCTCCGCCCCGCCGCTGGATAGCGATCGCAATTTCAATGCATTTGTACTACCTTAAACAATAGCGTTCCAGACCGTAACACTCTCAGCGATCGGCATTACCCATTGGTCACCCATCCTCTAGCCTGTCCCCGTCCTCAACCTGCATACCCTGCATACCCTGATGGTTGTACAACCCACCTCCCCCGCCTCCACTCCGGCCGTCGCCCCACCCAAGCTGCGCCCCTACCAAGCACAACTAATTAAAGACCTGTATGAATCGCTGGCGGCTGGGCATCGCCGGGTAGCCATCATTGCAGGAACCGGAGCTGGTAAAACAGTCATCAGCGGTCAAATCTGCGCTCATGCTGAATCGCGGGGCTGCCGGCTGATGTTTTTGGTGCATCTAGATGTATTGGTCGGGCAAACCTACGAAAAAATGAAAGCCTTTGGACTGCACTGTGGCTTCATCAAAGCAGGCTGGCCCGAAGATCCGGATGCGCCGATCCAAATTGCCAGCATTCAAACGATGGCTAAACGAGACTGGTGGCGTACCTGGCCAGCCAATATGGTGTTTTATGACGAAGCCCATACCACCGTATTTAGCCAGATTGGTCAAGAGGTGCTGTACACCACCCACCGCAACGCCGTTCATTTAGCCATGACTGCAACGCCCTACCGTCTGGGCAAAGACCAGCTTGGCGATCACATGGACACGCTCGTGCATTCGCCCATGCCGTCGGAACTTCAGAAGATGGGGTTTCTGGCCAAGATGAACTATTTTGGAATGCCGAAGGGCACTCAGGTGAATTTGGACGGTGTTCGCACAGTGGCCGGAGACTATGATGAGCGAGATCTAAGAAATGCTTGCGATCGCCCCGAACTGGTGCAGCGCACAGTGGATGAATGGAAGCGCCTCACCCCCAACAAACGCACGATCGCTTTTTGTGTTGATATTGAACATGCCCGTCATGTTGCCGATGCCTTTAAGGATGCGGGCATTGCGGCCGATGTAGTTGAAGGCGGCACACCCATCAAAGAAAGACAGCGCCTATACGACAGCCTCAAACAGGGGCAGCTACTCGTCCTCACCTCGTGCAATGTCATCAGTATTGGATTTGATGAACCCAGCGTTGAGGTAGGATTACTGCTGCGCCCCACCCAGTCCAGAGCCTTACACTATCAGCAAATTGGTCGGGTTATGCGCATTTCGCCTGCCACTGGCAAAACCCACGGCATCATTTTGGATCAGGCTGGCAATTTACAGCGGCTTGGCTTTCCGGAAGACATCAAGTCTTATCATTTACCAACGGCAAAAGAGAGCAGCGGCCAGCCTGTGATTCCGGCAAAGCAATGCCCCGCCTGCGATCGCCTTGTGTGGTCGTTTATGCTGGAATGTCCGAGCTGTGGGCACGAGTGGCCCAACGAGCCAGAGATGTTAACCGATGACCTGGTGGAACTGCTGAGCGATGAACAACTGCGGCAACTGCGCGAACAGCGTATGCGCCGATTTTTAAAGCGCCAGCGCAAACACGACTTTCAGACGGGCAATTCGCCAAACTGGACTCGCCACAGTTTCTTTGAAAAATTTGGTTGCCATCCCAATGATGCTTGGTTGCAGGGCTGCATCTTTGGCGACACGCCTACACCACAAGACCGGCAGCACTATAAAAATTATCTAGTAGCGATCGCCCAACAGCAGCGCAAGCCTTTAGATTGGGTCGTTCGAGAATTTCAACTTGAATTTGGCTCCGATCGGTGGAAAGCCGATTTCCCCGAACTGTTCTGACCTGAAGCTGAGCAAGGCTGACGAGGACGCATCAAAATGCTTGAATCCACTCTTTGATGGTATATTCCGTCCAAATCCCATTTTGCCAGTAGGGATCGCCTTCTACCCATCGCCGCACCGTCGCCTCATCCGGCGCATCGTAGAGCGCAAACACCATAGTGACATCTTTAGTAGGGCCAATAGTCAACAAGACCCCGCTATCTTTTTGTTGTTTTAATCCATCCAAATGGGCGCTGCGATAGGGTTCACGTTTTTCTAGCACGTTCTCGCAATAGCTGCCCCACATGACATATTTCGGCATAACGTTGTTCTGCAATCTAAGGTTTGATGTTGAGGGTTTGATGTTGAGGGTTTGATGTTGAGGGTTTAAAGAGGCGATCGCTCCAGCCTCAAATTTCGGGAGCGCTGCCGCCCATCATTGAAAGTTAAAACTTGCCTCATGCAGCCAGACCGGTTCACAACATCAACAGATTGAAGCGTGTTAATTGCTACAAAATGCTACGTTGAACCTCTCCGTGCGTTAGTCCTAACGCCGTTGATTGTACTGCGTTGCGGGTTCAATTCAGCCTGCAGTCCAGCCGCTGTTCTAGCATTCGTCTAATCCCCCAATCAAGCGATCGCCTATCCCGGCAACCGAAGGTCTACAGCTACAAAATCCAGCATCTCCACCGAATCATCCTGACTCTTGCACTCATTTCTCGTATTCGGAAGTAGGTACTTTTAGATACGAACATTTGCCATGCCTATCTTCACCCTACTTTCAACTAGCCTACTGCTAGCCGTTGCCACTCCGATCGCCCAAAACGATTGCGCCATTGATTCAATGGCAACCCAAGCCCCGGAATTTCAACGTCCATCCTCCGAAATCGTCTACACACTGACCACAACCGAAGACTCTGCCTACCGTGGCAGTGGTCGCCGAGAAGCCTCAGACTGCACCTAGGGCAATCTGTTCGTTCTAGCGGTTGTTTCAATAATGACTCAGTATTGAAAAATCTGACGATACTCCTAGCCCGCCACGCCCGTAGATGAGCAAGCGGACGATGGAGACATCCGGCTGCACTCCTACCCAACTGAATCAAAGATTTTGCACTAGCGCAAAGACCATACTCGCGGATTTTAGACCAGGTCGTGGGTCGGCTTTCTGATCTGCCCAAGGGTCAAGGTTTAGCGAGTTGTGTCAGTCCGCTAGACGCGCACTTCTGTATCAGCCAACTAGGGAACGTGCTTATCGTTCAGATTTAACAGTTTGCGGAACGTTTGCAGGATGGCTAATCCATTCCAACGTTTAACGTTGGCGTGAGTCAATGGATGAATCTGCCCTCGTTACCAAGTTATTGCACTACCTCTATTTCAGCATGGAGTACCATCTCTCACCGTGAGCGATCGGACTCCATGCTTTGTTTGTATGGAAATTCAGTCCTCAGAAGCACGAGCCAGCGATCGCCCCATCATGAATGATAGCCAGTGCAGTTTCAATGAGTTGCTCTTGCGCTAAAGCAGTGACCCGCTTACAGCAGACCGATGCACCATAATCCATTCCCCTCAGCTACGCGACTATCATTATTGCCTCTATTTCTATGATTATGGCTGCATAACTCATCATTTCTTCGAGTAAATGTTTTATTTTTAGGTAATTTGAGGGTACGCTGTAGTCATCAGCGACACGCTGCGGCGCAGATGTTATGGCATCAGGGTGCATACGCCAGTACGCCGCAAGTCATCGTTATGTCAAAACTGCAATGCTCCCCGATCGCTTAATCGGAGAACACTTTGGCTAACGTTAGCGTTTGCTCTGGCATCCAGATTAGCCCATCGCTTCCCCACAACAGCGGCATCTATCGTCGGAATATACTTCTTGCTTTGCAGTACAACGGATTACCTTGAATGCTGTTTTCCGTCAGAAGCGCTCAGGTTGCGGTACGCAGCCGGTGAGATGGGTGATTGACGTGCTTCAGTATTCTAGCAATGCTGAGGTCTTCCCCCAACTGAAAGGCGCAGGAACTGGATCACAAGTATTCATCGTCAGGCTGGGTGGAAAGCTTGAGTTAATCCTTTATGCTTGAATGGCACGATGCCTAAGGCTGCAGATAGCTGCGGTGAGTGTGTGCATCTTGAGTTTCTTTGTTGTCACGAACGATATTGCGATCGCCCATCCAATGACCAACGATCTAGACCTGATCAAACGCCTAAGTCCGAGCGCAATGGATCAGATAATGCTGTATCTTGCGTTCAGCGCTATGCGCACTAGTGGGCATCGGCACGGTGCGTTTTTAGACGCGGCGGCAACGGCCGCCAAATGTGCCATTTACATGACGTATTTAGAGCAAGGGCAAAACCTGCGGATGACAGGGCACTTGCACCATATTGAACCCAAACGGGTCAAGGTCATTGTTGAAGAAGTGCGCCAAGCACTCACTGAAGGCAAATTGTTAAAAATGTTGGGGTCGCAAGAACCCCGATATCTAATTCAGCTCCCCTATGTTTGGTTAGAGCATCACCCTTGGCAGCCGGGGCAGCCCCGCATCTCTGGCTCTAGCCTGACGCCGGATGAAAAACGGCAGATTGAGGAAAAACTACCGCCGAATATTCCAGATGCGCAGTTGCTCAATTCATTTCAGTTTATGGATGTGATTGAGTTTCTCCATGGGCGATCGCAGGAACATCTGCCATCAGAGCGATCGATGCCCCTCAGCGAAGCCCTAGCCGAACACATCAAGCGACGTCTAATTTATTCCGGAACCGTCACTAAAATTGATTCACCTTGGGGACTGCCATTCTACGCGCTAACTCGCGCCTCCTATTCCCCTGCCGATGATGAAGAGCGCACCTACATCATGGTGGAGGATACGGCTCGCTACTTCCGGTTGATGCGTGGTTGGGCAGAGCGGCAATCCAAAATTGTTCGCATTTTAGAAGAACTAGACATTCCCCCCGAACGTCTGGATCAAGCGCTAGAAGAGCTGGACGAAGTAATTCGGGGCTGGGCCGATCGCTACCACGATGATGATGGCGATCCCTTTGTTTTGCAAATGGTCTTTGGCGAAAAGGACGACTGATTCAGCCTCTAGCCTTGCATATCTAATATTTGCATCGCCGATCGCCTAGGAGATTCCTGGGCGATTGTTGTATGGACTGCTGTAAATGGGCTTACTAGACAGGGAACTGAGGCTCACGCTTTGCCAATTGCAGCAGTTCCAGAATGCCCTCCAATTGCCCAACGCGATCGCCTGTCTTTTCGCCAAGCCGCCGAGGCTATTCAGGTGGCTTGGCCTGCACTCAAAACAGCACGAAGATGTAAGAGAACATCTCTTGCGCCGCTTTCGTGTTGCTCAACTCAACGGTGAAAGACTTGTCGATCAGGTTAAGCAATTCTGGGCATGGCCGCGATCGCTGGATGGGTGAACTCTTTGCCGAGAATGTCCAATCGTCTCACCCCGCCTTCACCAATCGGCTAACCACAACTATTTCAAACGGTGGAACCGGGAGCGATCGCCCGAACCACTTCAGGGTGCCATCATGACTTACCATCTCCGTGTTGCAGACTTACCAACGACCGAACGCCCCCGTGAACGACTGTTGGCCCAAGGACCAAAGAGTCTATCCACGGCTGAACTCATTGCCATCCTGCTAGGAACAGGGCAGGGCCCCGGCAAGCTGTCCGCCGTTGGACTTGGGCAACATCTACTCCAAAAATTAGGCGAACACCAGCGAGATGCGCTATCGGTCTTGCGCGATATTTCTGCACCAGAACTGATGCAGATCCCCGGCATTGGGCCAGCAAAAGCCACCTCTATTTTGGCCGCCATCGAACTCGGCAAGCGGGTCTTGCACAGTCGCCCTAGCGATCGCCCCATTATTGACGACCCTGCGATCGCCGCATCCATTTTAGGCAATGACCTAATGTGGCAATCCCAAGAACGATTTGCTGTCCTGCTGCTTGATGTCAAAAATCGATTACTCGGAACCCAGGTCATTACCATCGGCACCGCCACCGAAACGCTCGCCCATCCTCGCGACATTTTTCGGGAAGTCATCCGCCAAGGAGCCACCCGCGTCATCATTGCCCACAACCACCCTTCTGGCAACGTCGATCCCAGCCAAGAAGACATCCTGCTCACTCGACAACTGCTCAACGGAGCGCAAATCCTAGGTCTTCCAATCTTAGACCACCTCATTCTCGGCAATGGCAACCATCTCAGCTTGAGGCAGGTCACTCGGCTTTGGCATGAAATTCCCCAAGGCGATTGAGCGCACATTCAGCACTAGGGCATCGCCCACCCCCGACTAGCGTCTGGGATTCATCAATGACATGCCCCAACTCTATCAGCTAGACCTGTTCTCATGGCTACCGTCTGGCTATGAGCCTGAGATGCATTTGAGGTTTAGCTTCCCGCTTACCGGATTGTGAGACGGGCTTCTGCGGAACTCCTCTCACAGAGCTTATCCATATCCACAAATCATTCAGGCTGGCTATATGTGGTTTTATCCTGAAACAGTTGCGAAGAGCAGAATCCTAGCTTATACTAAAGCCTCAAATTAAGGCTAAATTATTGATTAAGTGGGCACTTAGAGGAGGTCGTTATTCCTGAAGCCATCACACTCACCGTAAGTTTACGGGGGACAAGAGAAATTAAGAGCAATTATCAGCTCTTCCGCCTGGCTGGTCTGCTCGATGCCTTCTCGGAACCAACATTCCGGAAGGTGTTTGCTGCTTATGCTGAAGAAGATCCCAAAAACCTCATCTTGGATTTATCTCAAATTGATTTCGTAGATAGTTCAGGGTTAGGGGCGCTGGTGCAATTGGTCAAAAAGGTGCAAACCGCTGGGGGCACGATGCAGATCGTGACCAATCCACGGGTCACTCAAACTGTTAAGCTGGTTCGGCTAGAGAAATTTTTAGCGCTACAGCCGTCTCTTGATGTTGCCATTGAAAATGTAAAATAATTCTGTGCGTGCTAGAGGGGGCGATCGCAATTTCTCAGCATCACCCGACGGTCTACAGCCTGGTTTTCCGGCTTGCCTGTTTAATCGCGCCAACTCATTGCACTGGCTCAAGTTGCCGTATCGGTTCAATTTAATGGGTTGATGCTCGCTTTCCCTTCTTCACGCTAAGTTGACTATGGGTGTTGGCAAAAAAGCGAGTTTATAGCGGTCACCTCTTGCTTCTACGAAATTTCTACGCCATCGTTCAGATTGCCAATGGGCATTGCAGTCAATCCGTTGAACGTTATGGGGCATCCATGGCGTGACGTGCGCAGCCTCAGTAGTTGCAGTCATAATCGCAGCAGTAATTGCCGATGGCTCTTAGCCGGGCGATGACATGGTGCGTTTAAGAATGGCGACGCAAGATTTTTGAGGCAGGGATCATTTGATCGCCACGTTAATTGACTTTTGAGGGACATAGCCCATGATGATACGGCTAGAATGTTGGTCTACAGCGAGCGGTGCAGCGCTTTTTTGGGATGGTCATGCGATCGCAACGTGTGATGACTACTCCTGAAATCTTATCGAACACTGATATTCAGCGATTGTCCCCCAATGCACTCGCCTACATCGGAGATGCGGTCTATGAACTCTATGTTCGCCAAACGCTGCTGTTTCCGCCAAAGCGCCCTCGCCTGTACCACAAACTTGTTGTTGCTCAGGTCTGCGCTGAACAGCAAGCCTTCTATCTAGAGCAGCTTTACCCCGACCTCACCGATGATGAAAAAGAGATTGTTCGTCGAGGACGCAATGCAGCATCCAATCGCTCTTCCCGCCACAATCTTGACACCTATCAACGCGCTAGTGGTCTAGAGACTCTCATTGGCTATTTACACCTCACCAACCCATGCCGCCTCCAGGAATTGTTGGAGCAACTAAAACCAGCACTACTGAAGCCAGTTTCCTAAAGCGTGTCATCAATTCAGCACATAACGGCGGGGTACAGCCCGGCTGTCAGCCGAGGACAGATGATTCTAGAGGGGGTTTGGAATTGGCTACAAAACTAGATGATTGCCCTTAGCATTTTTCCTTCATTGCTGCGGTCTAAATCTGATCCCCGTCGGTCTAGAGTGACTCCGCTTCGATGGGTTTAAGGATGAGAGAGCATCGTCTCAGGTTTAAGCACTCGTTCTACCGGTTGGCGATCGCCCGCCTGTTGTTTAAACCTTGCGTCTAGCCGGACTCCGTTGAGCAGCAATAGGGCGCAAGGCTTTTTCCAAATGTCACCCTCGTTTACGATTCGCTGCATCCGTCGCCGGTGCATCCACCACTTTTTTAATCCAAAGGTTTCCTATGGCTTCCAAACCTCAACGCTCTTCCAGCGATCGCCCGCGTCCCTCCTCGTCGGGATCATCCCACCGTCGTCCTAAGAAAGGATCGTTTCAGTCCTCATCCGATAAACCGATTCGTCGCCAGCGTCGCCCCGATCGCTTGCGCCGTTCTAGTCGCGATCGCCCATCCAGAGAGCAACCCATTACGTCACACCAGCCGATCCCCTCAATCAGCGATTCCCAACAGCAGCCTGTCGCTCACGAGGCAGATCAAGAGCGTCCAGATCTAATCTACGGTCGGCATACGGTGGTAGCAGCCCTGGAGAGCGATCGCACCGTCAATCGCATTTGGGTCACGTCTCGCTTACGATATAGCAGTCAGTTTTATACATTGCTGCAAGCCGCCAAAAGTCAGGGAACCGTCATTGATGAAGTCTCTCCTCAGCGGCTGAGCCAAATCACGGGTCAAGCGAATCATCAAGGCATCGTCGCCCAGATTGCGCCTTATCAATATTCAGACTTAGGCGATTTAATCGCACAGGCCAAGCAAGCATCCGATAAACCTGTCCTTGTAGCCATCGATGGGATTACCGATCCCCACAATTTAGGTGCCATTATCCGCACGGCTGAAGCGATCGGCGCGCAGGGGATCGTGATCCCGCAGCGGCGTTCTGTGGGGATCACCTCAACCGTCGTCAAGGTGGCCGCAGGAGCTTTAGAAACTTTTCCAGTTGCAAGGGTTGTCAACCTTAGCCATGCATTGGAAGAATTGAAGCAGTCAGGGTTTTGGATATATGGAACGACCGCAAATGGGGATAAGTCAACTCACACCGTCTCCTTTGATGGGGCTATTGTCTTAGTCGTTGGAGCTGAAGGTGAAGGGCTAAGCGTTTTAATTCAGCGAAATTGCGATGTGCTAGTGTCGATCCCCTTGAAGGGGCATACGCCAAGCTTGAATGCTTCCGTGGCTACTGGGATGGCGCTTTATGAAATCTATCGGCAGCGATGGGCCAACACGGTTCATCTGGATACTTTACAAACCAAAAGTAACGGAGTATAACGAAGCTTGAACCTTCTTTAAGGTGATTAAATTTTTTGATAGACGACTTGATGCGAACAGGGCAAGCAGCATTTATATAGAGCTTATGAATGATATCTGGTTGAATATGCTGGAATTTCTGGGGCAGGCATGGTGGGCTGAGATTGTAACCGATACGCCACGCTGCACCTATTACTTTGGTCCCTTTTCCAGTGAAGGAGAGGCGCAATCCGCTAAAGTAGGATACATCGAAGACTTGCGCAGTGAAGGAGCTACCAATATCCGGGTTACAGTCAAACGCTGCAAGCCGGACTCGAAAAACCTCACGATTTACGATGAGTCAGAGGACGATACATCTTTTCGTTTGAGCCAATTTCCGATCCTGATGAGCTAAGCGCCCTTTTTCATTGCGTGGGGTATGGAGCTAGGTGTAGGCATTTTTAGGGCGATCGCTTTGGGAACGCTAGGATTGAATCAAAATTGATGATTGGTTACGTGACTGTTGACTGGATCGTCCGAGGCGCTGCTTCTATGTGGCACTGATCTAAAGCAACTGAGGCGGGTTCGTTACGTCGGTTAAGTTGCGATCGGTGCCCTTTTTAGTAAGCGATCGATGCCGTTAGCGTTCAGGCTGGCCCTATCCAACGATCGCCTCCGGCGAGCCGCAAGAATTGATTCCACAGGCGAGCAACAGCAACCTAGGCTCGACACTCGAGCGCTTCATAACTCTAGTTTTACAGCAGGCTCTAACTTGAATTCCCCTATCATGCTTGGCATTTCTGCACCAGGATGCAAGCAGTGTAGGCTACTCCCTTTGCCCGTTCGATACATCACCAAGCCTTCAGCTCTGGCTGACTGCGAACCTTGTGAGAGAACAGAAAGCATTGAACGCTACGTCCAGTTGAGGCAACTCACGCCAGATATTACGTTGGGCACGAATAAACCTCAACGTGCCGTTAAGAAAAGTGTCACAGGTTACGATTGCAGCACTAACAGCTTCACATAGCATAGGGCTACTGATGCATGAATTGCCCCTATAGTTTCAGCCATGAAGGCAGCGTCAGTTCAGATAAGTCATGCTCTACACACCCTCTTGTTGGAGGTGCTTGCTATGAAACGCCCCATGCATTGGATGACCATCCCAGCGACCCTTACCATGCTCGGAGCGATCGCCGCTCCTAGTATTGCTGATATTTCTACCCCCATCAATAGTGCCGTTACTCGGAGTGGCAGCGTGACCGTCAGTGGGACAGCGGGAGACTGCGGCATTGTATCCGATCAACCTGTTGAGGTGATTCATGTCACTGAATCATTTGCCTCACTGCGGTTTACTTTAGATAGCACAAGCGATGCAACCCTCTGGATTACCGGGAATGGGCAAAGCCAGTGTTTATTTGCAGATAACTTTTCTAACGGTGTTATTGATTTGCCAGGAGTGTGGGATCGCGGCACGTACCGCATACACGTAGGAAATCGCACCAGCGGCAGCCATCCCTATGAGCTAGTGATTTCAGAGTAAACTTAGGGCCACCAGGTTATTTCTTTGCCATTGCCAATGCTCTGTGCAGTTTAGGTCTAGGGCGATCGCTTTCTAGCAAGATAAGTCAAACCCGTTCAATATCTTATGTCAGCAGTCTAAGGTTTTTGCTCCGTTTGCTTCAGTGCATAGGCATCGTAGCGCATCGTTTCAGGAAGCTACGTTGTCTGGCACAGCAGCCTGTTTGAATGACCAGCGACCCTTCTCCACAGCTTCTTAGGAGGAGGGTTTTTTCTTGGGCGATCGCAGCTCTTATTCAACCCCCTGCAATCCGACTGGGGTTTTAAGGTAAGGAAAGCCGCATCTCACAGATTGTCCATATCTATCCACGATGGAATGTAGCGCCAGGCAGTATCTAGCTCAGTATCATGCTGCTTATAGTTTGGATCATAGCGAGCGACTTGGGCCCAAAACCTCGGCGAATGATTCATCTCAACGGTATGAGATAATTCATGCACCAGTACGGCACGCACCAGATAAGGCGGCAAAAAGAGCAATTTATAGTTTAGGCTCAGATTTTTTTTACTCGAACAACTGCCCCAGCGCGTCCGCTGCCCGCGAAAGGAAATACGCTGACAGGGTAATTCAATGTCTTGGCTAAGCTGACGCACCCACGGCGTAATAGTTTGTGTAGCGTACTGCTGTAACCACCGCCGCAGCACGCCATAGCAAAGCTCCCGATCGCGCAGACCAAAAACCTTGAGTTGATGCTTGCCGATTTGCTGTATCCAAAGGCGATCGCTATCCAGTTGCTTTAGGGTGTAAGCGATCGTCCATACTTGATCCAGCGCTCTTAAATTCAGGTGAGACGGCCATTCTTCAGGTTGCTCTAACGACAGAGACCGCCGTTCTTGCTGAACTTGCTGAACGGTGTTGTTAATCCAAGCTTGGCGTTTTTCTAGGATGCTCGGCAATTGGCTTTGGTCAAAGTTGAGAGGAACCACAACTTCAACCTTACCATTGGGAAAAACCCGAATATTGACATACTTCGCCCGCTTACTTTTACGGATTTGATAGGAGGAATTCAATGTCGGTGCGTTGTAAGGTTTCAACTAATATGCGGTATGATCTTATCCCATTTTGAATTAAGTCTTCACTTTACATCTACACATTGCCTCTCCATCCAATCGCTAGACAATGAAATTACCGGCAGTCGTCTATTGGTAAAGATTTTTGATGTAAAGATTTTGGGTGATGTAGGCGACGCCTACATCACCCAAAATCTTTACATGAATACCGCTACCCTGAGTGCAGGGGCAGATGATTGCCAGACGAACCCGGCTGGACTGGCTCACGTACCATCACCGTGACTGTCCAGCCGGGTCTCTAGGCGCGATACAGTGCGTAGCCCCCCTCAAACGTTGTACATTCGAGATTCCAGGGCGTCTGGATAGTGGTCACAATATTCTTCAAAGCGAGTTTGTTTAGGATGGCTCTGGCGCTGATGCGACAGTTCGGCTTGAATGTCTTCAACAATATCCCAGGCAGCCGTAGCGGCTTGCGGATCATGGCCTTGCTTGGAAATCGCCCGTGCTTGAGCGATCGCAGCTTGCAGTTCGTTTTCCACGTTGTCCCAATTGAAGGGATGTCTTACAACAGTAGACATGAGGGGTCGTCTCCCGCTTCTCAAAAGCTCATGGGGAAGTGGTGTTGCGATTTCATCCCGCCGAGCAATACATTTCTCCTCTAACTCCCCTGTGCAAAGCAGTAAAAGACAGAAAACCCAACCCTTCAGCGCGATAATAGGATCAGCAGCCCCAAAGCGCGGATTCATCAACATTTGCAGCACTACTAAATAAATATGAAATATCCTCGCTCGATTCTGACTATCCTATTTTTTATCGTCATCGTTGGACTTACATTTTCCTCCGTTCTCGTTCACGTCTTCACAGAGTCGTGGTGGTTTGATGCGGTTGGGTTTGCTGAAGTCTTTTGGACTAGGCTGAGTTGGGAAATCGGAGTATGGGTGGCGATTTTTGCAGTCTACCTTGCAGCCGTGTTAGGTAATTATGCATTGTCGATGCATCTAACCCGCGATCGCATCTTTCGGGTGTTAGTGGAAAGCGAACGGTGGAATCCGCGCAATGACGCCTTGCCGACCTGGATTGCCACAGGAGTCGCCATTGCTTTAGCCTTTATTGCCGCTACTAGCAGCGTGGGGACCTGGGAGACTATCCTGCAATTTCTGAATCCCTCTGAATTCGCGATCGCAGACCCTATTTATGCCCAAGACGTTGGCTTCTACTTTTTTCGCTTGCCCTTCTATGAATGGCTACAGCAGGCATTGCTGTCCTTGGGGCTGTGGTCATTAGTGGTATCTGTCGCGGTGTATAGCCTCAAGGGTGAACTCACCATTGGTCGCGGTTGGCAAAATATCATTACTGGGTCAGCAAAAGTTCATGTGGCGCTGCTCCTAGCGGCGATCGCCATTTGCGTAACCTTTGGCTTTTGGCTAGAGCGCTACGAACTGCTCTACTCCGCCGAGGGAGTTGTGTTTGGTGCGGGCTACACTGATGTTCATGCTCAGCTCCATGCCTACTGGTTTATGGGAGTCGCAACATTAGGGCTGATGGTGCTGTTCATCCTATCGCTTTGGCAACGCAACTTCGCACTGCCCGTTTTTGGGTTAGGCATCTATCTCATCATGCTGGTGTTGGTGAATGGCATCTATCCTTGGTTTCAGCAGCAGTTTGTTGTTGAACCGAACGAACTGGAAAAAGAATTGCCCTACATTACCAACGGCATTGAATTTACCCGCGCCGCCTACCATCTGGACGCAGTCGAAAGTCAGGACTACGTTATTGACAATGCGCTTGATCAGCCGGCACTTGAGCGAAATGAATCCACTATTCGCAATATTCGCCTGTGGGACTATCGGCCGCTGTTGTCTACCTATCGTCAGTTGCAAGAAATTCGGCTGTACTATCGATTTCTAGATGTTGATGTCGATCGCTACACCCTGGATGATCTCTATCAGCAGGTGATGTTGGCTCCGCGTGAATTGGACTACCGTCAAGTACCTGACGAAGCCCAAACCTGGGTCAATCAGCATTTGAAATACACCCATGGCTATGGGATCGTTGCAAGTCCGGTCAATCGAGTCACCACCAATGGGTTGCCTGAATTTTTGGTTCAAGATATTCCACCTGTCTCCAAGGTCGATGATTTGGAGGTGCAGCAACCTCGGATTTATTACGGCGAAAAGACGGATGAGTATGTCTTTACCGGCACAACTACGGATGAATTTGATTTTCCCCAGAATAATGGGAATGCAACTAATCGCTACAGCGGGGCAGGTGGCGTTGCGCTGCGATCGCTCCTGCGGCGGTTGACTTATGCCTTTGATTTGGGCGATCTCAAGATTCTCATTTCGGGCTACATGAATGATGAGTCCAAGATTTTATACCATCGTCCCATTCAAGAGCGCATTCGACAGGTAGCGCCCTTCTTGCGCTACGACGACGATCCCTACGCCACCCTGATCAACGGTCGCGTGAAGTGGATTGTTGATGCGTACACCGTGAGCGATCGCTATCCCTATTCTGAACCCGTAGCCCGCAGCAATAATTTTGCCGCCTCATTTCAGGACAGTCGCATTGGCCGTATTTTACGACCGCGTACCAACTATATTCGTAACTCGGTCAAGGTCGTTGTGGATGCCTACGATGGCTCAATGCAGTTTTATGTCATTGACGATAGCGATCCGGTTCTCAATACCTATCGCCAAATTTTTCCAGGCTTGTTTACCGATGGCAGCGCCGTTCCGCCGGAGACGCGATCGCATTTCCGCTATCCGGTGGACTTCTTCAAAATTCAAGCACAGGTGTACTCGTCTTACCACATGGACAACCCGGAGGAGTTCTACAACCGTGAAGATTTATGGCGCTTCCCAATGGAAATCTATGACAGCCAACCGCAGGTCATGGAGCCGTATTATGTCATCATGCGGCTACCGGAAGCCGAGCAGGACGAGTTTATCTTGATTCTGCCGTTCACACCTGTCAACAAAGACAACATGATTGCTTGGATAGCAGCGCGATCGGATGGGGCAGAGTACGGCAACCTACTGCTCTACGAATTTCCGAAACAGGAACTCATTTATGGGCCGAGCCAAATTGAAGCGCGCATCGACCAAAACCCTGAGATTTCACAGCAGCTCACCCTCTGGAGCCAGGAGGGATCACGGGTCATTCGGGGAGATTTGCTCGTGATTCCCATTGAGCGATCGCTGCTGTACGTTGAGCCGATTTATCTACGGGCAGAACAGGGTGAGCTGCCCGAACTGCGCCGGGTCATCATGTCTTACAACAATCAGACAGTCATGGAACCCTCTCTCGAAGCAGCGATCGCCGCCATTTTTGGCGATCGGCAACCGGATTCATCGAACCGAGCCGCCCCCTCCAATGTACTGTCTCCACTAGCGCAGCAAGCCTTAGACGCTTACCAAAATGCACAACAGGCCTTACAAGACGGAGATTGGGCCACCTACGGTCGCTATCAGCAAGAGTTGGGTGAATTGCTCGAACAACTAAACCAGAGTGTGCCTCCTCCTGCATCAGCCGCTCCCGCTCAGCCGGATGAGCCAGCACCTGATGGCGCTAGGATTTGACACAGCCTGGGTGAGGTTGCTGATAATGCGCCCCACCCGACCATTGCCCCAATCTTATGCAGATTTGCTGAGTAGGTGGTATTGCGGCCCAGATTTGCGCTACAGTGAAAAACCGAACAACGGAATAATTATCGTCCGTAAACCTAGCCCCACCTGCGGGAATTGCTTTCCGCAATCCATCGACTCTCACCATCAAATGCCTACCACTGAAATGTAGGAAGAATTAGCAGGTGAAGATGCATCCGATCGATCAACCTTGGAGAGGTGGCAGAGTGGTTGAATGCGGCAGACTCGAAATCTGTTTTAGGGTCAAACCTAACGGGGGTTCGAATCCCCCCCTCTCCGTTTCAATTTTGAGCTTGTCTAGGGGCAAAAATTTTGATGCTGCTGAATAGCAGGATAAATTGGAATGAAGTTTCAATTGCTTCAACTCTAAAATTCATCCCCGAAATTAGCACTGCCAAAATTTTATCTGGTGTAGGCTGTGCCTACACCAGATAAAGTTCTTACACCAATGCAGCTACTTAACGTTTACATAACTTTTTGACATATTCCCCCGCTTAGAACTACCCATTACGCCGATCTCACTGAAACCCGCCGCCCTCGGTTCAAAAACGAGGACTCTGAGTGGCCGCTAGAAGGGGTATGAGGCAAAAGGTTCAGCGACTTTTGCGTAATGCATAGCGTTTAGAAAACGGGGGATTCTCCGGTCAAACAGAAACTATAAGCTGAGCCTGCCTTACGTCGCCTCCTGGCGCAGCAGTTGATGCCCCAACCGCTGTACGCTTCTGAACAACAACGACTGAAGCGACTGTCAATGCTTGTGGTTAATACTATTGATGGGCTGCTGATGGGCTGCCCGCTGCTGTTGAACGGTTTCTAGGCGGCGCAGCAAAGCCTCGGTTTCTGCTTGAAGATAGAGAAATTCGGCCTGATGGCTGGCGCAATAGGGCAAACTGGGCTGGGCTGACGACCGATTTTGCGATGCGGCTGATGCCGTAGCGGTATCGGCGGAAGGCTCAGGACGTTCCAATACTAGATTGGTCATAGAGGCTTGGGTAGTCATTTCTACTCACTCACAACACGACTTATTGTATCGTATTCAATCGTTATGATTGTATTAAAAGTGGCGATCGCAGCACGCGATCGTGTGGCAGTTCCTCAACTGGTTGTTGGTCGGGTTGTTGGTCTAGTCATTTGCCATGAAACTGGCATGACAGCAGCGATCGGTCTTCAGGCGATTTGCTCACATTTAGGCTGCTGACGTTGGGTGCAGGCGGGAAATGTCCTTCACAGAGTCTCGGTAAGACGATAGCGTGGCTAAAAGCGGTAGAGCCGGGCAAGATAAACTGGAAGGCATTGGAGCGGTGACTTGGAGAGGTCGAGGTAGCTCTCAGCCTTGGATGCCGCGAACGTTAAATGTGAACTAATTGTTAAGCTTACTCTGTAGTGTGTCATGTAGGGGGACGTTTTGCTACCGCATCAATGGTTTAATCTGCGTCTGCTTTAACACATAACGGCGCGCCCTCATCACGGTCTGCTCTGACACAGAGTCGGACAGAGCATTTGATACAGAGATAGCCAGGAGGACGGATGAATTGAGTAGGCTGGCTGTCATCCAGTGTTCAGCATTATCAAACAGTTCTCTGTTGCGGGCTAGGGGCCGCTGCCCCGGTTAAAGCCCCTACCCGTTTGGGATGAGCGGCGGCTTAGCATCCCGGCGCGATCGCACCGGCTACCCTAGCTTTCAGCTTGTCTGACTGGTTTTACCCCCGCCGCCCTTTCGGCAACCAAAGGACAAGCCATAGGAATCAATCGCGATTGGCAACCAATGGCGTAGAATGCAAAGTTCTTCCCATCATTCAACGAGACTTTGAACATCATCTTCAAAAAGGTAGAGACAACGTGGTAACGACTGTGAACCGTCTGGCTGAGGCTTCCTCAACAGTTTTAACCTCCCGGAGTTGGCCGGGCCTAATTGAAGCGTATCGTCCATTTTTACCCGTGACGGCGCAAACCCCCGTAGTAACCCTCTTGGAAGGCAATACGCCCCTGATTCCGGTGCCTGCGATCGCCGCTCAAATCGGCAAATCGGTGAAGGTGTTTGTCAAGTTTGATGGACTGAACCCCACCGGCAGTTTCAAGGATCGCGGCATGACGATGGCGGTCTCGAAAGCAAAGGAAGACGGGGCAACAGCGGTCATTTGTGCCAGTACCGGCAATACCTCGGCGGCGGCCGCCGCCTATGCGCGACGAGGAGGGCTGCGGGCTTTTGTGATTATTCCTGATGGCTATGTGGCGTTGGGCAAGCTGGCGCAGGCGTTGCTGTATGGGGCTGATGTGCTAGCCATTAAGGGAAATTTTGACCAAGCGCTGACCATTGTGCGAGAGATTGCCGACCACTACCCGGTAACGCTGGTCAATTCGGTGAACCCCTATCGGCTTCAGGGGCAGAAAACAGGCGCGTTTGAAATTGTGGATGCGCTCGGCACAGCTCCGGATTGGCTCTGCATTCCGGTGGGAAATGCGGGCAATATTTCGGCTTATTGGATGGGCTTTTGTGAATATCGGGAGGCGAATCGCTGCGATCGCCTTCCTAAAATGATGGGTTTCCAAGCCGCAGGTGCCGCGCCGTTTATTCATGGGCATCCTATCGAGCAGCCTGAAACCTTGGCGACGGCGATTCGCATCGGGAATCCGGCGAGTTGGTCACTGGCGATCGCAGCCCAGGAAGCGAGCAGCGGCGAGTTCAATTCAGTGACCGATGAGGAAATTTTGGCTGCGTATCGCTTACTGGCCGGCAAAGAAGGGATATTTTGTGAACCAGCTAGCGCCTCTTCAGTGGCAGGCTTGCTGAAGGTGGCCGATCGGGTTCCGCCAGGGGCAACTATTGTTTGTGTCCTGACGGGGAATGGCTTAAAAGATCCTGATGTGGCTATCCAGCACAGCGGCAATCAGGTGAAGCCGGGCATTGACGCTAACCGAACGGCGGTAGCTCAGGCGATGGGTTTCTAGCTGCCGATGTATTGGGGCGATCGCGGTTGGACTCTGCTGGGGGCGAGTTGGCCGCAGATGAGCCAACCGAGCGATCGCTTTTCTCGCGGGTGAACAGATCCATGGTGTCCGCTAGGGCTGTCATCAAATTTTGGCGAGTCTGTTCATGGCTAGCACGCTCGGCTTTGAGGGCAGCCTGAAGACGGATCACTTCTGCTTGAGCCTTGCTGAACTGTTGGTGTAGGTCGTCGGGGGGTTGACGTTCCGCCGGTGCGGATGGCTGGTCAGCAGCGAGCGATTCTGGGGGGGCTGGCGGTGCAGTTGCTTGAGCGAGCGCATCTTCTAACTCTGTGATGCGATCGCGCATCAGCTCAGCTTCAGTGCGCCGCTGTTGGGCTTCTGCTTGATAAAGGTCACGCCATTTACAGGCACTAGCATCGGCTGCCTCTCGTTCAGCTTGGACGGTTTGAAGCTGTTGCTGGAGCGATCGAATTTCTGCAAGCCATTGCTGAACATCACTCGACATAGCTCACCCCTTCATTTGCTTAGCATTACTGGACGACTGAGAACGGCAACCTAGCAGACGAACCCGACCCCGATCGCTCCCAAGCCTAGGCGATCTCCTTCATTGTGGTGAGTCGCGCCATTGCCCTGGGCTAATCGACACCCCTACAGCAGCCACCCCACCACCATCGGAGGAGCAGGTAGCACAATCAGAATTAAGATACCCAGCGTTATCAGCCCTAGCAAATCGCGAGAGTTATCCAGTTCGGTCACATCATTCAGGGCAGGTTGATCCACCGCTGGCATTAAGAAAAGTAGAACAGCCCAAATGAAGAAATCGGGCTGAACAAAAGCCAGCGCCAGCACCAAAAAACGCGCTACTTGACCAATCGTAGCGCCCATGCGTTGCCCAAACATAGCATGAACAATATGACCACCGTCTAACTGACCTACCGGCATCAGGTTGAGAGCCGTAACAACAAGACCCAGACATCCAGCGATCGCCACTGGATGCAGGTTAATCGCCGTATCGGCCGTCAGTTGGCTCCCCAGCGCCACTTTGGCTAGCAACATCAGTACAAACGACAGGCGCGGATCGAGGGCATCAAAGCTGAGTAGGCCAGACTCGTCAGTCATAGAGACGGTATCTGACAGAATCAGCCCCACAATCAACAGCGGAATCGTCACCACAAACCCCGCCAGCGGCCCGGCAATGCCCACATCGAAAAGGGCTTTGCGATTGGGAATGGGCGATCGCATTTGAATGAACGCGCCGAAGGTACCAAACGGGAAAATCGCCGCTGGCGGTACAGGGATGAAGTAGGGCAGGGTCACACTGATGGCATAGCGACGGGCCGTGAGATAGTGAGCCAGTTCATGCAGCCCCAAAATTGCCATGATGGACAAAGCGTAGGGAATTCCCGCCATCAATAGTTCCCTAGTCGGGTTGAACACATCATCGGGTGGAGCCATCAGCCAAGCACCGGCTAGGGTTGTGGTCAGCAAGGTCGCCAAGAGTAACCCGATCGCCACTAACGGACGAGTGACGGGCGGGGCATCGGTTGGTGTCTCCGGCGATTTCCGAGCTTGGGGATTGTTGACCAATGCAAAAAATGGTTTGCCGTTCACCCCTTCCTGAAAAACGACTAAAAAGCGATCGCCAAATACTCCAGCAATTTTCTCTTGAATCGTGTTGTACGCCTTTTCGGGATTGGTACGAAGCTGCCCCCGACAAATCAACGCCTGTGGACGATACTCAACCGTTTGAACGTAATACACCGACCATGGAAAACAGCCCCTCAACTTTGCCTCTTCATCCTTATCGATAGGGCGCACAGGATTATTGAGCGGCGGCAGCGCGGCTAAAGCATTCGTCTGATCCTCACCCGACTTAGGGTTCGAGGATGGTTTGGGCGCTTGGGGCGGCGTAGGTAGGCGACCCCACTGCACCAAAAACCAGTACAGCATCGGACAGACAATAAACGGAATGATAAAAAGCGCAAACGGCATCTGCTCATTGCCGCCGCTGAGGATGAGCCAGGTTCCCCAAATGAAGGCTGGCATCATCATTACCAACCACAACAGCCAGACGGGGGTGCGTGTGATGCTAGCAACGCTCCGCTGAACAATGAAGTAAGTGAGTAGGCTGAGTGCAAATAAAACGAGCAGTAGAGTCGTCATGCCGTGAGTCTCAAAGCGTCGGTGAGCGGACAGAGTATCCACTCAAGAGTGGAACGGGTAGTGAATAATGTCGAGCAGGCCAATCGATGGGATGCGACGATTGGGCCGTAGGAGAATTTCAGGGAATGTTCAGGCAAGACTCGTGCCATCAGGGTGGCAGCGGTCATGCAGCCTAAATCACGGAGTGCATTGAGCAATGTTGCTGAATAGCCGCATGACTTGGAAGGACGTTTCAATTTATCTAACTCTAAAATTCATCCTAGGAATCAGCAACGCCCATTGAGCAAGGGAATCGGCAAGGCATGAACTGCACAGGTCTGACAGTGACATCCTCCCAACGCTGGCCCTACGGCACGGGCTTCCCAACCTCACGATAAGGAATCAATACCGCTCTGCCGTCTCTTTATACTCTAGACGGATTCCAGGGTGAATGTGCGGCGTGTTCCTTGGAGCGCATCATCCTGGTTGACGAACAAAAGATTCTGCAATGGGCGCAAAAACCGCTCCCTTACAGGATTTTAGGCAATGTAGGGGTCAAGTTTCCTGCCCCTTTCGGTGGTTAAGGGGCAGGTTTTTTCGGTCAACTAGGCGCGTCATCCATGAGTCTCCATGAGTCTCCATAAGTCTCCATGAGTCTCCATGAGTCAACAAAACCGGTTGGGGATCAGCAATGGCGC
>CAYSIR010000033.1:0-1466 GCA_964431105.1 uncultured Leptolyngbya sp. | reverse complement strand
AGTCTCCATGAGTCTCCATGAGTCAACAAAACCGGTTGGGGATCAGCAATGGCGCGGCCACCCCAGCCGTCATCATAATGGTGAAAGGGGTTTCTGACCGCTTAGGGCAAACGCTGCGATCGCGCCTCTAGGCAAAACCTAGGGACTGGGATACGGGCGCGACCATTCCCCTAAGCCGCTATCTAACTCAGTAGCGATCGCGGCTCAGCACAGCTACCGTCTAAGCTCTATGATATTTAGTTGAATCCGTTGGGCTGCCACTGACGCGATGGTTGATCCGAAATCTCTCTCCTAGACTTGGGCCATCCATTACGCAAACGTCGCCAGACCTTTTGCTTCACAACCTAGCCGTCACTCAGAGTCCCCGTTTTTGAACCAAGGACGACGGGTTTCAGCTAGGTTTGCGTAATGGATAGCAGGATTGGGAGAGGAATGTAGGGTAAGGGCTACAAATCTGACAGGCTCCCGGTAGACCAACGAGTTGGCTTTGGGCATAAAACCGACTCCCTTCCACCGTTTTAGACATTGCCCTGGTTTTCGCCGCAGCCATTGTGATGGAATGGCTGCTAGCCGGATAGTTTGCGCTCAGCACGAATTTTAATGACTTCTAAACTTCCGCGCCCCGTTTTTGACTCTGACGATACGCTATTCGCGTTTCCACCAAACCGCGACACCCTGGGCGGCACTGCCTATTTCATTGCGACGCAATTCCAAGATGAACCGCTAAACGTCTTAGTCGATTGTCCAGCCTGGGATGAAGATTGTCGGAATTTTTTAACCCGCCACGGTGGCGTTCACTATTTGGTGATCACCCATCGCGGCGGCATCGGTCAGGCCAAGGCCGTTCAGGATGAGATGCACTGTGCCATTCTGATGCAAGAGCAAGAAGCCTATTTATTGCCTGAGTCGGAGGTAGAATCCTTCCGGCAGGAGCAAGAGGTGGGCGATCGCATTCGGGTTTTCTGGACACCGGGTCATTCACCAGGGTCATCCTGTGTGTACGATGCGGCGACGGGGGTATTGTTCACCGGACGGCACCTGTTGCCCGATCGCACCGGCCATCCAGTTCCCCTGCGCACCTCCAAAACGTTTCATTGGCTGCGCCAGCTTCGCAGTGTGCAAGCTCTACGGGATCGCTTCACGCCTGAGACGCTGCGCTACATTTGCCCTGGAGCCAATACCGGCTTTTTGCGCGGAAGCCGGGCGATCGCAGATGCCTACATAAAGCTCATGGAGGTAGATATAGAAAAGGCGACAACGACAACTGCATTAATATAGGCCGGGCCGGAAGTGGCTGAAAGTCATCATCCATCACTATCCGGTAGTCCTCTAATAATGATTTTTGGTGGTGTAAGCGACGCCCACACCACCAAAAATCATTACATGAACACCACTACCCACCATCCATTACTATCCATTACCATTCATCACCTAGTACGATTAATCGAGCTTGGGTTCAGGACTAT
>CAYSIR010000032.1:23792-26237 GCA_964431105.1 uncultured Leptolyngbya sp. | reverse complement strand
GCGCTCGATGTCGCCGAGCATTCCCAATGAGGTTGCAATATCCCGCTGACTATCATGCTGTCGGGCATTGTTGAGAGAATCCTGAAAGTAGCCTTCAGCAGTGTCCCAATCGCCCCAATCTCGATGCAAACAGCCCAAGGACTGCACACAGATGCGATAGTTGGTCGGGTCTTGGAGTTTGGGCAGGATTTGTGTGTAGAGATCCCGCAGCAACGCCCAGTAGCCCCAGTAGCGAAGCGGTTGCCACAGTTGATTTGCCAAGAGGTTAAAAGCTTCGTCAGTGTTGCCCAATTGCATGGCAAAATGTTGGGCTTCCAGGATGGGGCGCAGGTCGTCCAGGGTTTTGGGGTCGTCCACGGTGCAGCCACTGCGATAGAACTGATAGATAATTTTGAGTAAGTTGGGTTGGTCTGGGGCGTATTCCTGTTTCAAAAAGTCGGACACCACCCGATGCAGGTCATAGAACTGCTGAAAGCGGGTTTTGTCGTAGCGCTCTTGCACCAGGGAACTCCGCACCAGCCGCCGCACCATTTCCTCGGTGTCTCGCTGTTCCGCGTCGGTCAACTCGGCAGGTTCTGCCAAAATGGCGGCGATCTCAAAGCGCTCATCCTTATCGGTATAGAACCGCAGAAACGTCAGCCCTGCCGCATCGACCGGATAGCGCAACACGGCCATCCGCTTCAGCAATTCGGTTGCGGGTTCGCTCTGTCGTTGCAGTTGTTCCCGCAGCACAGGTTCGGCATTTTCCGTCACCAAATGGGGATGTTGCCGCAGATAGCCCGGTTGATCCAGGGCAAAATCCGCCAACAGCGTCAGCACCAACACCTGTCCCTGCACCCGTTTGGCAATCCATTGCAAATCTTCATCGCTGTCTTCCAGTCCCAGTTCCCGCAACAGCGTCACCGAATCCACTTGACTAATCCCTTCTAGGGAATGGTGCGTCACCCGCCGACGGTTGGGTGTGCCAGACGGGGATCTCGCATCCGCCAGATCCAGCGGCAACTCTCGACTGGTGATCAGGGCGAGGCTCTGGTGATTATTATTCGCCAATGCCTGCAGAAACCTGCCCCAGTCGGCAGACTCACAGCGTCCGGCTTGCTCCACGCTGGCAGGATGCAGCAGCGTTTCCAAGTTATCCAACACCAGCAAACAACGCTCCTGGCTGAGGGATTGCAACAGCGCCGCCAATAGCTGTTTCGGCGTGGGCTGCTCCAGTTGCACCTGCTTGCCCAAATTCGCCAGCATCGTCTTAGCAAAGTCCTCAAAACTGCTGCCCTCCTCCGCCCGAATGCACAGCACCCGCTCAAAGGGACAACTCTCGGTCAACGCATGATTATCTGTATCCACCCCGATCGCCTCCAGCAGCTTCAGCGCTAAGCTGCTTTTGCCCATGCCCCCCTGACCGGTAATCACCATCACCTGCGGCGAAGATTCCGCCAACAGCACCGCCGTCAGGTCTGCCAGCACCTGGTCGCGCCCCACCCACACCGGCACAGAGGTCAAACTCGACAATCCCACCACGGTTGGCAACGGTTTGCTGGCAGCGGGTTGCGCCACCAACTGTCGCAGCAATGCCAGAATTTCCTCTAGGGTGTTCGCCTGTTTCGCAAACTCGCCAAACACCTGCTCAAACCCGTCCTCCTGATCAATGCCCAACTGCCGAACCGCCACATCGATCGCATCCAGCTTGCGCTCCAGGTCTGGCAAATTCGCGATCTGCTTCAGCACCGCCTCGATCTGCTCCGACGACACCGTAGACTGCTGCATCTGCGTCAGGGCGTCGTTAATCTGCACCAACATCTGACTATCAAAAATGCGGCGCACCGGGTCATTGGTCTTAATCTCGTAGGCAAAACAGAGACAGACTCGCTCATACAGCCCCGGCTCCTGCCGTGCCCAATCCCGATAAATCTTGGGATAGTCCACCGTCAGCACCTCATCACAGAGGTGATCGTTCAGCACAACGGAACTAACGCGACTATTCAGCAACCATTCCACCTCACTCGGTGCGATGGGCGTTGTCGGCGCATCCGGCTTGTCCAAACTTGCGATTTGCTGCTTCAGGGTTGTTTGGTGATGCTGCAACCAGTTGACTGTGTCCTGATCTTTGACCTGCATTGCCCAGGGCTTTCCCTGCCACTCCTTGCCCTTGGTTAGATCTTTCAAGCAATCTGCCACTAAGGTGATCTGCGCCCGATAGAGCGATCGCATCACCGCCCGTTCCAGGTCGTGGTTAATCAAATACTGATCGGGATCTTTACGCGCCTTCAGCGCCTTAATGCCCGTTTGCCATTGATCATCCGCCACCTGATGCGCAGCATTGCCCAGGATGCCACTGCCGATCGTTGAAAGGGCAGAGAGCGCGATCGCCGAAATTGGTTCCATAGCCCAAACCCAGAACTGCATACTGCTCCAATTATGCGCGATCGCCCCTGATGCCGATGC
>CAYSIR010000032.1:8130-23692 GCA_964431105.1 uncultured Leptolyngbya sp. | reverse complement strand
AAACCCAGAACTGCATACTGCTCCAATTATGCGCGATCGCCCCTGATGCCGATGCGATCGCCCCTTACCCAAGATAACCAGACATTTCATAGCCCGCTTGTGCTACCCAACCGGAACTTGCAGCATTATGCCTTCACCGAAATACCCAGATGCGTCTGAAATTCCTGGCGATACTGGCTTTTTTGCTTCATGCCAACCACCTGCCCCACCAGCGCCTTATCTTTGAATATCTGCACCGTTGGCGTACTCATCACCCCAGCCGATTCGGCAATCTCCGGGTCAACGGTAATATCAATTTCAACGTAGTGGACGCGATCGCCAAACTCATCAATTACCTTACCTAGAATGGGTTTCAACGTATGGCAGGGGCCGCAGGTAGGAGCCGCATACTTCACCACAATCAAGCGATCGCTCTCATGGTACAGCTTCCGCAATGCATAGCCGCCTTCATGCTGAACGGCCGTAATATCAAACTCGGCTTCTAGCTGTTCCTTCGTCTTCTCTGGCGCTTCCTCGGTCGAGGATTCAGGCTGGGCATCTTCTGTTGCCGCTGGATGGCCGGAATCCGCAGAATCCGTAGATTGATGAAATTCGATCGCCAGTCCATTCACCGAGAGCCAGCGCTCCGCCAGCATCGCCGCCATGCAGCCCGTTCCCGCCGCCGTAATGGCCTGACGGTATTCGTGATCCTGAACATCGCCCGCTGCATACACGCCGTCCACACTGGTTTCGACCGACCCCGGCTTCGTCACAATATAGCCCCTGTCATCAAGGTCAAGCTGGCCCTGAAACAGTTGCGTATTGGGCGTGTGACCGATCGCATAGAATAGCCCCCGCGCCTTAATGTTGCGTTCGTCCCCCGAATGGCGATCGCGCACCCGCACCCCGCCCATACCGCCCGCTTCACCATACACATCCACCGCTTCAGTATTCCAATGGACGGTAATTTTGGGATGATTCAACACTCGATCCTGCATGGTTTTGCTGGCCCGCAGAGCATCGCGCCGCACCAACAGATGCACCTGGGAACCATACTTGCTGAGATACACCGCTTCTTCGGCCGCCGAGTCGCCACCGCCAATCACCGCTAAATCCACCCCTTTGAAAATGGGGGTTGCACCATCGCAAATCGCACAGGCAGAAATCCCACGGCTCCAAAATTCATGCTCACTCGGCAGCCCCAGCCGTTTGGCCGTTGCCCCCGTCGCAATCACCACGCTGTGGGCGTTCACTGCCCGCTCCTCGGAGCGCACCACAAATGGCCGCTGGCTAAAATCCACGGCGATCGCATCTTCCGTCACTAACTCAGCCCCCCAGCGTTGCGCTTGGGCTTTCATATTTGCCATTAGCTCCGGGCCGGTGATGCCGCTGGGAAATCCAGGAAAGTTCTCAACGTCTGTCGTGGTCATGAGTTGCCCGCCGGGAATGCCGCCCATCTGATAACCCTCAAATACCAACGGCTTCAGGTTTGCCCGCGCTGCATAGATGGCCGCCGTGTAGCCCGCTGGGCCAGAACCAATGATGACAACATTTTCGATCGCAGGGCTAGGCATGGCTGAGTGAACTCGTAACGACTCCGTTTAATTTATCACGAATTCGGCGATCGCTGCCAGGTGGAGGAGGTAGGCGAAATCATGCTTAGGAGTGGAGTTCGGCGTGGAGCGATCGCACCAAAATTCCAACTTCGATGTAGAAAAACAGCAGCATCATGGCATAGACATAGCCCCCAAAGGCGATCGCGCTCGACAGCACCGCCGATGACTGACTAGCAATGCTAACCCACACAACTAGCGAGACTGGCGCAAGAAACACCAGACAGAGCGGAGCGACTGCGCGAATGGTCGGCCGGCAGCGCAGCACTAGCCGACTATGCGGGCGATTGCCCATCGGGTGAATTGTGAGGTGAGTCTCGATTGGAAAACTACTGTCACCACGGTAGGATGCCCGACGGGGGCCGCGAATCCGCACATCACGCCCGTTGGCAATCACTTGATACCGACCCTGGTTAAAGCGGGAGTGATTGGGATTGTGGATAGCTAGTCCGATCGCATTCAGGCTCAAGCAATGCTCGATCACCTTCTCTGGTGGGCGATTGACGGCAATGGTGCGAGTCGTGTAGGGAATCACCCAAGTGAACGGAGCGGGGATGGATCGCATCTCAAACCTGAACAAATTCGTCAACCGTAGCTACAGTTCAGCCGTTGAGTGTTTGGTGCGATCCAGCTTTGACAATTATTGACAGCGATCGAACACCCAAATCATATCGCCCAACAACGGTACGTTTGTGTCATCCACAGTGCCGCGCCGCCGGTAGAAATCATCGCTACCCAATCCTGTAATAAAGGCGTAGGTGGGCGCGTCCATTTCTTCACCTAGAAAAAGCGGATTCGCCGATCGCATCTGGTCATCAAAAAAGTTAATGGGATAGCTGCCCTGAATCTCGGAGTTTTCTGCATTCAGTCGCTCTATGAAAATAGAGCCGTAGCCGTTGGATTGGGTCACGCTGAAGTCGTACAAACCGGCTTGATTGGGATGATTGACGGTGGCGATCGCCCTTGATGAAGCCCGCTCTGGCAGCCCTTCGCTAAACACCAGTTCAAACCCCAAGCCTTCTGCATCACGGTACACACCTTCGGCGATTGGGCAGTCGGCGATCGCCGGAGTATCTACTATGCAGATTGCGATCGTGAGTCCAAAGCTGCAATGAACAATTCTCATGATCGTTCCTATGAGGGCATCGTCTCGTGACTATCCTTCTTGGGCAGGGGTTGAGGCCAGCGGATCAGTAAAAATAACCTCATCCAAATCAGCACGACTGAGGGAATATTTGAACGTGCGCTGAACATCTTGCCCATCGCTGGACGCACTGATGTAACGAACCGCGAGCGAGTCTACGTCTAGGATAATTTCAGCTTTCCAATGGGGCGTTTCTAGACCCCAACAATGCAGGTTGCTGTCGTCTTGCTGACACCCTTTAGATATCAGCCATTGTTCAATATCAGGGAGGGGGTGGTTATATAGCGGTGTATCGGCAGAAGGAAGAGTCATACGTTAATCACTAGCGTTCAATGGATAAGCAAGCCGTCGAGCCTTGGCATGGGAAGGGCGATCGCCCGGTAGATGATCTGAACTATCGTACAAATCCGTCTCCGGGGAGATCCCGTTCAATTGTATCGAATTGTTAAGTCACCTTGTCGAACATCGCGTCTGATTCCGCCATTCTGCTGCATCTGTTTGCAGGATTGTCAACGCCGTCTAAGCAGTCAGCACCCATGGGGGCGATTCAACGAATCTTCTGCAGACTCAGAGGATGCTAATGGTTCTAGGGACGCAGGGGCGGCGCAATCGCGGCGTCATGCATCGGCGATAGGGCAGCCGTTGAGGTTGTTTCCACAATAGGAATCGGCGTTTGCAGCGCATCCCCCCGCACAACGCCGATCACAACGGCAAGCAGCAAACATCCCAGAAATGTCACGGCTAGGCTAAATAGCGCGAAGAGTTCACCGCTTGACAACGGGCGATCGGTCGGGTCAAGGTAAGCCGACGAGCGATCGCTGGTGCGGTTGGCAACCTGAGAAGGCTGTATCACCGAGACGCGAGAATAGCCAATTTTGAGGTCGTACTGAAGACGACGATTGGGATTGCTTAGCGTAGCGTAGGCTTCATTAAGCTGTTGAAATTTCTCGGTAGCCAGCGCTTTTGGCAGGCGAGTTGTATCAGGATGATACTGTTTGCTCATCTCACGATACGCTCGGCGAATGTCCTGCGAGGAGGCAGACGGCACAACGCCCAATTGTTCGTAGTAGTTGGGGGAGGAAATGGGGTCAGGAGTAGAGCTAGTCACGAATCTCTCTCTCAATGCGCCTAAATTTGGCAGGGGTCGGTCAGGGCTGACGACGAACCTATGCCGTTGTGCAAAACCTACGCCCTAGCCGTTCTCTGGATGGAGAACTCGGTATAAACCCGTTGCTCAATGATCTCGTTGCGTAAGTTTTAGTATTGTAACGAGAAGATTTGCCACATCCAACTCAGCGATCGCAAGATTATTCAGCATTATTTGGAGAAGGGCTGGGGGATAAGGGCAATGCAAGATGGGCGAATGTACGTCTACGTTGGTGGGCAGTTACGTTGGTGGGCAGTCTGATCGGGTTCCAATCGTTCACCGCTCGCCATCCAGCTAGACCCGTTTGACTCGCTTTTCGGGCATCTTCGCCATCGTCTACACCAGTTCTACACAGCGCGTGAGGCGGATTTGCGCCAGAGTGAACACCACCGGAATGATGCGACCATAGTTAGTGGCGATCGCTCGCCAGCCCAAATCCGCGAAAAACCAAGCCCACATGGCAGGGCCCAGCACGGCAAATACACTCCGCACTGCCGTATATCGTGCCGTATTCAGCACGACTCCACGAGTTGCCGTCTGTAGTGCCGCCTTTGCCTGAATTTGAGTGGCGATCGCCACGCCACCCTTGGCAACAGCCTGCTTTGCAACTTGGTACGTCGCCATTTGCAGCGCGATTTGGTTGGCCAGATGTTGCAGCAGCAGCGGCCGCACCACAGCACTCAAGGCAAGGGCACTGCTGCCTTTCAATAAAATTCCAGTGGGATTTTGTCGAACAGCCGTTGGTAGCTGGTTGGCTAATTGAGAGTCAGAGAGCGATCGCTTCACCCGACGATTAAGGCGATCGCGCTCCGTTCGATTCATGCGCGTATAGGCCCGCTGCAAGAGATGCAGAAATACCTCAGACTCCAGCTCTACCGTGTCATAATCCTGCCCGTAGGGAATTTTTAGATAGCGACAGATTTGGAGCAGCACCTGTCGATAGCTCACGCGCTTCGATTCACCGCGAATCACCGTCAGCCCATCGGCTGCCAGAAAACGAAACCGCTCGTCTAAAGCATCAATCCATGTCGGTCGATCCTGACTTTGCACATCAATCGGATCGGGTGCGTATAGGTAATCTAGCGGATTGAACTGACGACGAAAGAGGACATCGGTTAATCCCGCCAGTTCCTCATTGGTCGCTAACTCCAGAGCCGTTCGCAGTTCGTCCACGCCAACCTCCTTCCAACTACAGCGCCATACTCCTATTCAGCGATCATGCTCTAACACCCAACCGTTTAGCATTGTCGCTCCTACCATACCTTGGGCAATCTATCTGTTAAGCAATCTGGCTCGTAGGCATGGTTTGATTAAAATTGCCTGGAGCCTGGCTGCATACTAGGCGATCGCCGCCGCCGCAAACCGAATCTTGAGGTAGTCATCGTCCATCTTAGCCCCTGCTGGCTGCATGGCTGCCAGCGCCTGAGGCAACACCAGATTGCGGCGATGGTTGCCAATGCGAATATTCAGCTCATCGCCCGTTTTACTCAGGTCAATTTTATCTTTCGGAATGCCTGGCAAATAGACTTCTAAACTATATTGGTCGTTGTCTTGCACCACCCGTAGCGTTGTCTCTTTGTAATAAACCTGGCTGGGATCTTCATCACCGTAGATTGTCTCTTTCAAACGATGCAGCGCATCCAGACCACACATTTCCTCAGAATAGAGCGGCACTTCTTTCACCGGCAGCGGATGGAAATTTTCATGAATTTCGTGACGATACTGCTGCTGATTTTCTTTCCATCGCTGGAAAAAGGGGTCTGCTACTTCATCGGGAATGATGCGGTTGGCGACGACTAAATCCGTTGCCACATTGTAAAGACTGAGATAGGCATGGGCCCGCAGCGATTCTTTGATGACCATCTTTTCGGGGTTTGTCACCAGCCGCACCGATGTCTTGGTGTTGTCAGTTAACACTTTCTCCAGCGCCTCAATCTGTTCATAAAACTCGTAGGGCGCATCCATGACCTCTTGGTTGGGCAACGAAAAACCTGCGATCGGGCGGAACAGCGGCTCCACAAGCGGACGCAGGGCCACCGACATCGCCTGAAGCGGCTTGTAAAACCGCCGCATATACCAACCTGCAACCTCCGGCAGGCTCAGCAGCCGCAGTGCTGTTCCTGTTGGGGCAGAGTCAATAATCAATACATCAAACTCGCCCTCGTCATAGTGGCGCTTCATGCGTACCAGGCTAAAAATTTCGTCCATGCCGGGCAGGATGGCCAACTCCTCCGCTTCGACTCCTTCGAGTCCCCGCGCCTGCAACACCTGAGTAATGTAGCGCTTGACCGCTCCCCAGTTGCCTTCCAGTTCCATCAGGGCATCGAGTTCGGCTCCCCAGAGGTTTGGGCGCACTGAACGGGGATCGTGCCCCAGTTCCATGTCAAAACTGTCGGCGAGGGAGTGGGCTGGGTCGGTACTCAGGACGAGCGTTTTGTGCCCAAGTTCTGCACAGCGTAGCCCTGTGGCGGCAGCGACTGAGGTTTTCCCAACGCCCCCTTTGCCGGTCATTAAAATTACGCGCATGGAGTTCCGAACCTACTTCTGAGAAACGTTCACAAATGTTGATGTGTCCTTACTCTAGCGTTTTTTGGGCGGGTTCGCGCCTGGAAAGTGCTGTTTCAAAACATCCAGCCGTGAGCAGTGCCAGTAGTCTACATGGGCCGCAATTTTGCCATCGGTGTTCACCGTTAACTCACTCCAACCCGCAATGGCAATACGGGGATTCCAAGGCAGCGGTGTTGTCCAACTCAGCGTCCAATCGGTGCGAATCTGGTCGCCCGATCGCGTCATGTCATGCAAATCCAATCGCAAATCCCGAAACCATTGCCCCATGAAGCCAATCATTTGCCGATAGCGATCGCACCCCCGAAATTCGTTCATCGGGTCTTTGAAATACACATTGGCGGCGTAGATGTCGTAGGTTTGGTCGTTGGGAAAGTTGCGGTAGTCGGTGCGTAGGATTTCTAGAAGGTCAGTATTGGTCGGTGGCATGGCGATGGATAGGGTTTGTGACTCACTAAAGTTTTGGCGATCGCGCATAGCCCATCGCCTCTCGCACTCGGTTTAGGGTTTGCAGGGCGATCGCTTCTGCCTGATCCCGTCCTTTGGCTAACACCGATTCCAGATAGCCCTTATCATTCATAATCTCGTGGTAGCGATCTTGAATCGGCTTTAACGCTTCGATGGTGGTTTCGGTGAGCAATGGTTTGAACTGCCCCCAGCCCATGTCGCGGCATTCATCCGCTACCGCATCTTTGGTTTTACCAGCCATCAGCATATACAGCGTCAGCAGGTTGGTGCATTCCGGGCGATCGGGATTATCAAACTCCAGACCGCGCATGGGGTCGGTCTTGCACTTTTTGATTTTTTTCTTAATTTCGTCGGGCGAGTCGAGCAGGTTAATCCGGCTTAGATCGGATGGATCAGATTTGGACATTTTGCGCGTACCGTCCGTCAGGCTCATCACCCGTGCGCCTTCTTTGCGAATTAGCGGTTCTGGAATTTTGAGGACGGGCTTTTTCTCGCTGCCAAATTGATAGTTGATGCGGGCGGCAATGTCGCGAGTCAGTTCCAGATGTTGCTTTTGGTCTTCGCCCACCGGCACGCGATCGGCATCGTACAGCAAAATATCCGCCGCCATCAGCACCGGATACATTAGCAGCCCCGCGCCCACATTTTCACCTTGGCGGATGGCTTTTTCTTTGAACTGCACCATGTCATCCAGCCAGGTCAGCGGCGTCATGCAACTCAGCAGCCACGCCAGTTCGCTATGGGCCGGAACGTGGGACTGCACAAAAATGCTGGACGTGTCGAGGTCAATGCCGCAGGCGAGGTAGAGCGCTGCGATCGTATCGGTATCTTGCGCTAGGGTTTTGGGATCATGGGGAACGGTGATGGCGTGCAAGTCCACCACACAGAAAAAGTTTTCGTATTGCTGCTGCTGTTCGACCCAGTTGCGAATCGCGCCCAAATAGTTGCCGAGGTGTGGATTTCCGGTGGGCTGAATCCCTGAAAGAACGCGCTGTTTACCCATGGTGCTGATACTGTCCTGCGCTGCGATCGCCCGTAGGCGGTACATTTCTTAATCATACTAGGATGCGGCCGGGTCGTCGGAGAGGATTGCCAGTGCGTCGCATAGTTGAGCGGGGTCGGGCTGCCAGCGGTAGCGGCTGAGGTTAATTTTGCCGGTTTTACCGAATTCGATGCCCTCCTCTTCTAGGAGCGATCGCTGAATGTAGTCCGTTCCGTGGCGTAGGGGCGATTCCGAGACTTCGCCTTTAGCATTGATGACCCGCTGCCAGGGCACGTCTGAGGTTGTCATATCCACGCGATACAGCGCATACCCGACGACTCGGGCCTGGCGGGGTAGCCCGGCTAATTCTGCAATTTGCCCATAGGTGGCGACTTTGCCGGGCGGAATTTGGCGCACAACGGCGTAGATGCGATCGTAGGTAGTGGTCATGACCCGTTAAAACAGCCGACTAAGCTTCTCCATTGTGCTATCCATTGCGCAAATCTAGCGGTCACCCGCATTCCTCGGTTCAAAAACGAGGACTCTGAGTGACCGCTAGAAGGGCTGTGAGGCAAAAGGGCTGGCGATTTTTGTGTAATGCATCGATTGTGATGGATCGACTCAGCATTGGGCATAAATAATCTAGCCATCCGCGCGATCGCCCTTCAGGGCATAGAGTGCCGCCGGTCTTGATTTTCCTTTCAGCGTGACGTCACCTAGGCTATCGCAAGCAAAGCGGCACTTGAGTTGATGATAGAGCGATTGGCTAACCAAAATTTGGTTGTGCTGGGCATGGCTAGTAATGCGAGAGGCGGTGTTGACGGTATCACCCAAAATATTGAATTCTCGCCGACCGCGCATTTCCCCAATTTCTGCCGCAAAGACGGCTCCGCAACTCATGCCGATGTGCAAGTTGAGGGCAACCGCTTGCCCTCCCACGATCAGCTCTCCCAAGGATGGCAAAATGCGATCGCGGATGATCAAGGCGGTTTCGGCGGCTCTCATTGCATCATCGGTATGGGCATTAAGGACACCGAAATAGATGAGAATATCGGAACCAACAAGGTGATAGGTCACTTTTTGCAAAATACCGCATCGCGATCGCACTGTGGCGTTAATGAGTGCAAAGGCTTTGGTAAATGTGGCAGTAATGGCATCGACCTCATCGGGCGTGGCCTGGTCTACCGCTTCCGGTAAGCCGCTGAGGTTGACAAACATCACGACGGCTTCCGCAAACTGGGGCGGAATTTGGCGTTTTGAGGCGCTCTCAACCAGCAAATGCAAAATTGGTACGGGCAGATAGCTGGATAACAGTTCAACCCGATCCAGCGCTTTATCAATTTCATCCAACAGTCCATCTGCGCTGCGATCGAGCAGGACTGAGCTGGACGGTCGCCGCCGCCTTAGCGAAATATCATATTCGCCCAATTCATCATCGCTAAAATCATCGCGCACCAAGGCGTAGTCTGCACTGTGGGGCGGATCAACGGTGAACGGGTTTTGCGCTTGTTCCATCAACTGAGCGATCGCCTCCGACGTTAAGCAAACTCGCCCAACCATTCCAGCGCCCTCCGCCTGCTTAGCGCACTGCACTGTATTGCCCAGCAGCACATGCGCCATGCGCATCGGTGTGCCAATGTCTGCCGTCACAAATCGTCCGGTATGAATGCCCACCCGCATTCTCAGGGAAAATGAGCCGCGTTCAGTTTGAATCTGGTCAAAGTTTGCCATCGCCCGCTGCATTCGCAGCCCCGTCCGCACAGCCTGGTTGATATTATGCTGCTGGCGATCGTCCAAAAACTGCACCAGCATGGCATCGCCCGTAAACTCCAGCAAGTCCCCGCCGGACTTACTGATAATCTCAATCATGTCTGAGAAATACTGATTAAGTACTGTTAGAAGCGTCGTAGCGCCTTGCTGACCCTGGGCCATCGCTTCCATCAGTGTGGTAAAGCCTGCAAGGTCAGTAAATAGAAGAGTTCCTTCATGCCATGAGTGATGAATGTCACCGGGCTGAGGCAGCATATCAGAGACTTGCCGGGGCACATAATCATGAAGAATATGCTGCAACGTGCGAAGATGCTGAAACACTTGCATTAAATGTTCGGACGAGGGGTCTATCCAGACGGATGCATAGAGATCGGCTGGCAACAATGCTCGTAAGCGATACTCAATTTTGGCAAGTGGCAAGGCTGAGTTGGCAATCATGCAAGCATTATCCCAAGGTGTAAAGGGTATGGGCTGGAAGAAATCTTCAGAATTAATTCAGCGCTTTTAGACGAATGCGGCGGGCTGGCAGTGTGTAGAGGTGGCGTTAGAAAGGTTGCCTCTAAACGATTGCTTTGGTAGTCCTCTATTGGTCAGGATTTTGGCGGGTGTGGGCAACGCCCACACCAGCCAAAATCCTGACATGAATACCACTACCATTGCCTTAAAGAGATTGCGTCAATTTGACTGTTCAACTGCGATCGCATCCGCTCAGGAAAACTACTCTAAAACGGTCGCTGTTGGCTTGCTCCCCGGAGAATCCTCCCCATTGCCCGCTGAATGCCCACTTAATGCCTACTTGATGCCCGCTGAATGCCTACTCAATGCCCGTTCAATGTAAAGGATGCGGTCGAGTTTTGTGGTGAAATTCTTACGCTGACATTCGCTAAAATTCAGACTATCGTTTATGCTTGTAGTCTAAATTCTGATAACGCTGATTAATCCCAAGGGTGTTAATCTGGATTTTATACCACGCGGATGTGGTGGAATTGGTAGACACGCACGCTTGAGGGGCGTGTGGCTTATGCCTTGCGAGTTCGATTCTCGCCATCCGCATTTTAGTCGTTCACTCTCCGGTCAAGTCATTGAAGATGGCTGCGGTTTGGTCGTTGGAAATCGCGACTGGTGATGTGAGCAAACGTAGTCTGATGGTTGGCGATCGCCGTCAGGGTTTGATATGCTCTGCGGGTTAGTGGCTGTTTACGGTTGATCAAAGGGCATGACCAACAATCGCTGAACGGTCTTTAGAAACGTCAGAAAACGGTTGAATGACTAGGGTGCGATCGCAACTGACGCGAATTGACGCAGTACTCACGTTTAATAATGGTTTGATAACGGTCTGATAGCCATGTGATAGCGGTGCATTTTTTAAGTGTGGCGTGATGATGGGATGAAAATCTCTGCCCCCTACGTTGGGGAACTGCTGTCATAATCCGGCAGAGTGGTGATGCCTATTCACGCCTTGACCTTAGTTCAGGGTTAACTACCAATTGAATGTAGTAGAGACGATGGTCGATCCAATGGATGACATCGCGCTGCAAGCCCGCCAGGGGAGCGTAGCGGCGATTATTCAAATTCTGAACGAAAAGCTGGCAAAGTCCGGTGTGCGAACCCGTGCCATGTTTGAGGATGGCAGGCTGCAATTGTTGTGTGAAGCGGCGACTCCAGAACAGCTTGAGCAAACGGTGCTGAGCGATCGCATTCAGTCGATTTTGGAATCTATTGCTCCGCGCAATATTCGCCGTGTCAACATTAACAGCCGCATTGTGCGAGAACAGCAACTCCTCTGGCTAGACGAAATTTATCGGGAACCCGAATCGTTACTCTGGGCCCAAGAAATTCGCCTGCGACAATTGAACCCCATGCAGCGCTGGATTCAGGATCGCAAATATGGCCCCCAACAGAGCGATCGCAACCGTGCCTCTTTATCCAAAAGCCAAAACCCTAGCCATTCGTTTCTGCGCGGCATCCTCGGCGGTATTAGCCTGCTGCTGCTGTTGGTGGTTGTGGGAACGGCGCTCTCTAAATGGCTGGGCTTGGGCTGGGTTGAGCAGATGCAGACCCTGCTTTTGGGTTCACCGTCAGAAACATCAGACCCTGAAGGGGAGGTGGAAGAACCTGAAGCGGTTGAAAATGGTGACAGTGTGCCCTCTGAACCGGCTCAAGATGTGTTTGCCCAAGCCGTGACGATTGCCCAAGGTGCGGCGGTGGATGGTAGTACGGCAGAGTCGGCGGCGGAGTGGTTAGAACTGGCGGCACGGTGGCAGCGTGCCGCTGATTTGATGAGTCAAGTAACTGACGATGATCCGCGCTACAATACTGCCCAAAACCGGGTTCAGGTGTATCAACAAAACCGCCAGGCGGCCCTAGCACAGGCGGAGAGTTTGCAACCGGATGCAGCCGAAAATCTCGACTAGCGATCGCTGGCGTTTAACCCAAAATCTGCCAGCGATCGCCAGAGAGGCTGTTACACTATCTCGCAGGAACGCCGCAGGCAGTTCGGCTTGGTTGACGGACAAAACTGGTTCAACTGCAATTACCGACAGGGGCAGGTCTCCTAACCCTCAAATCCTCTAAAATTCTGTAGGGCGCAATGTCCGTGACCCATGCAAAAGGTTTGGTCAGTTAATCAGGCGGCTCAGCATATTTGAGGAATTGATATGAAAACCCTTAAAGATAGTGTTAACGTTTTCATCAGCGTTGTATTACTAGCATTCATTGCCGTTAGCCTATTTCGGATTGTAATGTTTATGCTCCACGACAACCAGATTTTGTAATGCAGCAGGGAGGCGTTTAATCAATGGCGGATGCACTAACTCCAGACATTAGCGATCGCATTTGTAAGCACATGAATGAAGACCATGCCGATGCGGTTACGCTCTATGCCAAGGTTCTTGCGGGCGCAGACGCAACGGCGGCTACCATGGTTCGCATCGATGCAACGGGCATGGATTTGTCAGCCCAAGTTAACGGAACTGAGACACCGCTGCGAGTCACATTTGACCACAAATTGCAAGATTCAGAAGACGCACACCAAACACTGATTGCGCTAGTGAAACAGGCCCGATCGCAGGCAAAATCCTGATGCCAGATGCTGTGAAAAATGCCGAGATGGAGGGCGATCGCCTCTCGTTTTCAACTAAGTTGGCCTACGGAGCCGGAGACTTAGGCACGGCCATCACCGCCAATATTTTGGTATTTTACCTGCTGTTTTTTTTCACGGAAGTCGCTGGACTGCCGCCGGGGTTGGCTGGTTGGGTGCTGACAGTTGGCAAAATTTCGGATGCCATCAATGATCCAATTGTTGGAATCATGAGCGATCGCACCCAGTCGCGCTTGGGTCGCCGCTACCCGTGGATGCTGGCTGGGGCATTGCCCTTCGGTCTACTGTTTTTTGTACAGTGGGTTGTACCACAGTTCAGCCCTGACCCATCTGTGAACCAATGGCTGCTGTTTGGGTACTACGTCATCATTGGTATTTTGTTTAACCTGGCGTATACGGTGGTCAACTTACCCTACACGGCCCTCACGCCAGAGCTAACTCAGGACTACAACGAACGCACCAGCCTCAACAGCTTTCGATTTGCCTTCTCCATCGGCGGCAGCATCTTGGCGATTGTCTTAGTGATTGCCATCAGTGCCGTTACGCCAGACGACTTGCAGTATCGCTATTTGTTGGTAGGAGCCGTTTCTTCGATTATTGCTGTGCTGCCCATTTTTTGGTGCTTTTGGGGCACTAAGCATCGCGGGCTGCGATCGCTTGAAACCGAAACGACTACGATTCCCACAATTCCATTGACCCAGCAATTGGCGATCGCCTTTCGTAATCGAGCTTTTCTTTACGTCATCGGCATTTACCTCTGTTCTTGGCTAGCCGTACAGGTCACGGCATCAATTTTTAAGTTCTTTGTCGTCAGCTACATGGGCCTGTCGGATCAAGTCTCCAACATTGCCATTTTGGTGGTGCAAGCGACTGCGCTAATCATGCTGTTTGTGTGGAGCGCCGTTAGTCAGCGTTTTGGCAAAAAAGCCGTGTATTTTCTGGGCACGAGCATTTGGGTTGTTGCTCAAGTCGGATTATTTTTTTTACAACCGGGCCAAGTTGGAGTGATGTATGGACTAGCCGTCGCCGTCGGTTTCGGCGTTTCGACGGCGTACTTGATTCCCTGGTCGATGCTGCCAGACGTGATTGAACTGGATGAACTGCAAACCGGACAGCGCCGCGAAGGTATTTTCTATGCCTTTATGGTGCTGTTGCAAAAGGTGGGGCTGGCGTTAGGGCTATGGTTTGTGGGGCAAGCGCTGGAACTGTCTGGGTATGTGGGCGGTGCTGCCACTCAGCCTGAATTGGCATTGCTGGCTATTCGGATGGCGATCGCCCCATTTCCCACTATCTGCCTCGTTGCGGGTATGGTTCTAGCTTACTTTTACCCCATCACCCGTAACGTTCATGCCGAGATTATGCTGAAGCTAGACGAACGCCGCCGGGCAAATCCCGATTCATTTGATGCATAGACAGCGGGTCGTCCTCGATTGGTCAGAATTTTGGGTGGTGTGGACAACGCCCACACCACCCAAAATCATGATAGGAATACCACTACCGACGGCCAACAGGGAGCGAGTCAGGTTTCAATCAACAAGCCATAACCTGGGAGAACACCGCTGGGAATCCGATTCTCTGCGTCAGAGGGTGGGCTTTCCTGCTGTTTGACCTGACAGACGGCGCTTAAAACCCATCCCTTTCTGGTCACAACTTGTTGCACACTGGAGAATAAGCCGCTGATTTAGAGTTATCTCTGAATCGACTGCGGTGTCTATCCACCGTTTGACCGTTTGAACGCATCAGCCCGACTACCCCAATGACTGACTTTTACACCATTCAGATTCATAACCGCACCACAGGAACCACCCATTCAGTTCAAGTTCCTAGCGATCGCTACATTCTCCACAGCGCCGAAAATCAAGGCGTTAACCTGCCGTTCTCTTGTCGGAACGGTGCCTGTACCACCTGTGCCGGACGCATCCTAGCCGGAAAGGTTTATCAACCGGAAGCCATGGGCCTTTCGCCAAACCTGCAAGAACAGGGCTATGCGCTGCTGTGCGTGAGCTATCCCTGCTCTGATATTGAAGTGGAAACCCAAGATGAAGATGAAGTGTACGAACTGCAATTTGGGCGCTACTTCGGTAAGGGCAGAGTCATTCGGGGGCTGCCCCTCGATGAAGATTAGGCTCAGCAGACTGACGCCCTAGCCAATGTTCTACGCCTTTTTGGGTTGGCGTACCCTGGGCAGTAAATGTCCAGATGGCGCGTCTGTGTTGGGGGCCGTAGCTGATGTGAATGGGGCGATCGCAACCGTAGTAGTAGAGTGAATCAAACGGTAGCTGTGCCACAATCCAGTCGATGAGGCGATCGCTAGGAATCCCGACGCCCCGAAAATCGCAGGCCGCGCCAGGCTTTCGACAGTAGTAGACACCGCTACGCTTGCGTTCGTAGCCCATGTGCTGATCCGTCGGTGGGTAAATGCGTCCATGTTTGCGACCCGTTTCAGGATCGCGGCGCTCCAGAAATCGCCGCAGGTCATTCGAGCAAAAGCCATAAGTTAGCTGAATGCGATCGCGCCCAAACTTGTCGATCAGCGGATCAAGAATAGTCTCACACAGCGCCACCAGGGCTGGAATAGTTTCACTAAGATTTTGCGGATAGGGATCAATCTGTTCTGCATAACGCTGATAGGTTTGGCTACAGGTACAGAACTCTGCCAGGGTGAAGTAGCGTCCGATGCGCATTGACGGTAGGGGCATTGTGACCTCTCATTAGGCTCTCTCATTAGGCTCTCTCATCAGGCTCTCTCATAACTGATGCGACGAGCGATCGCCAAGAACGTCCATGCCCTCAG
>CAYSIR010000032.1:0-8030 GCA_964431105.1 uncultured Leptolyngbya sp. | reverse complement strand
AGGCTCTCTCATAACTGATGCGACGAGCGATCGCCAAGAACGTCCATGCCCTCAGCTCCATGACGGCAGTTTATGGCAGTTTATGGCAGTAGCCGTTTAGGACATGGGGTTGTTTGTAGGACAGCCTAGCCCGCCCACAAATAATCCCTCAGCTTTCCGCTGAGCGCTAGTGCATAATCCTTTTATCCCCTAACGGCTGCCGTTCGTGAACCTCGCCTCGGTATAGTGATGGGTATGGAAAATTTTTTGCTCCAGCCTTGCGGGGGGCGATCGCCCTGAATCAAGTCAGCCCGCACGTGCATGATACGGAAAAATGTCTCACTTAGCCGCCTATAAAATTAGTTGAAATTGAATGTGGCTTCACAACCTTGCTAAGCGTGTGCAGCCGCTCCTAGGCGACACGAAACAAATCGCGATTTTTGAAGCTTGCGCGATCGGGGCTGTATCCGGCGTTGCGGCAGTATTGCTAAAACATGGGGCTGGTTGGCTGGGCGGTTGGCGCATCCAGGCGGCTCATCAATACCCGGCGTGGCTAGTCTTGCCATTGATTGGCTTGGTTGGCGGCGGCATTGTTGGTTTTCTCGTAGAACGAGTTTCCCCGGAAGCCGCTGGGAGCGGTATCCCACAAGTTAAGGCGGCGCTGGCCAATGTTCCGATCGCGCTTAATCTGCGAGTGGCGATCGTAAAGTTGCTGAGCGTCATACTCATCATGGGGTCTGGCTTCACCCTGGGGCGACAGGGACCAACGGTGCAGGTGGGGGCAGCCCTAGCCGCTCAATTCAGCCGATGGATACCGACCTCCCCCGAATATCGCCGACAATTGCTGGCAGCGGGGGCAGCGGCGGGGCTAGCGGCGGGGTTTAATGCACCCATTGCCGGTGTTTTGTTTGTGGTAGAAGAGCTGCTGCAAGATTTTTCAGGACTGACCTTGGGGACGGCGATTCTTGCCTCCTTTATCGGTGCGGTGGTATCCCGTGTGTTGGGTGGACAGGGGCTAGGGCTGGACGGGCCAGTCACGACTGCCAATGTGACGTTTTCATTACTGGATTTGCCGTTTTTTATCATTTTGGGTGTGCTGGCGGGCTTGCTGGGCACTTTGTTTAGCCGGGGCATTCTGTTTAGTGTCAGGCTCAACCGTCGAATGCGATCGCTTAGCTTGCCGTGGAAAATTGGCTTGGCGGGGCTGATTTCAGGGGCGATCGTGGTGCTGCTGCCGCCAGAATTTCGAGATAATGCCGGTTTGCGTGACTTTTTGGTTGGCGGTGATGAAGGATGGCGATTGCCGCTGCTGGCATTCAGTGTCAAATTTCTTCTAACGTTGGTTGCCTACGGGGCAGGAACCCCAGGCGGCATTTTTGCCCCAGCGCTGCTGTTGGGGTCGTCGCTAGGTTATTTGGTGGGGCTGTTTGGTCACACGCTAATTGGGGTGGTTGATCCGGCGATCGCCACAGTTGAACTCAGTTCCATCACAACCTACGCGCTGGCAGGCATGGGTGCATTTTTTAGTGCGATCACCCGTGGCCCCATTACAGCCATCGTTATCGTGTTCGAGATGGTGTCCGACTTTAACCTAGCGCTACCGTTAATGATCGGCTCCGTGGTTGCCTATTTAGTCGCCGAACGGTTGCTAAGCGGTTCGCTCTATAATCGCCTGCTAGCGATCCAGGGCATCAATTTAGATGAAATTGTGACAGATAAAAGCCATCGCCTGACGGATCTAACTGCCGAAAATGTGATGCAGCGGCGGGTGGAAACCTTATCGAGCGAAATGCTGGTCAGTGAAGTCATCCAAGCCTTTTCGCGATCGCACCATCGCGGCTTCCCGGTCGTTGACCATCATCGATTAGTCGGCATTGTCACCCAGTCCGATTTAGTCGATCGCTCCCATCGAGAGGTGTCCAAAGACGCACCTGCCTGTGAGTTACGTCTGAGCGACATTATGACTCCCCAGCCGGTCACCGTCACACCCCACGACTCGCTCACCCATGTCCTGTATTTGATGAATCGTTTTAAGCTGAGTCGGCTTCCCGTCACCGAGGGGTATCGATTGGTAGGCATCATCACCCGCGCCGACATTATTCGGGCTGAATCGGATCAACTCAGCGGTGAACGAGTGTCGTTTGGCCCCCAGCCGGAACCGTCCTATGTGGTGTATCAAACCCAGGCTCCATCCATCGGGAAAGGGCGGATACTGATCCCCCTCAGCAACCCAAACACCGCACCGCTGCTGTTGAAATTAGCCATTCTGATTGCCCGCGATCGCGGCTACGAACTGGATTGTTTGCAGGTGATTACGGTTCCCCGTGGCACGTCTCCCGCCGCCACAACTGTGCGCACAACCAGCAGTCGGCGACTGTTGCGCCAAGCTGAGACTCTAGGGCGATCGTGGCATATCCCTGTCCATACTCAAATTCGCGTTGCCCATGATCCGGCCAATGCCATTTTAGAAACCGTCAAAGAACGGCACATTGACCTAATGCTAATGGGCTGGAAAGGCCGCACCAGCACGCCAGGGCGAGTGTTTGGCAACGTGGTGGATACGGTCATTCGCCAAGCCGCCTGCGAGGTAGTTTTGATTCGCTTGAGTGAGTCACCTAGCTTTAATCGCTGGCTGTTGCCGGTGGCGGGCGGCCCTAATGCCAAAACGGCTCTCAATCTCTTACCGCCGCTACTGAGTCTCGGTCATTCTCCACTGGTGCGGGTCTGCCAGGTCGTTCCTTCGGCTCGCGACCGGGAGGATGTATCAATTTTGCAAGAAACGGTCGAGCGCCTGCGTCGTCGAGTATCCTATCCAGTGCTGCCCCAAGTGCTAGTCAGTGATGCGATCGCTGAGGCAATTACCCAACTCGCCAAAGAAGACCCATCTGATGTGATTGTGCTAGGAACGAGCCGCGATAGTTTGCTAAAACAGGCAATTCAGGGCAACATTCCAGAAGCGATCGCCCGTCGTAGTTCCTGTACCGTCATTTTGGTGCGAGGGCCCATCCATGAAATGCCCTAACCGCCCAACGATAGCGCCTTCGCCTGAATCATCAACGGCTGAATGCGATCGACTAGCATAGAACCACAGATCAGTTGAGCTGATTGCGTCCTAGAGTTTTTGAGCTATCTCACCTATGCCTACTCGTAATGCCGATCCCTTTAATGAACAAGACCTCAAGCGACTCACGTTATTTATCTACTTTTTGCCCGTTGTTGGCTTTTTTCCGGCGCTATGGACGCTCTATCGCAACCAGGGCGATCGCCGTCAGCAAATTGCCAGCCGCGCATCCGTTGTATTAGGCATGGGCTGGATTGTAAGCTACGTGTTGCTGAATGCCGGAGCGCACAGCACCGATACCCTCTCCCTATCACTGCTGTTGATCAGCAGCGCATTGACCTCTGGCTACTTCATCATTAATCTTTGGCTGATGATTCGGGTTTGGCAGCGTAAGCCTTTATGGTTGCCGGGGGTGAATGACCTAGGCGATCGCCTCCCCTAGCCCCCTGCCTAGCCGTTTTCCCTTGCATCATGCCTCATCTTCCAAATTTCTTTAGCGGCTACGCTAGCGTTTCATGAAACGTCGCAGTATAGTTTTCGACAGATCCTAGATAAAGGAAACCGGTGTCCTCGCAGAAACATTCGTACTCATCCTATCGTTCATATCCTGTATCTCAGCGATCGCCCAAGCGCCATCGCTGGTTGTGGATGTCCATTGGCTTAATCGGTGTTGCCCTGATCTCAGCCACCGCTGGCGCACTGTTAGCCGCTACCCTAGCCAGTACCCCGCTGCTGCAAAGTCAGCTTAGACCCGAAGACGCTGATGCCTTTGACCAAGACGGTATTTCCAGCAGCACCAATTTTCAACTGCCACGCCTCACCCGCCCGGTCAACATTTTGGTAATCGGGGTGAAAGTGCTGACATCAGATATAGACAACCCGCCCGAAGAACTGCAAGACTTGGGCTACCATGCCCTGGTCAACTCATTTGATGGGTTAGCCGATACGATGATGCTGATTCGGTTTGACCCCCGTACCGGCACTGTGACAGTATTGTCCTTGCCCCGCGACACCCGCACCTATATCGATCGCCTGGGCACAACCAAACTCAACGAAGCGAACTACTACGGTGGCCCCGCCCTCACCGCACGGGCCACCAATGAGTTACTTGGCGGCGTTAGTATCGATCGCTACGTTCGCATCAATGTACAAGGCGTTGAAAAACTAATTGATGCCCTAGGCGGCGTCACAGTGTACGTGCCCCGTGACATGAACTATCAGGACGATAGCCAACACCTTTATATCAACCTAGAAGAAGGTGAACAAACCCTCAACGGTGAAGAGGCGATGGGGTTCCTGCGATTCCGCTATGACGAATATGGCGACATCGGCCGGATTCAGCGACAGCAATCCTTACTGCGGGCGTTAGTCGAACAAACCCTAAATCCATTAACCCTAGCCCGGCTGCCTCGCATCCTGTCGGTGATTCAGGAAAACCTCGACACCAACCTGACGGTGGAAGAAATTGTGGCGCTGGTTGGTTTCGCGACCCAAGCCGATCGCGCTGATGTGCAAATGTTGATGTTGCCGGGTGAATTTAGCGTAGACAGCGAGTATGAACTCAGCTATTGGCTGCCCAACTATAGCCGCATTGATACCATGGTGGCTCAGTATTTCGGTTCAGGTCGTACTGATCGCTACCTTGCCGATCCAGGTCGTCTCCGGATTGCGGTGCAGGATAGTAATGGTCGTCCGCGCATTGCCGATCGCTTGATAGATCGGCTGTACGACTTTGGTTATGTCAATACCTATCCCGAAACTAACTGGCCTGAACAGTTAGCAACAACGCGCATCGTAGCGCAGCAGGGTGACATAGCCAGTGCAGAGGCTATTCAATCCGCCCTCGGTTTTGGGGAAGTGCGCGTGGAAAGCACTGGCGACTTACGATCAGACATTACAATTGTCGTAGGAAAAGACTGGCTCGATCGCTCTTAGCATAGGGCCAACCTCCACAACTGCCGCCGTTTGAGATTTTGTTATGACTGCCCTTTCGATTCCAACTTGGATTATTCACATCTCAAGCGTCATTGAATGGATTGCTGCCATCTGGCTGATCTGGAGCTATAGCAGCATCAGTCAAAACCCAGCTTGGCGGTATGTGGCGATCGCCATGTTGCCGTTATTGGTCAGCGCCATGTGTGCCTGTACCTGGCATTTATTCGATAATCCTCCAAAACTCGACTGGTTAGTGACATTGCAGGCAGCCATGACTGTTGTGGGAAATACAACGCTCTGTATCGCGGCTTGGTTGGTGTGGCGGCCGACACAATCTATTGAACCCTCTGAAGACTAAAATTGGTTTCATTAGGGGCACACCGCATCAGCCGCAAAAAACGCGGCTTGATTCCGCATCTACACCGCACCCTCTTGTTGAACAGCCAATGGTTGAGAAGGCTGCAGCAGGTCATCGTAAGAAACGGCAAACCAAACACCATCAGCGGTATCGTTGAGGGCGCGATCGCGGCAGAACCCAATGGTGCATCTTAGGGGCTGTCATCCACTCAACCTTGTCTAGCTGGAACTCTAGAGTTCCCTTTATCCCAAGTTCCTCTCTTGGATTAGCGATCGTCTGACCCAGCCTGCTCTACACAACGCACCGATAAGATTCTTCAAAAAGTCTTAGGAAAAATTCGTAGTGCTGGCCATGTAAGCATCAAGCAGATAGCTTGAAAAGTGTTTGAGAGCCAGCTCCGCTGCCCCTTGAAAACCTTCATGCCCTAGGTAAAATGACTACTGCTATATCTGGAATGAGTTGAACAGTGGATGTAGAGTTAGATACCTGAACGGCTGACAAGAATTCTGCATTGGATGCGGAAATCGCTCTCCTACAGGAGGCTAAATGATATGTGGGTCAGGTTTCCTGACCGTTTCGATAATCTTAATTTAGCCAGTTTTGTCAGTTAACCAAGGTTAGATACAATCGGCAAAGCTGTCAAACTTGGTATACACAGTCATTTTCGCCACTGCACAGTTAAGCGCCAAACTATGTTTTGATTCTTCTGCGATCGCATGAACTTTAACAACAGTCTTGCAGTCATCAACGGTATAGATGCCGTTGGGCGATCCAGCACTGAACCCAAACAGTAATGTTTGCGGCGGACTGAGTGACCCAAATAGGCTGACAGATGGCTGTGACCGGTGCGACGGCTCTATAGCGTTCAGCATCGCTACACGAGGCGATCGATTGTAATTTTGCATAGCACCAACTTAATTCTTTAACCCTCGGTGTTGTTACTTAATCCTGAATTGAGGGAATACTGACCGTAAGCGGTAAAGGCAGGTTGACCGCCTACGAATCAATCCAGTCGGCACACCGCCCTTCTTCTGGGAAGCCCAAAGCGCGATCGCTGACGATTTTGATCTCTATCGTTAGTTGTGCCATACACTGCCAGCCCCGTTATTATCTGGAGCTACTGAGACGATCACTATGCCAGCAGAATCTTTCTACGCAGATACGCAATACAACGAATCTGCCGAATCTACCGATTTTGATGTAGATACAAATCTTGACACTGAACAACTTGAACGTGAGTTAACCGACCTAGAAAAGGGGAGCGCCACGTCGCGGATGCCAAAGGGAGCCGCGCGTCGCACCACCGATCTGGTTCGACTCTATCTACAAGAAATCGGACGGGTACGCCTTCTGGGTCGAGATGAGGAAGTATCGGAAGCACAAAATGTGCAGCGGTACATGAAATTGCTCTCGATCTGTAAATCGGCGGCGAAGAAAGATAGTGTGATGCAAACCTATGTGCATCTGATTAGTGAGCGCGATCGCCTGACGGCCCATTTGGGGCATCGTCCCTCCCTCGAACGATGGGCCACCAGTGCTAATGTTCCCGTTGAGGATCTCAAACCCCTTTTGGCTGAAGGTAAACAGCGCTGGGCTGAGCTTGCCAGCCTCACCCTAGATGAGCTAGACCGAGCTAAGGCAGAAGGCATTCGCGCCAAGGATCACATGATCAAGGCGAATTTACGTTTGGTGGTGTCCGTTGCTAAGAAGTACCAAAATCGTGGATTAGAACTGCTGGATTTAATTCAAGAAGGAACTCTGGGGTTGGAGCGGGCGGTCGAGAAGTTTGATCCTACCAAGGGGTATCGGTTTAGCACCTATGCATACTGGTGGATTCGCCAAGGCATTACGCGAGCGATCGCAACCCAAAGCCGCACCATCCGCCTGCCGGTTCACATTACCGAAAAGCTTAACAAAATCAAAAAAGCACAGCGTAAGATTTCCCAAGAAAAGGGGCGTACACCGGGTGTTGAAGATATTGCAGCAGAACTGGATATTCCGGCAGAGCAGGTACGCGAAGTGCTGTTGCGGGTTCCCCGTGCAGTATCTCTAGAAACTAAGGTTGGTAAAGAGCGCGATACGGAGTTGGGTGAACTCTTGGAAACAGACAGCATTTCGCCTGAAGAATTGCTGATGCGTGAGTCGCTCCACCGCGATCTGCAACAGTTGTTGGCTGACCTGACGCACCGCGAACGGGATGTGATTCGGATGCGCTATGGACTGGGTAACGACCATCCTTACTCATTGGCTGAAATTGGTCGAGCGCTAGATTTATCGCGTGAGCGGGTTCGTCAAATTGAGGCTAAGGCGTTACAGAAGCTGCGGCAACCTAAGCGCCGCAATCGTATCCGAGATTATCTGGAGTCGTTGACCTGATTGCTCTGGTTATCTTTTCTGGTAGCTTATTTTCTGGCTTGTAGGACTCAACTGTTTTCCCTAGCGATCGCTAGGGATTTTTTTTGCTCACTGATATGGGGCACCTCAGTGATGTCCGGCTCCCGGTGTGTAAGAATAGACGACTGAACTCCTTTAGCGCTGGGAGCATGGCGATGTCCTCCCAGTTCATTATTCTAGAACGTTGCTGCTGCCCCATCGTTTGGCATGGCGTTAAGCAGAAAGCTTAGGAATTTTTTATGGAACGGCTAAGCTGTTCCATAAAAATCCTGTGTCCTAAACAAAATGGCGACTGCCATCATG
>CAYSIR010000031.1:15465-26261 GCA_964431105.1 uncultured Leptolyngbya sp. | reverse complement strand
TTGGGAGAGGGATTTAGGGTGAGGGCGTAAAGGTGATATGCACCCGATGACGACTAGGCTGTCCGGGACGTTGGCACTAGCGCTGACGGGTCAAACCCATGATTAAGGTAAGGGGTTGCATGTGCCCTTCAAGGGCAGCAACCGTAACAAGTAGCGATGACAGCAGGGCAGGGGCCTTAAGAGTTTCTTCAGACCGATGCTAGAGCAGGGGGCGATCGCCCCCTAGTTTTTTATGCGATGCTGTGCGTACTGCCAGATTCTCACTGCGATCGCATCAGGAAATCTGGGGCATTTACCCTATAGCTGAGTCCATATCCTTGACACATTATCCAGCACAGAAACGTTTATCCCAGCCGGGCTTGACTTGGTTGGTCTGGTCTGGGGGAATTACCATCCTGGCACTTGGTGGTGGCTTATGGTACGCACTGGTGCTGCGTCAACCGCTGCCGCCACCGGAGGTTCCGGTCATTCCAGTGACACGCGGGTCAGTTGAAATTACCCTAAATGAGAGTGGCATTGTTGAGCTGAACAATCAGCAAATCATTCGATCGCCCGTTGAAGGGGCAGTTGAGGAGGTTTTGGTGAGTCCGGGCGATCGCATTGCACAGGGGCAAGTGTTGATTACACTTCGCAACCCTGAGCGACAGACGGCACTCCTCGAACAAGACATTGCCATTACCCAGCAGGAACTAGCCCTGCAGCGCCAGCGTCAGGCGATCGCCGAAGCCAATGATCAACTCACTGCTGACGAAGAACAGCTCCAGCGGCTAGCCTCACTTGCTGACGATGGCGTTGTTGCTCTGGTGGATGTGCAAGAACAGGAAAATCAAGTGCGGCGCAGTCTATCTGCCCTGCGGCAGGCCGAAACCGATGCCCAAGATGCAGCCCTTGCCCTTGAACGGTTGCGGGTAACTCAGCAGCGAGTTGAGCAAGAAGTTGCCAATACTGTGATCACATCTCCGATCAATGGTGTTGTGCTAGGGGTGGATGTGGTGAACGGTGAGGGCATCGAACGCCGCACCGAACTGATCACCATTGGCAACCCAACCCAAGAACAGGTCAATTTAAATCTTTCGACACTGAATGCAGCCCGTGTTCGGCCCAATCAACTGGCGCGGATTACAGTGATTGGGCCGAACGAAGATATGTTTATGGGACGAGTGGCTAGCCTTTACCCGCTGGCGATCGCTCCTGAGCGCGAGAACTCAGACAGCACCCAGTCTACTGTTCCTACGATTGTTCAGCTCGATGCACCCAGCCGCACGCTCATTCCGGGCAGTCGGGTTAATGTAGAAATTGTGCTTGAACAGCGTGAGTCGGTCATTGCTCTGGATGTGGCTGCAATTCAGCGCACCGGCGATCGCCCCTTTGTCTGGCTTTTGGATGGTGACAACCGGGTTCAGCAACAGCCAATTACGCTGGGGCTGGAGGGGTTGGTCACCATTGAAGTCACTGAAGGACTGGCAGAGGGCGATCGCGTTGTTCTACCCCCGCCAAACCTTACCCTAGAATCAAACTTGGACGTTACCCCCCTGCCATGAGCCTTGCCCTACGCGATTTGCTGACCCTTACCTATCGATCGCTGACCGGCAATGGGCTGCGATCGTCCCTGACCATGTTAGGCATTTTTATGGGCGTCCTTGCCGTGAATGCCACCCTGCAAGTTGGCGCTATCAGCCGAGCCGTCATTGCCCAACGCCTGGCCCAGCGAGACGCTCCCCAGGTGACCCTCCTTCCTCGATGGGTTCCTGGAAGGGGTAGCATTTCACTTCACAATGATGATTTGGATTATTTAAGGCAACGCCTTGAGGGCTGGCAGGCGATCAGTGCATTGCAATGGGCTGGCACCCCTTTGTTGATATTCCAAGACCAAAGCGCCACCCCTACAACCATGGCCGTCACCAATGATTTCTGGGAAACAGCGGATAAGCAATTGGTCGTCGGTCGTTTTTTTAGCGCCGCTGATACCGCCGAGTATCGTCCGGTGATTATTCTGGATCAGTTCTTAGTGGATGAATTATTTAACGGTGTTGACCCTATCGGACAACGGGTGTATGTGGAGCAACAGCCATTTACTGTGGTAGGCGTAATCGCAACTAATATTCCAGAAGGTGCGCCCCCAACCGGCGAAATGTTCATCACGATGGCGTTTTACCATGCCCTAGAGGGGCGGCAAACGATTGGCTCGATCAAGATTCGTCCAGAGCGATTAACGGAAATAGCCGCCGTGAGTGAGCAGGCTAAGGCCTTGTTGGAGCAGCGGTTTCCGGATAACGAATTTTGGATGTTTAACAATATCAGCGATATTTTGCAGCAGCAGGAAACATTGACGGCAACGGCACGGGGATTGGCGGCCGTCGGGGCGATCGCACTCTTGGTCGGCGGCATCGGCATCGCAAATATTATGATTGCCTCGGTTACCGAAAGAACGGCTGAAATTGGTTTACGGCGAGCGATCGGAGCAACTCAGGCTGAAATTATGACGCAATTTATGCTAGAGGCCATTCTGCTGAGTGTGGTGGCGGGAGGATCGGCCATCATCATTGTGCATGGGCTGACCAGCGTTGTGGCCGATCGCCTGAATTTGCCCTACCGGTTTGACTTACAGACGGCGGCGATCGCCCTCAGCTCTGCGGTATTGGTCGGCGGCGGGGCCAGCTTTTTACCGGCGCTGCGAGCCAGCCGCCTTGATCCAGTTAAGGCACTGCGGGCAGAATAGCAACCACTATGCCATCTCAACCACCAACCCCAACCACGATCGTCTGTGGCGGCGTGCATGATCCCGACCTGACCACCGCCTTTATAAACGCTATTGGGCGATCGCACCTAGGACACCTGCATCGATGCCCCGCTGATGTAGCGCCCTACTCCCCCTGGGCGGTGGCTGACTGGCTCCAGTCACTTGACCTCCAGGAACCCATCACCATTGTTGCGTTCAGCGCTGGTGTTGTCGGGGCGATCGCGGCCGCGCAGCGCTACCGTAGATCAGCCGTTCGCGCCTTCATTGCGCTGGATGGCTGGGGTGTGCCGCTTGTGGCCCCCTTCCCAATTTACCGACTCAGCCACGATGGGTTCACCCATTGGACATCGCTGGGATATGGTCAGCAAAATTTCTACGCAGATCCAGCGGTCGCGCATCTTGACCTATGGCGATCGCCGGATCGAGTCACCGGATGGCGAATTCAATCCAGTAACAGTCTGTTAGGTAACGGTCTACTCAGCGCGATCGCGCCACTGCCGTCCTGGGGCGATCGCACCACCGCCGCCCAATGGATTCGAGAACTCCTGCAAGACGAAACCCTACGCTACTGATAGTTCACAACTGATAGTTCACAATGCGGGCAAACCCTTCTGGATCAAGGCTTGCGCCACCAACTAGCGCCCCGTCAATTTCAGACTGCGCCATAATCTCATCAATATTCCCCGGTTTCACCGAGCCGCCATACTGAATCGGAACCGTTGCATGGGCAAGCTGGCTACGAATCAGACCAATGACGCGATTGGCCTCCGCCGACTCGCAGGTGTCTCCCGTTCCAATCGCCCAAATGGGTTCATAGGCAATGACTAAATTGCTTTGATCGACCCCATCTAGATCCAGTTCAAGCTGCTTAAAAATCACCGCCTCAGTTTCGCTGGCATCTCGCTGGGCTTTTGTTTCACCCACGCACAAAATCGGCGTTAGTCCATGCTTCTGGGCAGCTTTCAGGCGCTTGTTCACCGTTTCATCCGTTTCACCAAAATACTGACGGCGCTCACTATGTCCCACAATGACGTAGCGAATACTGTATTCCGCCAGCATGGGCCCTGCAATTTCGCCGGTAAATGCGCCGGAGTCTTCCCAGTGGATATTTTGTGCGCCGATACGAATCCGACTGCCATGCAAATTCTTTGATAGCGTTCCAAGTGCAGTGAAGGGAACGCACAGCACAATCTCGCGTTCGTCGGGTGTTTCGTGAAGCAGTTTGGTAAACCCTTGCAGAAACTCTAGGGCTTCTGCTTGGGTCTTAAACATTTTCCAATTCCCAGCAATGACAATCTTTCGCACGGGTGACTCTGTTCTACAACTTCTACATGGTTCTTGCCCTGCTGAGAGCGATCGCCCACTGGCCGCTCTGGTGCAGAATGCAACCTATAGTTTAGGACGGAACGGTACGATGCAAAAGTTTTCTGGGGACTGTCATCCATTGAATCGCCACCGGATGCCTATTCCTTCTATACCCTCACCCGACATTCCGCTGCTAATCTACGATTACGCAACAGGTCTGACAACGTTTGAATCGCACATCGCGCATCACAGCAGCGAACCGTCTAGCCAAATAAAAGCGATCGCCCGTTGGAATAGCTCCACCAAGTGCGATCGCCTTCAAGTCAATCTTGGTTCATCAGGATCAACCATTGGCTTTGCGGTAAGCCAGCAAGCCAGGCATAATATCTTACTTAGCCGCTGCGCGAGCCGCCGCCGCCTCATCCGGATGGATATTTAGGCGTGTCAGATTTACCCGTCCCCGATTGTCGATTTCGCGAACTTTCACAACCACCTCATCGCCGACAGATACTTCATCTTCAACCTTACCCACCCGGTAATCCGCCAACTGGGAAATATGAATCATGCCCTCCTTACCCGGCAGCATCTCAACAAATGCGCCAATCGGGATGATGCGCGTGACCTTGCCAACATACACATCACCAGCCGACAGCTTCCGGGTCATGCCTTCAATGATGCCCTTAGCCTTCTCCGCATTGCTGCCTTCGATAGACGAAATCGTGATCGTTCCATCATCATCGATGTCTACCTTCGCGCCGGTTTGTTCCGTAATACCCTTGATCGTTTTACCACCGGGCCCAATCACCATACCAATGAGGTCAGGATCAATCTTGAACGTGAGCAACCGAGGCGCAAAGGGAGATAGTTCTGGGCGGGGTTTATCGATCGCTGCCAGCATTTTCTCTAAGATATGCATCCGGGCAGGCTTAGCTTGGTGAATCGCATCCGCAATCACCGAAACGGGCAGCCCTGCAATTTTCATATCCATTTGCAGAGCCGTGATGCCGCTGTCGGTTCCAGCAACTTTGAAGTCCATATCGCCCAGGAAGTCTTCAATTCCTTGAATGTCCGTCAGGATACGAACCTCGTCCCCTTCCTTAATCAGGCCCATCGCTGCCCCGCTCACCGGTTTAATGATCGGCACTCCGGCATCCATCAACCCTAGGGTTGAGCCGCACACCGACCCCATCGAGGTAGAACCATTGGAAGACAGCACCTCCGACACAACGCGAATCACGTAGGGAAAGTCTACTTTTGGCGGCAAGACCGGTACGATCGCTCTCTCTGCCAAAGCCCCGTGACCAATTTCGCGGCGACCGGGCGATCGCATGGGTCGCGTTTCACCCACTGAGTACGGCGGGAAGTTGTAATGATGGAGATAGCGCTTTTGTTCATCAGGATGCAAATCATCCAGTTCTTGAGCGTCGCCGGGAGTTCCCAACGTTACGATCGACATCACCTGAGTCAACCCCCGCTGGAACAGCCCCGTCCCGTGAACCCGTGAGGGCAGGATACCAGTTCGACAGTGAATCGGGCGCACTTCGTCGAGCTTACGTCCATCCACCCGCACCCCATCGTCTACAATCTGACGCCGCATCAATTTCTTCGTCAGACTCTTGAAGGTTTTGCCAAGGGCTTTCGGGTCTTCAGTGACAACGGTTTGAATTGGGTCATTCTCAGGCAATGCTGCGATCGCCTCAGAGATAGTGTCCTTAATGCCATCCAGCGCTTCATCACGAGTTGTCTTGTCGTACTCGAAATGAGTCAGAACCTGCTTAATTTCAGCCGTTGCCCGCTCACTCACATAGGATGCCAGCGTTTCATCTTCAACCGGTGTCGGTTCTTGAATGATCTCTAGCCCAGCCGCTGTCAGCAAGTCGCGCTGCGCCTGGATCAAATCCTGCACGACCTCATAGCCAAAATCGATCGCTTCAATCACGTCCTGTTCCGGCAACTGATTGGCTCCGGCCTCAACCATAATCACGCCGTCGGGGGAACCGGCCACCACCAAATCTAAATCCCCGTCCTCAATTTCCTGGTACGTGGGATTGATGATAAAGTCGTCGCCAATTAGCCCGACCCGCACAGCCGCCATGGGGCCATTGAAGGGAATTTGGGCTAACAGGGTTGCGACCGATGCGCCCGTAACCGCTAGCACGTCTGGCGGAACCCGTTCATCCATGGCCAAGGTGGTCGCCACGATTTGAATATCGTCTCGCAGCCATCCTGGAAATAAGGGACGCATGGGGCGGTCAATCAGACGGCTTACTAATGTTGCCTTTTCGGGGGGACGGCCCTCACGCCGCAAAAAACCGCCGGGAATCCGTCCGACGGCATACAATCGTTCTTCGTAGTCTACTAACAACGGCAAGAAATCAATTCCCTCTCGCCCGCCTGAGCGCGTCGCCGTGACTAACACGGAGGTTTGTTCAGATTCAATCAGGACTGAACCGCCTGCTTGGGGTGCTAACAGTCCCATTTTCAGTCGAATATCCCGACCGTCGATGGATATCAACCGATCAATTTCCTCTTGCATGAAGTACTGTACCTTTTTGTCTTGATCCGTTTTTTCTTCTGTGGCAATCGTAGCACTGATATTGAAACTGCGATCGCCTTTACGTTAGGATGTCATTTCTAGATTTTTTTAATCTGGTTTTTCCTGTCTTTTGTGAATCGCATTTGAAGCGCCCAACGGAAGCCGTATTTCTAACGGCTAGCCTTCGTTGCTGTAGAGGGTTGAGGAGGCAAAACCTATCTTGCGAGGACTAAATCCTAGTCGTTTACGCTATTTCTAAGCCTGATTGAATCATCTCGCCAGCTCGAAGGAGCGGCTCTGGGGTTAAGGTGAATGGGCAGCGGATGGGCTATGAATCCCATGTCTGGCGTTGTTGCAGAACCGTTGCAAGACCGTTGCAGGATCGACATTTTCGCAATCAGGCGTAGTCAGGCTAAACGATAGGAATCAAGGTGGCCAATGAGGCGGCGATCGCCCTTCCTTGGGATTTCAAATGGTTATTCTTATCTTCGGGAATAATGATTATTGTTATTCTTAATAATTTCCGTCAAATCCGTCAAAATAGGTACTTGGCTCACACTCAGTCATTCAGCGCTAGAATTGCCATCGCCGCCTCAACCCGCCGCCTCAACCCGCCGCCTCAACCCGCCGCCTCAACCCGCGATCGCCCCTAGGACATTACCGTGACCTGCCCCAAGTCATCCGGAGCCAGATGGTCGTGCAAGACTTCGCCATCCCGAAACCAAATAATTCGACGAGTGAGGCGAGCAACTTCTGATTCGTGCGTCACCATCACCACCGTCATCCCGGTCGCATTCAGCTCAGCCACAATTTCCATGACTTCCTGAGTGGTATGAGAGTCTAGCGCTCCCGTCGGTTCATCCGCCAGCAGTAACACCGGACGATTGACGATAGCCCGCGCGATCGCGACCCGCTGCTGTTGTCCACCGGATAGCTGCGTGGGTTTATTGTTGAGCCGATTGCCAAGCCCCACCCGCTCTAGGGCTTCGGAGGCGCGATCGCGGCGTTCAGCCTGCCCTACCCCTGCATACACCATCGGCAGCATCACATTTTCGAGCGCGCTCAATTGGGGTAACAGATGAAACTGCTGAAATACAAACCCAATTTTGCGGTTGCGGATATGGGCTAGGGCGCGATCGTCTAGCTGCGCAACATCGGTATCATCCAGCAAATATTGACCGGCTGTTGGGCGATCGAGGCAGCCAATCACATTCATCGCCGTGGACTTGCCAGAACCAGACGGGCCCATAATCGAGCAGTATTCGCCCTGGCTTACCGTCAGCGACACATCCGAGAGCGCCCGCACTTCCGTATTGCCAGAACCGTAAACTTTAGAAATATGTTCAAGTTGGATAATGAATGTGCCCATGATGGATCAATGGTGACGAAGAATGGCGAGTGTTGCTGAATAACAGCATGAATGGGAGCAACGTTTCAATTCATGCAACTCTAAAATTCATCCCCGGAATCAGCCATGCTGCATAGTGAACAGTTAGGCACTGCGCAGCGCCACGATGGGATCGAGCTTGGCGGCCTGGCGGGCTGGAACCACGCCAAAAAATAGACCGATGCTGCCGGATACCGCCACCGAAATCACGATCGCTTCAGATGAAATGCCCGGCTGAAAAGGCGTAGCCAGCCCAATCAGCACTGCGCCCCCCACGCCAATCATGGTGCCAATTACGCCGCCCGCTGCCGACAGAATCACCGCTTCGATCATAAACTGCACCAAAATATCGCGCCCAGATGCTCCGATCGCTTTCCGCAGCCCAATTTCTTGGGTACGTTCCCGAACGGACACTAGCATAATGTTCATGATGCCAATGCCGCCGACCAACAGAGAAATACCGGCGATCGCCGCTAGCATGGCGGTCAAGGTTCCGGTAATGGTTCCGGTAAATTCCAACAAATCTTTTTGGCTACGAATAAAGAAATCATCAGCCCCGGTAATCTTGTGACGCAACCGCAGCAGGTTAGCAATCTGAAACTCGGCGGCTCCCATGCTCTCCTGGTTGTCGATTGAGGCCACAATATAGGTTAGTTCGATGCCATAGGGTGAGGTTTGCCCCACCAACCGCCGCGATAGAGTCATCAAAGGAACCAAGACGGCTTCATCATAGTTGAGTCCGCCTAGTCCTGCGCCTTTTTCTTCCAATACGCCAATGACTTGAAAGCTGACGTTATTGGCCCGGATTTGTTGACCGAGAGGGTCAGTGTTTAGAAACAGGCGATCGGCCAATTCGCTCCCCAACACAGCAACTTGATTACTGCGTCGCATATCCAAGTCAGAGAAAAACTGTCCCTGGGCCACCGTGAAGGTTCGCACCATGGGAAAATCAGGCGTTGTGCCCACAATGGTAGCGTTGACGGTGCGGTTGCGATAAACCACCGGGCCGCTGTCGTTGAACTCTGGCGCAACGCCAACCACCGAGGGAACTTGCGCGGCGATCGCTTCTGCATCGTCTAGCACCAGCGTTTTGGGGATATTAAACGTTGCCCGCTGCGTTTCCTGATTCCCCGGCACAATGAACAACACATTTGGGCCGAGGCTCTCAACTTCTTCAGCCACAAAATCCTGCGCCCCTTCACCAATGCCGACCATTGCAATCACCGAGGCATTGCCAATAATGATGCCCAGCATGGTGAGACTGCTGCGGAGCTTATTGGCAACTAGGGTTTTTACCGCCATGTTGAGGCTTTCCCGTAGATCCATGTCCTCTATTCGTCCTCCTGCCCAAAGTTTAGATTTTCGAGGCGTTGTCCTGGCGGCAAGTCCACGAAAACGCGATCGCCCGTTTCAAGACCGTCCAGCACCTGGGTTTGGTTGCCGATGGCCGGCCCCAACGTCACCCGCCGAAAGCGAATCCGGTTATTTTCGCCCGGAACCAAGACCCCCGTATTGCCATCCTGGGTGACGATCGCCACCGTTGGCACCACCAGCGCCCCGTCTACCTCATCGCCGATAAATTCTACATCTACGTTCATCTGCGATCGCAGTTTCTCCTGCCCCGTGATTAGCTCAATCCGCACCTGGAAGGAGGTTACATTACGATTGACAACCGCCTCTGGGGCGACCAACCGCACTCGCCCCTCAAAGACATCATCTGGATAAGCATCAGCAATAATCTCAACCCGCTGCCCCGGTTGAATTTGAGCAATATCTACCTCTGGAACCTCTGCCAGGATTTCCAATCCCTCCGCGATCGCCACAATAGCCGACGAAGTAGCCGACGACACATCCGAAGCCGATGTTGTGGGAGCCACAAAACTCCCCTCAGTGGCATACCGTTGTGTAATGATGCCATCGAAGGGCGCACGAATGTAGGTATCTTCATAGCGTACCTCAGCCGAGCGCACCCCGGCTTCGGCCTCTGCCACGCGCCCCCGGGCCGCGTCAATGTCTTCGATCCGGCTACCGCTCTGCAACAGCCGCAAACTTTCCTCCGCTTCCCGTAATGAAGCCAAGCGCTGATCCAGAGTGGCTTGGGCAGTATTAGCCGTATTGATGGTTCCATCTAAATCGTCTTCGCCGATCGCCCCTTGCTGGTAGAGAAACCGTTGGCGATCGACCCGTTCACGCGCTAGGTTCAACCGCGAGTCCGCTTCATCCACCAAGGCCCTCGCTTGGTCTACCCGCGCCTCTGCCTGAGAAATTTCTTGAGGACGATTGCCCGCCAGCCGTTCATCCAGATTCACCTGCGCCTGAAGGAGTTGGGCCCGAGCTTGATCCAGTGCGGCTTCAGCCGTATCGCTTTTCATACGGGCGATGACTTGACCTTGAGTCACGCGATCGCCCTGCTCCACATACAGTTCTTGCAGAATATCAGAAGACGTAGGGCTGAGGTTCACCGTCCGAATGGGCTGCACCGTGCCACTTGCCCGAATCCGCACCGTCACCGATCGCATCTCCACCGGCACGGTCAGTTCAGTGACTTGATCCGTCGAAGGCGTAGAATCGCGAGTTGCCACCACAAACACCGCTGCCGTTCCCAGCAAACCAGCCACCGCTAATCCAATAATCCAAGGTGTAGGACGGCGTATCTTGCCGCCAAGAGGAAGTTGCATGAGTTCAGAAGGAACAACAAATAGGCTGGATGTCATTAAATAATCCAGACCTACCTTAATCTTAGACAGCAAACCCAGAATCCTCCTCATCCAACCGGGCGGCCGTACCATGCTTTTAGTCATAACCTGCCATGACAAACGCTCGCGCAC
>CAYSIR010000031.1:1530-15365 GCA_964431105.1 uncultured Leptolyngbya sp. | reverse complement strand
CAATCAGGCTGGTGCAATCAGGCTGGTGCAATCAGGCTACTTAAACCAGTCTGTTCCAATCAAGCATTCAAAAAGGCTCGAATGCGATCGACGATCGCTTGCTTGTCCTTCAATCCTGAACTGTAGTAGGGCATGAGGGGCAAGGGGTGCTTGGGTTGAGTATTGGTTTCAAGCCAAATTGCTACCCGATAGGTACTGCCCGCACTGCCCGCAGACGCATCCACATCCACAGCGGCGATCGCATTGAGGGGGTAGCTGTGATGGGAATGGCTCAGGAGTCCTTGACGATCAAGATAGAATGTTTGACTAGCGCGATCGAACGTGCAGATAACAACCTTGCCAAACAGCAGGCTAATGGTCAGCCCCGATAGAACAAAGCCGCTGCCAAAGGAATAGGCAAACCAACGGCTATCATCCACAATTTCTAGCGTTTGGAGGTCAGGGTTCAGCAAAAATCGGCGAATCCGCAGGGCAATGGCCCGCCGGTCGCGATCGCCCAAAGTAGTTAGCGCAAAAGGAATGTAGCGATCGCCTACCCTGAGCCAAATCGCATCCCGCTGCGTCATCTGCGCTGTCGGCGGCAGGGTTCGCACCTCATCTACAGCACCGACCGGCACATAAACTGTTCGGGAATGGCGCAAGCTGACTTGGCTAAGTTCGCACCAGCCCACCTCACCCAACTGGGAGCGATCGCACACCAACTGCGACAATTGCCCAAACATCACAACGATAAAAAGTCCCATTGTGGCTAGGGCACTGCTGAATAACCACAGCAACCACGGGCGGAGGGTAATCGTAAGCACTCTTGAATCAGATTCATGCACAGGCATAACAGTTGGAAATTAGAAAACCGACAATGGTTTGTTCATCCAATACACACCTGATGCCTTCTGCCCAGCAATGGGTCACGTATTTCCCAATACAGGGACAGAGTTTGACAACCCGCACTATTCAATCCATAAAGCAATAAATCAATATCCATCCATCATCAGTTGCCCTGCCATAGATAAGGATTTTAGTAGCGGGGATTTTTGATGGAATGGGATGTGCCCTGTCAAAAATTTTTGCATAGATACCGCTGCCCCACCATTTAATCGCTTAGTCGCAACAAAGCCCCAAGTCTACTTCAGCGACTCAGGGCTTTAAGTTGAACAAAGGCTTTAATACCCCCAGGGGAATTCGAATCCCCGTCGCCTCCGTGAAAGGGAGGTGTCCTAGGCCTCTAGACGATGGGGGCGCGTTTATCTCGCCTTTATTAAGTTAACCAATCTCAGCAGTTGTGTCAACAATCATCCATTGAAAATGAATATTTGCTGAATAACTCCGCTCGCTCAGTGTAATTGAGCGAGCGCTCTTGATGCAAGGGCTGGCTGTTCAGACCCGCTGCTCTGCGTATGAGAACGATTTCCGGTAGTCCTCTGTTGGTCAGGATTTTGGATGGTGTGAGCAACGCCCACACCATTCAAAATCCTGACAGGAATACCACTACCCTATCTCCGTAGCTAAGGATAGGAGTTTCAGCGACGTCTGCGCCAGAGACCAGCTTTGGGCGCGGAAGTTAGACAAAAGGCGGCGAAGCTGGAATCACTCCGCGCTGAACTCGGCGATCGCAACACCACAGGCCCTCCCAGCCTAGGCCAACGAATTCCGCAAGCGCATCAATTGGCGACGCATCTGCGGCGAAGCCTCTACCTCTGGAGTTTCGTTGACATTCACCTGTGTATCCAGCGTTTCAAGACAATCATCTTGCCCGCAGGACAGCGCCTCTAGCAATAGCTCTAGCAATTGGTCGGGTTCAACTGCCATCGCGGCTTTTTCTTCAACGAGACGAAACGTGAGACGAACCTCGCAGGTATAGACACCGACATCCGAGGCTTGAGTAGGTAGCTGTGCAGACTCTATCTTCATGGCGTAGGTGGTGAGTGAACAATAGAGAGCGGCGAATAGCCTGGGCGGTTCAATCCGGCAGTGAACCAAATTGTGCAGACTGCCCTGGCGCGATCGCATCTATGACATTAAGACCCCGGCGTACATCTTGCTTTTGCGGCTCTCTTCCTAGATTCCTCACCCCAGGATAGGGCTTAGGCTCTGAAGCTCCCCTGCTGCGATTACAATGCCTGACGCAAACGGCACAAGACCTTTTCCTTACAGCCAGCCATCACCCTAATTCGCGATCGTTGAATGTAAGAGTAAACGCTTTAACAAGATACGCTTAATAGACAGGTTTTAACCGTGAGAGAGGAGCGATAAACCACAGACGAACGGTACAGCACTATGCATTTACGCCGTTGGTGTTTAACTGTTTCAACTGAGCTTAATCTAACATTGGAAGACAACTGAAACGATCCGCTACATCGCCGAATTTATAACTTTTAATCGCGTCTATTTGTGATAAATAAGTCATAAATTATGTGAATTCGATGAAGCATTTTGAACTAGGATGAACCCAATTTGTTTCTGATTTTTGATGACCCAATGACTTATTAAAGAATCGATAAAGCACTGCGGCTAGTCTTTATCAATGATTTATACCATTGAGATAACCGCTGTCTCTGTCTTGCTTATAGGCTGGTATCTGCGTAGATTCCCGGAAAGCTTCAATCTCCGATCGCATCGATCATGTTAGGGATTAACCGACTTGAGTCGCGATTTGAGTAATGTTTGAGTGATTGGATAATCAACGGTCAGCGATCGCGGTATTGAGTGTATTTTTTAACGCCTAATAGTACGACAAAAGAAATGACGAAGATCAATTTAGTTCTGGAGAGATGAATTAAACAATTTAAACCGAAATCAATGCTCAAGTGTGAATGCTAACTGGTTTATTTGCGGGTGTGAGTTTTTATCATAAAAATCGCATTTGGATAGGGGGGCGAGAGACCACAATACGCAAACTTTAAACCTGTGACGATATCCGCATAGTGACGTAGTTGTGGCTTGGAATAGAAGTATGGAGGACAGGGGCGTGAATCATGGCAATTCCAGCGGCTGGCAGTTTTGGATCGATCGCGGCGGTACGTTTACGGACATCGTGGCGCGGCGGCCCGATGGTTCGCTGGTGGTGCATAAGCTGCTGTCGGACAATCCGGATCAGTATCGTGATGCGGCGCTGCACGGCATTCGGCAATTGTTGGGGTTGGCGACCGATGCGCCGATTCCGGCGGATCAGATTACGGCAATCAAAATGGGAACTACGGTGGCGACCAATGCGCTGCTAGAACGGAAGGGCGATCGCACTCTGTTAGTCGTCACGCAAGGATTTCGGGATGCGCTACGGATTGGCTATCAGCATCGTCCCAACATTTTTGCGCGGCAAATTGTCTTACCGGAAATGCTGTATGAGCAAGTGGTGGAAGCGTCGGAGCGGATGACGGCTCAGGGAGAGGTGTTGCGATCGCTGGATCTCGATGCCCTGCGTCCAGAGTTACAGGCGGCTTACGATGCAGGGATTCGCGCCTGTGCGATCGCGCTGGTGCATGGCTATCGCTATCCTGACCATGAACGGGCGATCGCAGACCTGGCAGGGGCGATCGGGTTTACGCAAATCTCGGTGTCCTATGCGATTAGTCCCTTAATGAAGCTGATCAGTCGAGGTGATACGACGGTGGTGGATGCGTATCTGTCGCCAATTCTGCGGCGCTATGTGGATCAGATTGAGCGGGAACTGGACGATCGCGGCCAGACGCGGCTGATGTTTATGCAGTCCAATGGCGGCCTAACCAATGCGCGATTTTTCCAGGGTAAGGACAGCATTTTGTCGGGGCCGGCGGGCGGCATTGTCGGCGCGGTGCAGATCAGTCAGAGGGCGGGCTGCGATCGCATCATCACCTTTGATATGGGCGGTACGTCAACGGATGTGGCCCATTTCAACGGTGACTACGAGCGCGTGTTTGAAACCGAGGTGGCGGGGGTGCGGCTGCGATCGCCCATGATGTCGATTCATACGGTGGCGGCGGGCGGCGGCTCGATTTTGGTCTTTGACGGAGCGCGGTATCGGGTCGGGCCAGAGTCGGCGGGGGCCTATCCGGGCCCAGCCTGCTATCGCAACGGCGGGCCGCTGACGGTGACGGACTGTAATGTCATGTTGGGCAAGCTACAGCCCCAGTTTTTTCCTCAGGTGTTTGGGCCGCAAGCGAATCAGCCCTTGGATCGGGAGGTAGTGCAGCAGCAGTTTGCGGTGCTGGCAGATGAGATTCAGGCGGCGACGGGACAGCGGCCGGAAGCGATCGCTTCTGGATTTTTGGCGATTGCGATCGACAACATGGCCAACGCCATCAAGAAAATTTCGGTGCAGCGCGGCTACGATGTCAGCGACTACACGCTCTGTTGCTTCGGTGGGGCGGGCGGTCAACACGCGTGTCAGTTGGCGGATGCCCTGGGCATGAAGCGGGTGTTGATCCATCCCTATGCCGGGGTGCTGTCCGCTTATGGCATGGGCTTAGCCGATCGCCGCTTGCTGCGAGAAATGTCGATCGAGCAACCATTAAATGAGGCGGTGTTGCTAACCCTGCGCGATCGCCTGGATGAACTGGCCGCCGATGCCCAACAAGAGCTGGAAGCCCAGGGCACGGAGGACATTACAGCGGTGCAGCGGCTCGATCGCGTTCATTTGCGCTATGCGGGGACGGATTCGGCGTTGATTGTGACGGCGGCGGACGTTTCCACTATGACCCGTGCCTTTGAGGAACAGTATCAGCAGCGCTACGGCTTCATCATGGCGGATAAGGCGCTGGTGGTGGAGGCCGTGTCGGTGGAAGTGATTGGACAGACGGAGCTGCCTGCCGAACCCACGGCGATCGCATCCGATACTACCTTACCTGAGCCGATCGCCACCGTTCCGGTCTACACCGCGCAGCAATGGCACAATACGCCAGTATTTGAGCGCGATCGCCTGCAAGCGGGGCACACCATTGACGGCCCGGCGTTAATCATTGAAACAACTGGTACAAATATGGTTGAACCGGGTTGGCGCGTCACGGTGAGCGATCGCCAGGATTTGTTGATGACTCAAGTGGCGGAGGTGGATCTCACATCTGGATTCATACCCGATCCCGCTAATGCCGCCCCCGATCCGGTGCGGCTGGAAATTTTTAATAACTTATTTATGTCGATCGCGGAGCAGATGGGCGTGACGCTGCAAAACACCAGCTATTCCGTCAACATTAAGGAACGCCTGGACTTTTCCTGTGCTATTTTCGATCGCCACGGGCAGCTTGTAGCCAATGCGCCGCACATTCCGGTTCACCTCGGTTCCATGAGCGAGAGTGTGAGTAGCTTGATCCATGACGTGGGCGATCGCTTGCAACCGGGGGATGTGTATTTGCTGAACAATCCCTACAACGGCGGCACGCACCTGCCCGATGTCACGGTGATTACGCCCGTCTTTTTGCCAGAGTCCGACCAACTGCTATTCTATGTCGCCTCACGGGGCCACCACGCCGACATTGGCGGTATTACACCTGGTTCCATGCCGCCCCACAGCACCCACATCGAGCAAGAGGGCGTTTTATTCGACAACGTGCCGCTGATTCAGAACGGGCAGTTTCAGGATGCTGCCATTCGCCAAATTCTCCGCAGCGGTTCTTACCCGGCTCGTAATCCCGATCAAAATATTGCTGACCTCAAAGCCCAAGTTGCAGCGAATGAGAAAGGTGTTCAGGAACTGCGACGTATGGTGCAGCACTATGGCTTATCCACAGTGCAAAACTATATGCAGCACGTTCAAGACAATGCGGAAGCGTCCGTCCGTCGCGTGATTGAAGTGCTGAACGACGGACAATTTACCTATCCTTTGGACAATGGCGCACAGATTCAGGTGGCGGTGACGATTCACCAAGACAGCCAATCTGCCACCATTGACTTTACCGGAACGTCTCCCCAGCAGCCGAGTAACTTTAATGCGCCGTTGGCGATCGCCAAAGCCGTTGTTCTGTATGTATTTCGTACCCTTGTTGACGATGCCATTCCCCTGAATGCGGGTTGTTTGAAACCGATAAATATCATGGTTCCAGAGGGATGTTTACTGAATCCATCGCCTCCGGCGGCGGTCGTGGCGGGGAATGTAGAAACGTCCCAGGCGATCGCTAACTGTCTTTACGGCGCACTGGGCGTTATGGCCGCATCCCAGGGCACAATGAATAACTTTACCTTTGGCAGCGATCGCCACCAGTATTACGAAACCATTTGCGGCGGCTCAGGAGCCGGAGCCGACTTTGATGGAACTGATGCCGTACAAACCCACATGACCAACTCGCGCCTCACCGATCCGGAAGTTCTGGAATGGCGGTTTCCGGTGCTGGTGGAACAGTTCAGCATTCGCGGGGGCAGTGGCGGCGACGGCAAACACCGGGGTGGCAATGGGGTAATCCGTCGTATCCGGTTTCGGGAACCGATGACAGCGGCGATCTTATCCAGTCATCGTCAGATTCCGCCCTTTGGATTAGATGGCGGTGAACCGGGACAGCTTGGGCGCAATTGGTGCGATCGCAACGGCGAACGAATCGACCTAGGCAGCACCGGATCGATAGAGATGAATGCCGGAGATACAATCCAAATTGAAACTCCCGGTGGCGGCGGATTCGGCACACCCAACGCCTAAGTCGCCAACGATCCGCTGCCCTGCCCTTGGAACATCAGCCAAGACAAGAAAAAGTTCACCACAAAAATGGCCAGCAGCATCGTCACCACAGCAGTGGTGGTGGACTGCCCAACCCCTTTCGCGCCGCCCGTGGTGGTCAACCCCCAACTAGAGCCAATAACGGCAATCAAAACACCGAATATAGCCGCCTTGATAGCAGCACTACCCAAATCCCAAACCGACAGAAAGTTTTGAGCAGAGTCAATAAAAACAGTGCGAGAAATATCGTAGAGACCTTCTGAGATTAGCATTCCGCCAACCATTCCGGTTACGAAAGAGAGTAACGTCAGAATCGGCAACATCGCGGCGCAGGCTAACACACGCGGGATCACCAGATAATCGATTGGATCGGTCTTGAGCATCTGGAGCGCGTCAATTTGCTCAGTCACGCGCATCGTGCCAATTTCAGCCGCAAATGCTGACCCGACCCGACCGGCTAAAATCACAGCAGTTAAAACCGGTGCCAACTCACGAACCAGCGCTAGGGCCAGCACTCCGCCTACAGCCGTCGTTGCTCCAAATGCAATAAACTCGCGGGCCACCTGAATCGTAAACACCATGCCGACGAAGCTAGCAGTCAGAAGTGCAATCAGCAGGGATTCGGGCCCAACCATCGCCATCTGATCCATCATATTGCGGCGATGAATCCGCCCACGAATGAGATGAATCACAACCTGACCAGTGAGCAGTACAGCGGCGAGCAGGCGCTGGAACCAGCGGTTGAGGCTTTTTAGCCCAAATTGTTCGCTCAAGGGAAATCCGTCCTTTTTCTGAATGGGTGGGGTTATGGAATCGTGGGCAGGCGGCGTGACTGAGCGTCAGCCTATGGACATTTAGTGTATCGGTGGACTGGCATTCGGCCTACTGAGCAACAGCAATTCTGATTCTGGACGGCCCGAACAGGCTAGGGACGATCCCATGGGTACTCATCATACGCTTTCATGATGAGAACGGATGGATTGAAGGGCTGGAGGTTGACCTACCCCTCACCGGATTGGTTGACAAACGTGTTTAGCCCCCACCCTACATCCCTCTCGTAGCGCTGCCACGCATCATGGCGGGCTGTATGTTACGTTTAACAAAAATTTCAACGGTTGGTTTCCATTCGCCGCGATCGCACTTAGGGTAGAAATAATGGCGCTTCTGCTGTGCTCTCTTAAACGACTCCAACGATATGAATCCCATGAGTGTGTTTTCAACTGTCCTGCGCTCTATTGTATTGACTAGCATCATTAGCTTTGTGGCGGCAACAGGATTGATTGGTGTGATTACTGGCTTTATCTTACTGTTGGGGTATGTGCCAGGACTCACCCGCTTCAGCACGTTTGCACTGAACCAATTGTCTACAATTTTGGTGGTTTTTGGGAGCGGTAATCCCTTGGTCGGATTAGTGTTAATTGGAGCGGTTTGTAGCTGGGTTGCCGCTTTATTTGATATGTACACAGTGTATCGAAACCAGACCCTAAACCGTTGATGGTGGATTGGCACAAATTTCACACGATCGCGCCAAAACTATTTATCCTAAGATGAGGCCATTGGCTTGATCCAGCGTTTTAGATGTAAAAGTCCTATGATGAAATCTTTGATACTCGGTTGGCGATCGCGGTTGGCTTGGCAGCGCCTAGGTCGGCAACTTGTCATGATGATAGTGATGGTTGGCTTGATGGCGTGGGTCGTTCCTCAGTCTCCGGCGATCGCCTTTACCCTCTCAACCGAAGAAACGACCATTCAGCCTTACCTTGACCGAGTAGGCGATCAAATCACTGAATTTACTCTAGACAATGGCATTCAATTCATTGTGATGGAGCGATCGCAGGTGCCTGTGATTTCCTTCATGATTTACTTCGACGTTGGTGCGGCGGAAGAAGACGACGGCAAAACCGGAGCTGCCCATTACTTAGAGCATTTAGCTTTCAAAGGCACATCGCTAATTGGCACAAAGGACTATGATGCAGAGCGCCCGCTGCTGGATGAAATGGATGCGCTCTTTGACCAACTGCTGGCGGCAGAGAACGTAGGAGATGCAGCCGCGATCGCCCGTTTACAGGACGCCTTTGAAACCGTGCGGGCAGAGGCAGCGGAGTACGTTGAGCAAAACGAATTTGGGCGGATTGTTGAAGAAGCCGGTGGAGTAGGGCTGAATGCCACTACATCAGCGGATGCAACACGCTATTTTTACAGCCTGCCCGCCAACAAACTCGAACTGTGGATGTCGCTGGAGTCTGAGCGATTCCTTGATCCGGTATTCCGAGAATTTTATGAAGAAAAAGAAGTTATTTTAGAAGAGCGGAAGATGCGGACGGATAATTCCCCCATCGGTCGCATGGTTGAAGCCTTCTTAGAAACTACGTTCCCGAACTATGTCTACGGTCGCCCCATTATTGGCTATGCTGAAGACCTGCGGAAAATGACCCGTACCGACATCCGCGAGTTTTACGAAACGCACTACACTCCCGGACGGATGAAGGTAGCGATCGTGGGTGATGTGAATCCCTCGCAGGTACAACAACTGGCGCAAACCTATTTTGGGCGCTATCCAGCCCGCCCTGATACACCGGATGTCGCCGCCCAACCACTGCCACAAACAGAACCCCGCGAGGTGACGCTTTATCTTAACTCTGAACCGTGGTATCTAGAAGGGTTCCATCGTCCGGGCATCAACCATCCAGATAATGCGGTGTATTCGGTCATTAGCGGTATTTTGACGCGGGGACGAACGGCCCGGCTATATCGATCGCTGGTAGAAGATAAGCAACTAGCGCTGGATATCGGCGCAGCGAATGGCTTCCCTGGCGATCGCTTCGATAATGTCATGCTATTTTACGCACTCACGGCACCGGGGCACACCGTTGATGAAATTCAAATAGCACTGGATGCTGAATTAGAACGGCTACGGACTGAACCCGTCTCCCTAGACGAACTGGATCGCATCAAAACACAAGCACTAGCTGGGCTGGTGCGCAGCCTGTCCTCCAATCGAGGCATGGCCAGCGTGTTAGCGGAGTACCAAGCCAAAACCGGCGATTGGCGCGGTTTATTTGCTGAGATTAATGCAATCAATCAAGTGACCGCAGAAGATGTGATGCGGGTGGCCCAAGCCACATTTCGTCCAGAAAATTTGACGATTGGGCGCATTTTGCCGGAAGGAGAAGCCCCGGTTGATGTCAGCCTTCCTTAGTCAGCCTCTCTTAGAGACGGGCACAGGCAAGCAGAAGGGCGATGTACCGTAGCCGTGAAAGGTTTTCTAACCTGCCAACGGCATAGGCGCGCAGCAGATTTGGACGTTGGGCATTGCCGCTGCTCGAACCCATCAATCACGATTTAGACAAGAGACAGGATTCAGACCTTAGAATATGCAGCAGCATAATTTGGATGCACAGGAGTATGATATGCAGCGGTTGAATCAGCGGGCGCGGACACAAACCTTACCCTGGCGAGAGGCTATGGCCAAAAAACTGATGCGCTATGGCTTAGTGATGGGTTTAACGGTGGTGTTGCTGGTGTTTGGGTTTGGGCGATCGCCCGCCTTAGCCGATGCCCCACGGCACTACACCGAGCTAGAATTACCGCCGCTGCCGGAGATCAAAGTTCCCAACTACAGTCGCTTTGAATTAGAAAACGGCATTCGAGTCTTTTTATTAGAAGATCATGAACTTCCCCTAGTGGGGGGAACAGCCATATTTGGTACAGGAAATCGCTACGAACCCGCCAGTAAGGTCGGTGTGGCTAGCATTACCGGCGAAGTGATGCGGAGCGGAGGCACGGTTGACCATCCGCCTGACCAGCTCAATCAACTGCTAGAGCAAAAAGCCGCTTCTATTGAGACAGGCATTGATACCGCTTCAGGATCGGCTGGATTTAGCGCGCTGACCCAAGATACCGAGGTTGTAATGGCGCTGTTTGCGGAGGTGCTGCGCCAGCCTGCTTTCCCCCAAGATCGGATTGATTTAGCCAAAACCCAGCGTGAGGGCAGCATCCTGCGCCGTAATGATGATCCAGGCGACATCGTGCGCCGCGAATTTGGCAAGCTGGTCTATGGAGCCGCCAGTCCCTATGCTCGCACAGTAGAATATGCGACGCTTGACAACATTACCCGTGATGACGTGGTCGGTTTCTATGAGCAATATATCCAGCCCAATAATATGCTGCTTGGCATTGTTGGCGATTTTGACTCGGATGAGATGCGATCGCTCATTGAAGCCAACTTTGGCGATTGGCAGGCCACTCAGCCCGTCCCAGACCGTATTCTCCCGATGGTGGAGCAGGCCGTTGAAGGGGGTGTATTTTTGGTGGATCAACCCAACCTGACCCAAAGCAATGTACGACTCGGTCATCTTGGCGGTCAGTACGATAGCCCGGACTACACCAAACTGGCGGTCATGAATGAGGTGCTGAATGGATTTGGTGGACGGCTGGTGAATGAAGTGCGATCGCGCCAGGGGTTAGCCTATGTGGTCTATGCCTTCTGGGCAGCGCGCTTTGACTATCCGGGTATCTTTGTATCCGGAGGGCAGACGCGATCGCAAACCACGGTGGCATTCATTCAATCCGTGATGGATGAAATTGAGAAAATCCGCACGACACCCATTACCCGCGACGAACTCTCCCGCGCTCAAGAATCGGTTCTCAACTCGTTTGTCTTTAGCTTCGAGAGTCCAGACCAAACCCTGTCTCGCGTCATGAACTATGAATACTACGGCTATCCGGAAGATTTCATCTTTCAGTATCAGCAGGAGGTGCAGGATACGACGGTTGAGGATGTCCTGCAAGCCGCACAGACCTATCTCGATCCTGACAAGATGGTGACGCTAGTGGTGGGCAATGCGGCTGAAATCAATCCGCCCCTTAGCACCCTTAGAGATGAGGTGGAAGTAACCCAGATTGATATTTCAATTCCTAGTCGGGGTTAGGGTCGCCAAGGATATTGCCGAAAATTGGGCGATCGCTTTTCCAAAAAAGCCTGTTTGCCTTCGCTACCTTCTTCCGTCATGTAATACAGCATTGTGGCGTTGCCGGCCAGTTCTTGCAGTCCGGCTTGACCGTCGCAATCCGCATTAAACGCCGCCTTGAGGCATCGAATCGCGATCGGGCTTTTTTGCAAAATCTCTTGGGCCCACTGCACCCCCTCCGCTTCTAGTTGCTCAACGGGGACGACATGGTTCACCAATCCCATATCTAAAGCCTGTTGAGCATCATACTGACGGCAAAGGAACCAAATTTCGCGGGCTTTCTTTTGTCCAACAATGCGGGCCAGGTAGCTAGCGCCAAACCCACCGTCAAAGCTGCCGACCTTGGGCCCCGTTTGCCCAAAAATAGCGTTTTCAGCCGCGATCGTTAGATCACAAATGACGTGCAGCACATGACCACCCCCGATCGCATAGCCCGCCACCAGCGCAATGACCACCTTTGGCATAGAGCGAATCAACCGCTGTAAGTCCAGCACATTCAATCGCGGTACCCCAGCATCATCCACATACCCCGCCTCACCCCGCACGCTCTGATCGCCGCCAGAGCAAAACGCATATTTACCATCCGTGTGAGGCCCAGCTCCCATGAGCAGCACCACGCCAATGTTGGGGTCTTCCCGCGCATCGACAAAGGCATCGTACAGTTCAAAGACCGTCTTAGGACGGAACGCATTGCGTTTATGAGGACGGTTGATCGTCACCTTAGCGATGCCGTCGGCTTTGTCATACAAAATATCGTCGTAAGCTTTGACAGGATGCCAATCGATAAGCATAAAAAAGCAGGCTAGAAGATACATGACCCCGTAGAGTTCTTGCGGGCAATAGAGCAACGGGACGGGTCGATCGCGCTGCAACTATCTAGCGTATCGCACGCTGTGATTTGTGGCAGCCATCCGCTGGAGTAGCCCCACCCACTACAAAGCCGGGCAGCCTCTATGGCTTACCCGGCGATCGCAATTAGATTCAGGGTGTTCTCTAGTGGCAGAGATCAGTGTGAAATCCCACAGAGGTAGACCCCCACAGCGTCCAACCCTAGATTGACGAACCGTTAGGCACCGCAGGCAAAACAGTATTTGCTGCCGTCGTAGCTTCCGGTAAGCTGCCCTCCCCAACCACTCGCGCAATCTCAATTCCATTCTGCTCAAAAATAACGCGAGGATCACCGCCGGGGCGCATCTCAATCCGCTTCACCAATACCTGCCCATTCGAGACCAGTTGCCCCTCACGAACATAGCGGCTATGCGGTTCGTTCGGTGCTGCCACAATGGCATGAAGCGTAGAGCCAATTTGCACCACCCCAGTCACAACCATAGCGCGCGCTAAGTCGGTCGGCGGCGGCGGCGGTACGGCCGGTTCGAGCGGCACCAATTCAGGAATGTCAGCTAGCTCTCCCGGTTCAGGCGGCGATGCATCGGCTTGGGGAGCCGCTGGGGGCGCGGCTGGGGCAGCTTCCCTCGCGTCTTCGTCTGGCACAATGCGCGGTGCAACCGGAATCAATGCAAATGGGTCGCCTCTATCCTGGCTAATTTGCTGAACCCGCTCCTCCGAATTAGTGGATGAAATCAGGTCTCCATCGGTTGGAAGTGTGACCAGCGGGCCCTCTTCCCCGGCAACAACCGGATCTTCAAAGTCTTCGCCTTCAGCCGTTTCAGTGCCTTCAGCCGTTTCAGTGCCTTCAGCGGCATCTTCACCCTCGGCGACTGGTTCATCAGGAATGGGCACCGACTCACTGGTCGGCTCTTCCGTGGCATCGCCTCCACCAAATAGCCCATCTGGCAAAAACTGACAGCCTCCGACCAGTGCGGTAAGCGTTCCGATTAAAACAAGCAGAGAAATTTGACGCATACCCATTTCCCTATATCACATATCTCTACGATAGTTGAACGATATGGCGATCGACCAGTTGATTATGCGCACTTATGATAACGCCGGTGCCTAGCCCCATCGAACAAGGGGGGTCAAAATGGCTTCATCCAATAAGTGCATCGATCCGATGCCGGTTTAGCTATGCCCTGACCTCATGTCTGTGCTGAGACAACTTTGCTGATCAAACATCAACCGTTGTTGAGACAGCGCGGCATTTCTGAACTGCCAAATTCTATGCGGATATGTCGGATTCGACAAATTATTATGGGCAAAGAGTCGTTATTGGCAGCCTAGGACGCGATCGCCCGTGAGCGAGTTGACTAAAGCGAGTTGACTAAAGCGAGTTGACTAGAGCGCCTTGACAA
>CAYSIR010000031.1:0-1430 GCA_964431105.1 uncultured Leptolyngbya sp. | reverse complement strand
AGCGAGTTGACTAAAGCGAGTTGACTAAAGCGAGTTGACTAGAGCGCCTTGACAACGGAATACGTTGCTGGCGAAACGGTAACTGTGATTGGCGGTAGTGGTTTTCATATAAGAACAAACCGATGGGCAACTGACTGATTCGACTTATCCCAGGACACTAATCCAACGAAAAGGGAAAACTGGCCGCACTGCTGCCATCGTCTACGGAACCGGTCAGGGTTTCGATATTGCCGCGAGTGAGTAAGCGAATTTCAAACGGAATAGGGCCGCTGCTGCCATCACATCGAGTAAATAGATTGACGCGAATGGTATAGTTACCGCTTGGGGCTTCGGATACGGGCCAGAATATGTTTTCGATGGGTTGGGTCGTTGTTCCATTACAGGCAGCATTGGCATCCACATCAAGCTGTCCGCCGGATGCAATGATCGGATTATAGTAAGCGACGGTTTGACCGGAGGGATCGATAACCTCTAAATCAAGATCGTCGGTGCTGGCCCACCGCAGGGTGACTTGAATATCCCCAGTTCCTAACCCTTCAGTGGTGGTTTCGGTCACGACGAAGGTCGGTGATGGACAAATTTCGGAGAGGTCGAGCAATGCGCCGCGATCGTTGACCATATAGCAGCCTTGCCGTTCTTGGGCGATCGCATGTTGGTCACGACTGCCGACAACGGGCAGGACGATCGCTGACAATAGGACAAGGGTATGCAGCAATTTAGACATAACGTATTCCCTTCATAGAACTGGCAAAGCGCTGGAGCCGCGATCAGAATGCGCAGAGTTTATGCAGAAACCTCTGACGGTAGGATGCTTGGGGACAAGCTGAGACCGCTGGCGGTGGATAGATCCCCGCTGCACGGTCTGCGATCTAATCACGGGCAAATCATAAACGAGTTGTGGACAAACTGCCGACAACAATAGAATCGGTGACGAGGCGAGCGAATCCAGCGATCGCGGCTCAATGATTGGGAGCACGATGCCGTATCGGTTGGTCGGCTTCAGTTACCCTGTCGCACGGGTAGACGTTCCACCCCTTGTTAGATGATGTTAGATGACCCTACCCGCCATTGTTACGGTGATCCGATGGAATCCGATGAAATCCAATGGAATGAAACGCCAACCTCACCTCGGTGCGATCGCACCGGCGGTCACTCTTGTCAAGAACTGTTGTCAAACGTCAAAAACTGTTATCAAACTAGACAAACAATGATCCAATCCGCGATCCGATCCGCCTTTAAGATGCCCACTTTGCCTATTTTGTTATCAGCAAAGAAAGACCGAGAAGGAGCGATCGCAAAACTGCGCAGCAGCCAGTTCTCAACCCAGTATTGATCGAGAGGCTGACGCCATCGCCGGACATCCTTCATAATTCGTAAACAGTATTCGTCAACAGTGACCGGACTTTTCAATACTGACTGTTGGCTGATGC
>CAYSIR010000030.1:3349-26311 GCA_964431105.1 uncultured Leptolyngbya sp. | reverse complement strand
GTCAAGGTGAAAATGACACCATCTACGGCGAACAAGGTGAAGATGTTATCCAAGGTAATGAGGGTGATGACTACATCTGGGGTGGACTCGGCAACGACACCATCTACGGTAACGGTGAAAACGACACCATCTATGGTGAGCAAGGTGATGACATCATCCAAGGCAATGACGGCGATGACACCATTGACGGCGGCACGGGCGACGACCTAATCGAAGGCAACGACGGCGACGACACGATCGCAGGTGGTGACGACAACGACACCATTACCGGAAACGACGGCGACGACACCATTGCTGGAGATGCCGGAGATGATTATCTCGATGGTGGCATCGGCGATGACATCATGGATGGTGGCGATGACAATGACCTGCTCTATGGTCGCCAAGATGATGACACAATGGATGGCGGTGCAGGTATTGATAGCATCTACGGTGAAGCCGGAAACGATACCCTCTACGGCAGCGCCGGTGAAGATTATCTCGACGGCGGCAGCGGCAGCGACTTCATGGATGGTGGCGACGATAATGACTTGCTCTATGGTCGTACCGGTGAAGATACGATGTACGGTGGAGCCGGTGACGATAGCATCTATGGTGAAGCGGGAGCCGATCGCCTCTGGGGTGGTGCCGGTGATGATTATCTCGAAGGTAATGCCGGGGGCGATCGCCTCCACGGTGATGCCGGTGAGGATCTCTTACTCGGTCATGACGGCAGTGACTATCTCGATGGCGGAGCCGGTAACGATACGCTTTATGCGGCCATCGGCGATGATACGCTCTACGGCGGCGGCGGTGACGATCTCCTCGATGGTGCCGAGGGCGATGATGTCCTAGACGGCGGTGCCGATAATGATAAATTAACCGCTGGCATCGGTGACGATGAACTGTACGGTGGCGGCGGCGATGATGAACTGCTGGCTGGCAATGGCGACGACATCCTGGATGGTGGTGCTGGCGATGACCAACTGTTCGGTGAAGCCGGAAACGATGTCATGGATGGCGGCGCTGGCGATGATGTCATGGAAGGTGCAACTGGACATGATGTCATGAATGGCGGTGCGGGCAATGATGTCATGGATGGCGCAACCGGGAATGATGTTATGTCGGGCGGCGCAGGTAATGACGAGATGACCGCTGGTGACGGAAACGATGTCCTGTTTGGGGATGACGGCGATGACCTCATGTATGGGGGCAATGGCGACGATGAACTGTACGGCGGCGATGGCGATGATGAGTTGCACGGCGAACTGGGTAATGATGTGATTGACGGTGGTGACGGCGTGGATACCGCCAGTTACCAAACCGTTGAAGTTGGTGTGTTGATCAATCTCGACAATGCCAATGAATATGTCAATCCCATCGGCGACCTCTCCACCGACTGTGAAACCTGTGATGATCCGCCGACCGATCTCGAACCGGAGTTTGCTATTGACCCCGGTACGGCAATGGATGGACTCGGCGGTGTGGATGAAATCCGCAATGTGGAAATCATTATCGCCTCGGAATACGACGATATCCTGATCGGCAATGAATCAGATAACCATCTGCAAGCCCTAGGCGGTAATGATCTAGTCATCGGTAATGCAGGCAGCGATCGCTTGGATGGTGGTGATGGAATCGATGTCGTCAGCTACCGCCGCGATCCGGGTGGTGCCAACATTAACCTCGATACTGGACGTGCCACAGATGGATTTGGCGATCGCGATATCTTAATTGACTTTGAACACGTCATTGGCTCTCAGTATGACGATCGCATCACCGGTAATGATGATGACAACATTCTGATCGCCGAGCGCGGTGATGATTATGTCTACGGACTCGACGGTCATGACCACATCGAAGGCGGACTCGGCAACGATTCCCTCTCCGGCGGACTCGGTGAAGATACGCTCCTCGGTCAATCCGGCGATGATAAATTATCCGGCGGCGAATACGATGACTATCTCAACGGCGGCTCCGGCGATGACATTCTGCGCGGCAATGAAGATAATGACACTCTGATTGGCTGTGCTGGGAATGATGTTCTGGATGGCGGTCAGCATGATGATGTCCTGCGGGGCGGTGCCGATGATGATAAGTTATACGGTTCCGAAGGCGATGATGTTTTGGTAGGCGGAACTGGGAGCGATCGCCTAGATGGCGGACTCGACCATGATCAACTCAGCGGTGGTGCAGGGAATGACTTCCTCTACGGTCAGGATGGCGACGATATCCTCGATGGCGGTCTCGGTGACGATTCCCTCAGCGGCGGTGCCGGACGGGATGAACTGACCGGTGGCGCTGGTGATGATGTTCTACGCGGCGAGTCGGAAGAAGATGTCTTAACCGGCGGTACGGGCAATGACCAACTGTTTGGTGGATCTGAAAATGATACCTTGACCGGAGATGCTGGCGATGACCTACTGGATGGCGGCACCGGATACGATACGCTAGACGGCGGCGCTGGCAATGACATCCTCAAAGGCGACACGGGCAATGATACGCTCACAGGCGGTGCGGGGGATGACACACTGGATGGCGGTGACGGCGAAGATAGGTTAGATAGTGGTGTCGGCGACGATATCCTCAAGGGCGGCAATGGTCGCGATATCCTGATCAGCGGTATGGGTGACGATATCCTGCGCGGCGGCGAAGGCGACGACACCCTAACGGCAGACATGGGCGATGATCAACTGTTCGGCGGTGATGGCGATGATGTCCTGGATGGCGGTGCGGGTGATGACCTACTGGATGGCGGTGATGGTCATGACCAACTTACCTCTGGTGCCGGTGAAGATCGACTCTACGGCGGCAACGGTCGCGATATTCTCGACAGCGGTTCTCGTGATGATTTCTTATCCGGTGGCGACAGTGCGGATGAATTGCTGGCAGGTTCTGGTGATGATGTACTGGATGGCGGTAGCGGGGATGATCTTCTGGTTGCTGGTGAAGGCGATGATGTGCTGGATGGCGGCAGCGATGACGATATCCTGGAAGGCAACACCGGGCGCGATCGCCTCACGGGTGGTTCTGGCGATGATTGGTTTGTGATTGTCGAGTCTGAGGGCTATGACACCATCACTGACTTTGAACAAGGAAAAGATACGATCAAACTTGTCACGGATCTGGCATTCAACCAAATCACTATTGAACAAGGTTCCGGTGATGAGGCCAACCACACGATTATCAAGGATGCCGATAGTCATGAATATTTCGCTGTGCTAGAAAACTTCACGGCAGCTAACTTAGCAGAGTCTGACTTTATCTTTGAAGCCTTGCCGATTTCGGAACCCACACAGCTTCCTGATGATGGAACTAATGATGAACCATCTGGAGATCCAATTGATAAAGATCCAACATCCCCGACTAACAACGATCCAACTACGCCTTCACTGCCAGAGGAAACTTCTAGGTTGCTAATCACCATGCAGTCTGATACGGTCGCAGGAACTGCGCAACCCGATCGCATTCGAGCCTTGGGTGGCAATGACATCGTGCGCGGTCTGGCAGGAGACGATCGCCTCTTCGGTAATCAAGGGAACGATCGCCTCCTCGGTCAAGCCGGTCACGATAAATTACTGGGTGGCGCTGATCATGATGTCTTATTCGGTGGTGTCGGACGCGATCGCCTGTCTGGACAAGCCGGAAACGATCGCCTCTTCGGTGGTGCCCAGAATGATGTGTTGATTGGCGGTGCGGGGCGCGATCGCCTCAACGGTCAAGCCGGGCATGATGTTCTGTACGGTGGTGATGATCGAGATGTGCTGTTGGGTGGCATGGGTAATGATCAGATTCATGGTCAAGGTGGCAATGATGTGATTACTACCGGAGCCGGACGCGATCGCATTGTAGTGCAGCTTGGGCAAGGGTTCGATCGCGTCACTGATTTCCGCAACAACCTCGATAAGTTAGACCTGCGCGGCATGACCTATCGCCAGCTTGACATAATGCAGCGCGGGGATCATGTCCTCATCAAGCACAACAGCGACAATCTCGTTCTCCTGCAAAATACCGATCTAAACACGATTGACCAAGCTGATTTTGTGTAGATCCCCAAGTCAGTCTGATCGACAAACTGTGTCCGAGTGATGATAAAACCAGCGATCGCCCCAAAAAGCGATCGCTGGCATTTCTGTTTTGAAGGCTAGCTCCAGCCCCAAAAATAAGGGAGCGATCGCCCCAAAAAGCGATCGCTCCCAGCAAAATCACCTGACGTTTTGCTTACTCTGCCTCCTGTCCAATCAACTGACCATAATAGCCAGTCACAATACGGCTACCATCTTTCAAAATATGAATCTCAACTTGGTCACTAGCCCAGTTCAGGCGATCGCTCATCGCAGGATTCAACACATGAACCCGTTGGTTACTAGATGCGACCAGCGAATTCGGATCATGGATAGCGTTGGCTTCCACATAGGGACCATCAATCAGAATATCCAACTGATCAATCAACTCCTGGGCACCCGCTGGCCCATAGGGCGACTGCAACCGCTCTAGGGTAAACCCAGTAAATGACAGAACATTCAAGCCATGAGCCTTAACCTTACGGGCCAGATCAGCTAAGGCAGGCGCTTGCCAAAAAGGTTCGCCACCAGAAAAGGTAACACCCTCATTTTTCGGATTGGTCAAAATGCGTTCAACTAGGTGATCCACCGTCACCAACTGATTCATCTCAAACGACCAAGACGCTGGATTAAAACAACCCGGACATTCGCGCAAACAGCCCTGCACCCAAATCACGGCGCGGTAGCCGGGCCCGTTCACCTCCGACTCGTCCACATACCCCATGGTGTTGAGATAACCCGCTGGGATTTCCAATAACTCAATAGACGGCTCAAGATGGATATGCTTTTCTGGATGTTGCATGGTTCAAATCCTTGGATAAATTCTGATACGGTTGAATAACGAACGGGTAGCAGCCCGTCAGGATGGCGATTTCGGCGCGCGCGCGGGGTAGCGGGTCGGAATCTGAGTAGCAGCAACGATGCGATCGCTCATAGCTTTTAGATGCTCAGCGCTAACCGGTTTCATCCACTGCACATCGCGGTCGCGATCGCTCACATCATTTCCTCTCGCATCCAGGAGCCGCTGGCTTGGTTTGGGGCGCGTGGGGGTGTTCAGTTGAATCTCATCCGGAGCGATCGCCTGCATCAAATGAATGTACGCCACCTGACTTGCCTCAGCCCAGGGTGCAAGCAGCATCGTCTGAATCGCCAATCGACCGCGATACTGCTGCCGGAAAGCCCGCAGCCCCGCCCAGAGATCTGCCAGTTGCAGGTCTGAAACAGGGCGATTGATGCGCTGCCACTGTTCGGGCGAGATTGCATCGAGCTTCACAGCAACCGTATCCGCCGCGCACAGATCATTGCGCACATCGGCATCCTGTAGCAAGCTGCCATTGGTCAACACGCCGACGGGCCGTTGGGCCGTGGCTTGAGTCTGGCGGATAATCTCACCCAAATTTAGGGCTAGGGTTGGCTCGCCACTGCCGCTGATGGTGATAATGTCCACATCCCACGGTGCGAAGGTTTGTAAGTCCTGCTGAATGCGATCGCTCTCCACAAAAACCTGGCGATCGCACTGGAGTTTTTCAATCACTCCAAGCTGGCAATAAACGCAATAGTAAGAACAGACAGACATCTCGCCAATGGGGTCAATTCCTAGCGATCGCCCGAATCGCCATGACTGCACAGGGCCATACACAGACGGCATCGCTGCCTGCACGGAGGACACTTGAGGGGATGGATGGGGCATGGATAAACCTCCTCGCCGCAATTGACAAACATTGCCAACCCTAAACAAATTAGCCGTAGGCAATCGGTCTAAACTCAGGCCTCATCAAGGCTGAGGATTAGTGCTGCCAATCAACAATTAATCCTGAACGCCCATAGTCAAACCGTCACTTGAGCCATCGCCCAATATTTGACCATGGGCCGTATCTATAGGTGTATCACTCTGAAAATCCTATCCCGGCGATCGCTTTCAGAAATTTAACAATTGAGTCATGGGTCGTGCTATTCATTGGGGCTAAACCAGTCTATGCAGATGCCTATCCCCAGCGATCGCCATCAAAACTCCGGCAATTGCAACAAAAGGTAGAGTGTAGAGGGTTGACTCATTCAGTAGAATAGATTTATCTAAAACCATAGGGGATCGCCCTGAGTCATTATCACTAAACTTCTTCCCTTAGACTCCTTTCCTTAGCGAACCCTGGCTGCTCAACAACATTGTTCCGTCTTGTCGCATCCGTCAACTCCTTCCCTCAGCCGTCCGCCGCCGCTACGCCCTGTTCCCTTCAACGTGTTTTGAGTCTCCTCATGAACGATCGCTTTTCTACTCACCCATTCTCAATGCATCGTTTGTCCGAACAACTCAGCCAATTGCGAAAGCAGTCCGACATACCGTCCGGGCACTCGATGAACGATCGCTTACGCCCGCTTTCAACTCGACTAGCCACCCATCTAGAACGCGATAGTCTAGTGCAGGCGACGACTGAACACGTTCGACAGGCTTTGCAATGCAGTCGTGTAGTTATTTACTACTTTTACTATGAATGGAAAGGCCAGGTTACCTTTGAAGCGCTGAGCCATCCCCGTTATTCTATTTTTGGCTCGACGGGAGCCGATGACTGCTTCAATCATGACTATGCCGCACAATATTTGGCAGGGCGCGATCGCTCCATCGCCGACATTGAAACCGCTGATATTCATTCCTGCCATCGAGACTTCCTTCGTAGCATCAGCGTCCGCGCTAACTTAGCCGTCCCCATCATATCCGAGAAAGAATCGGTCAAACATCTGTGGGGACTGCTGATCGCCCACTACTGCGATCGCAGCCATGAATGGACACCGGATGAAGTAAAAACCGTGTGGGATGCCGCACATCAGTTGTCGCAAGCGCCATCCATCCGGCAACTGTAACCAACCGATCCAGCCAAACGCCCTAGCCAACTGACCAATAAGCGGAGGTCAGGCAGCCCCCGACATCACTTGTCATCCCGTGAGTGCCCTGCCCAACGCAGAATTTTGGTCAGTTGATCCAGCCTCCGCAATTACCTTACCTAAAGTGTAAAAAGGGTTCCGGCAAAAGCCTTCCCATCACCCCCATCCTCAGACCGTCTGTTCGATCGCCGGGATTATATCTTGCTGAGCGATCGCAGGTTCCGTCTGGGTTCCCACATAAATGCCCAGCGACTCAGCCACCTGGACAATATAATCATCAGCATGAACCGGCCCAGGACAGCGATTTTCATCATGACACTGACGAATTAACGGCAGCACCTCCTCCAATGGGCAAGCGTGGGCTTTACCATCTCGCCAGACGACCAGTTGATTAAATCGGTCTTGCTTAATTAGATCAATGGCCTTTTTGCCAAATGCTGTCGCCAAAAGGCGATCGAACGCGGTTGGCGTGCCGCTGCGCTGAATATGCCCCAACACCGTTGAGCGCGTATCCACCACATTCAAGCCGCAGGCGGCCGCATCGCCCGTACTGCAGAGTTCACGGCTGCGGCTACAAATTTCACCTGCCAGGTAATCACCAATATAGCGTTCCCGTTCACCATTCTTATTTTTAACTCCTTCAGAAATGACCACAAGGGCAAACTTGCGCCCCTTATCTCGCATTTTCTCTAGGCGATAGCAAATCTGATCGACAATAACGCTATTCAGCACAGGAGCCAGCTCAGGAATCAAAATCATATCTGCACCGCCAGCAATGCCCGAATGCAGGGCTAGGTGTCCGGCATCACGCCCCATTACCTGCACCACCATGACGCGATCGTGGCTTGCAGCAGTAAAGGTCAGGTCATACAGCGTTTTGGTCACCGTTTCAACCGCCGTATCAAAACCCACTGACTTTTCTGTAAACGGCACATCATTATCAATGGTTTTGGGAACCGCAACAAAATTCCAATTCCCTTTTTTCGCTAATCGATAAATAATATCAAGGCTGCCGTCACCGCCAATCACAATGAGTGCATCCAGCCCTAGGCGCGCATAGCCGTCTAAAATCTGAGCTTCTACATCTGGATCATTAGGATTCCCCCGGCTGAGCGACCCCAAGATACTGCCACTCAAGAATTGCAGTACATCTAGACCCTGGAGTAGACCGGGAATATCATATCCATGCTCATATAGCTTAAAGTCTTCTGGAGTACACCGTCCTTGGGCAATGCTAACAAAGCCGTCGGTTCCATAGGGGATACCATACATATCCCAGCCTAGACGACTAGAGCATTTTACAGCAGAACGAATGACAGCGTTTAGTCCTGGGCAGTCCCCGCCACTGGTTAAAATACCGATTCGTTTACGACGTTCCATAGTGACTCTCCACACAATTGACTTACAACGCATTTCATCTACAGCAATTCTGCTGAGATTATGGGAGGGATTCTGGCAAAGCCCTTCCCACGAGGCTTATCTACATTCACAGATCGCTTAAAACTTGGCGTTGCTGATTCTGGGGATGAATTTTGGAGTTGGATGAATTGAAACGTCGTTGCAATTCATCCTGCTATTCAGCAACACCTAAGACTTTTATAAAACCCGTTTGGGGTTCTGGCTGAAGGGCTGCAAGGCTAGCGCTCCAATCAGGTTTGGCAAAGTTCCCAAACACGCTGTCAGAAAAAGGCATTGGCAACTGTCAAACAGGTTTTATAGATAAGGAATGAGAGGTGGTATCTAGATGCAGTTTTTCTTATCGTTACCCAACAGGAGCATTCATTGCAGCTACGGCGCTTTGATTAGCTCATAACTGATTAATATATCCCTAAATGCTTGTCTTGGAAACATGGATAAGTGTAGGCTAGCATCTATCCCAGCCTTTCAAATCATGGCATGATTTGCTGGCGATAGGAGTGGCGATTGTAGCAAATTGCTGGGATAACGTCAGTTTTAGGGTAGTGGTTTCATGTCAAGCGTTCTGACAGTGTGGGCGTCGCTCACACCACTAAAACTCCATACCAATGGAGGGCTACCCGTTCGGAACGGCGGTTAGGACTTAACCGTACAGTCCGGCTTGCCTGCATTCTCATGGGCGCGGAGCGGCGGTGTAAATGAGTTCGCCTGTGGCTTTGCTCAACTCACATGGGTAGTGGTATTCATGTAAGGACTACCCTCCCATGAAATATTAGTGAGTGAGCCGAGCAATGAAATAAACGTGTTGCAAAATAATGAAAGGAACTGCCGAAGTGCTGATCAAGCCAGAACTTTAGTGGCTTTGAGGTGTCATTCATCACCCGTTTATTCGACAGTCTGCGATCGCCCTCGTTTTACCTAGCCGTTTACCTAGCCTTAATTTTGGGGCGTTGCTGATTCCAGGGACGGGCTTTAGAGTTGGATGCATTGGACGAACGTTTCACGTCATCCTGCCATTCAGCAACACTAACTTTGGTAGCCCTTGAGCGATCGCAGTTGTATCTTAAGTGAGGGAAATGACAGAGAGAGGCACCGGTTAATGCACTAACTGCACCGAACTCATCCATTCTGGCTGATAGGTTTGGACGGCTTTCATGTACTGGGCCCGCTCAAATTCACTGGGGTTCGGGCAGCGGAGTTGGCTCATACTGCCACGCAGTTGTTTAAGCGAATCATAATCATTGTCTTTTAGCCAAACGCGCAGGTCTTGCTCAATCGTTGATAGATGTCCAATACCATGGCGCAGTAATGAACTAACGATCATGGTGACACTTGCCCCCGCCATTAGCATTCGGATTACATCCGGCGCTTTGTGAATCCCGCTAGTGGCCGCAAAGTCAACCGGAACTCGTCCATAGAGCAGCGCAATCCATCGCATGGGCAAGCGCAGGTCTTGCGGGGTGCTGAGCAACACATTGGGGCGCACTTCCAATTCTTCGATGTCAATATCCGGTTGATAGAACCGATTGAACAGCACCAGCCCATCTGCCCCGGCCTCACTCAGCCGCTTAGCCATGTTCGCCATGTTGCTAAAGTAGGGGCTGAGCTTGAGCGCCACGGGAATCGACACGGACGCTTTCACTTCTTGCAAAATATTGATGTAAATTTGCTCAATGTCGGCGCTAGTGGTGTCGAGATCGGTCGGAATTGAATAAATATTCAATTCGATCGCATCGGCTCCGGCTTGTTCCATTTGGCGGGCATAATGGGTCCAGCCGCCCATGGTAGAACCGTTAAGGCTAGCGATGATCGGGATATTGACGATCGATTTCGCGTTGCGGATATGTTCTAAATACAAATCAGTGCCGACGTGGAACAGGTCGGGTTCAGGAAAGTAGGTCAGCGCTTCGGCAAAGCTCTCGGTTCCGTGTTCTAGATGATGATGAAGTTCGAGGCGATCGCGCCGAATTTGTTCTTCAAATAGAGAGTGCAGCACCACAGCCGCCGCGCCCGATGCTTCCATTTGCTGTAAATGAGTGATGTCCTCGGTGAGCGGGGCTGCCGCGCCCACGACAAGGGGCGATCGCAACTCCAGACCAAGATACGTGGTAGTCAAATCCATAGTGTACTCCTACTCAGAGATGGCGGGGCTAAGCCCCCAAGGCATGGTTACGATTCAGTAGACTCGGTGGCTGCGCTCGACTGGCGTTGTCCGTTTGTCTGGCCGGTGGGGGTATGGCGAGCGGCCAGGTATTGATACATTTGCCAGCGCGTATTGACATCGCCTTGAGCTTGTTGCAGCAGGCGCTTAGCATCCTCCGGTTTAGTGCGAGTCAACATCTTGAAACGGTTTTCGTTATACATTGACTGTTCAACCGTCGCTTTGGGCGATCGCGAGTCAAGCTGTAGGGGATTATCGCCCTGTTCACTGCGACGGGGATCATAGCGATACAGCAACCACCGCCCGGATTCCACCAATGCCTTTTGCTGCTTCATGCCTTCGGTCATGTTGATGCCGTGAGCAATGCAGTGAGAGTAGCAAATAATTAACGATGGCCCATCATAGGCTTCAGCTTCGAGGAACGCCCGCAGGGTATGCTCATCTCGCGCCCCCATAGCGACGCTAGCCACATAGACATTGCCGTAGGTCATTGCCATCAAGCCCAGGTCTTTTTTGGGTGCGGGTTTGCCACCTGCCGCAAATTTGGCGACCGCTGCCCGTGGCGTAGCTTTCGACATTTGACCACCGGTGTTGGAATACACTTCGGTATCCATAACCATAATGTTGACATTGCGACCGCTGGCAAGGACGTGATCCACACCGCCATAGCCGATGTCGTAGGCCCAGCCGTCACCTCCCATAATCCAGACGCTCTTCTTAACGAGATAGTCTGCTAAGGATTTTAGGTTTTGCAATTGCGATCGCAACTGAGCGCTGTTGCCATCCAAATCCGCCAGCCATTGGTTTACAGCCTCTTTTAGCTGAGCCACCTGTTCCCGCTGTTCAGCAATATCAGCTTCGTCCCGCTGGGCATTGGCCAGAATGCGAGTGGCTAGCTCAGTCGGAATGCGAGAGTTGCCATTCATGTCGATCGCGAGAATATTCAACAGCTCGCGGGCATATTGGGCGTGTTTGTCTACCGAAACCCGGAACCCTAGCCCAAACTCAGCATTATCTTCAAACAGGGAGTTTGACCAAGCGGGGCCGCGGCCATCAGAGTTGTGCGTCCAGGGTGTGGTCGGCAAATTACCGCCATAGATCGAGGAACAGCCCGTGGCATTCGCGACCAACATGCGATCGCCAAATAGCTGAGTGGCTAGCTTAACGTATGGCGTTTCCCCACAGCCCGCACAAGCACCAGAAAACTCAAACAGCGGTTCTTGCATTTGCTGTTGAGAAATTCGGTTCACATTTAAATGACGGCGATCGGGGTTGGGCAACTTCAAGAAAAAGTCCCAATTCTCCCGTTCCTGCTCGCGAATCGGACGCTGCGGAGCCATGTTGATGGCTTTTTTACGCGGTTCGGCTTTATTCTTCGCCGGGCACACATCCACACACAGCGCACACCCCGTACAGTCTTCTGCCGCCACTTGAATCGTGAACTTCAATCCGTTCCAAGATTTATCTTTAGCTTCCGTCGCTTTGAACGCATCTGGGGCATTCTCCAATTCACCCGGTTCGTAGACCTTAGAGCGAATAACTGCATGGGGACACACCATAACGCACTTGCCGCACTGCACACAGACATCCGGGTCCCAAATCGGCACATCCTCCGCCACGTTGCGTTTTTCCCATTTCGAGGTGCCGCTGGGGTACGTGCCATCAATCGGCAGCGCACTCACCGGCATATCATCCCCTTTCCGTGCCATCAGTGTGCCCAGCACATCTTGCACAAAAGACGGTGCCGTATCAGGAACCCAAGAATGCTCCGCTTCGGGTGCATCACTCTGCTCACCCACGGGCACTTCATATAGGTGCGCCAAGGTTTGATCCACGGCTTTAATGTTCATCTGCACCACTTCTTCGCCCTTTTTGCCGTAGGTCTTACGGATGGCATTCTTAATTTGGGCGATCGCTTCCTCCCTAGATAACACCCCCGCTAGCGCAAAGAAACAGGTTTGCATGACGGTATTAATCCGTCCACCCATGCCCGCCTCGCGCGCCACTTTCAAAGCATTAATACAATAAGGCTTGATCCCCTTAGCGATCACCTCCGACTGGAGGGCACGGGGCAACCGCGTCCAGGTTTCTTGTGGCTCGTAGGGGCTGTTGATTAAAAAGGTTGCGCCCGGCTGTGCTTCTTTGAGAATCTCAAATTTTTCTAGGAATTCCCATTGATGGCAAGCGACAAAGTTAGCGCTAGTAATCAAATAGGTAGAGCGAATGGGGTTTGGGCCAAACCGCAGGTGAGACACCGTTACTGATCCCGATTTTTTAGAATCGTAGACAAAATAGCCTTGGGCATAGTTATCTGTTTCGCCGCCAATAATCTTGATGGAGTTCTTATTCGCACCAACCGTTCCATCCGAGCCTAGCCCGTAGAAAATAGCGCGAACCACATCATCCGGTTCGGTAGAAAAGTCGGGATCATAGTCTAGTGACGTGAATGTGACATCATCCTGGATGCCCACCGTAAAATGATTGCGCGGTGAATCGGTAGCGAGGTTATCCAACACGCCCCGCACCATCGCCGGTGTAAATTCTTTGGAGGATAATCCGTAACGACCGCCTACTATTTTGATCTGGGTGCGTCCAAGTTCTACCAAGGCACTCATCACATCTAGATATAGCGGTTCGCCGATGCTGCCGGGTTCTTTGGTGCGGTCTAAAACAGCGATCGCAGTGACCGTTTTCGGCAAAGCGCTCACAAAATCAACCATATCAAACGGACGATACAGCCGTACTTTCAGCACACCCACCCGTTCACCCTGTTCAACAAGAACATCCACAGCTTCATGGGCGGTTTCACATCCAGACCCCATCAGCACAACGACTCGCTCCGCATCCGGCGCACCGTGGTACTCATAGATTTTGTATTGCCGTCCTGTAATGGCTGCAAACTGATCCATCGTTTGTTGGACAATGCCAGGGCAGGCGTTGTAAAAAACGTTCACTGTTTCCCGCGCCTGGAAATAGACATCGGGATTTTGGGCAGTGCCGCGAATCACGGGGCGATCGGGGGTGAGGGCGCGATGGCGATGCTCAAAAATTAGATCATCCGGGAACAGTTGCGCCAAATCATCATCCGGCAGCAGCTCTACTTTTTGAATTTCGTGGGAGGTACGGAAACCATCGAAGAAATGCAGAAATGGAATCCGAGATTCCAGGCTGGCACGGGTGGCGATCGCAGCAAAGTCTTGAGCTTCCTGCACCGATGCCGCACAGAGTAGCCCGCAGCCTGTGGCTCGTGCAGCCATCACATCGCTGTGATCCCCAAAAATCGAGAGCGCTTGGGCAGCGATCGATCGCGCTGCAATGTGTAAGACACTCGGCGACAGTTCGCCTGCAATCTTATACAGGTTCGGCAGCATCAGCAGCAAGCCTTGGGATGCGGTAAACGTAGTGGTCAGCGATCCCGCTTGCAATGCACCATGAACGGCTCCGGCCGCCCCTCCTTCGCTCTGCATTTCAACAACCGAAGGAACGGTTCCCCAGAGGTTGGGCTGATTGGCGGATGACCATGCATCAGACCACTCGCCCATGGGAGATGCAGGAGTAATGGGATAGATGGCGATTACTTCATTGAGACGGTAGGCAACTCTAGCGACTGCCTCATTACCATCAATGGTTGCAAAGTTTTTTTCTGTCATTATCAAAGCCCTCTCTAGTGCTTTTGGGCATTACCCAATCAAAATCGCGCAACGGCAAGCCAAGACGGTTGAGTTGCAGTGTTCATTCGCAAGACCTATTCATTCGCAACCGATCATTCGAGACTGACATCGGCTTTTGACAGTTAAACCCCGTCATCAGCGGCAATCATTTATAAATCGATCAGAAGAACGTAGGTCAGTATTATTTGTCAGTCACTTGCCAACCACTTATCAGTCACTTGCCAATCACTTGTCAGTCACTTGTCAGTCACTTGCCAACCACTTATCAGTCACTTGCCAATCACTTGCCAATCACCCAACCTTTTATGAATCATTTAGTCAAGCGATCGCACCGGCAGTAGTTAGAAAAATAGATGTCATTTGGGTCAGCCTGAATAACAATACAGCCGTTAGTCAATCCGTCAATCGCTCACCCAATCATCAATAAATAGTGTGGAAAAACCTGGAATCAAGTTAGAACTTGGATGAACAGACGAGGTGGCTACACTCGCTGTAAGTGGGACTCTCGCTGCTCTCTACAACCCCATACTAACGCCAGAATATGGATTAGCACTGGCTTTATGCTTTTCTTCAAGTTGACCTAAAAATATGCTTAAGTTCACACCAAAACTGTTAATTGCTAACAGATTTATACGAAATATTTTCGATTAATTTCGATTAATTAGGATGCTTTATGAATGTACGTTTCGTAAAATTTCGTTGACAAGTTGATGAATAGTATCTACTGCCTGGCTAAATCCGCATTGGATTTGGTTAGAAATTGACCTAGAAATAGGCTTAAGTTCACGTCAAAACTGTTAATTGTTAACAGTTTTATACACAATTTGGTAGTCCTCTATGTGGTAATGATTTTTGGTGGTGTGGGCGACGCCCACACCACCAAAAATCATTACATGAATACCACTACCCACAATTTTTCGATTAGTTAAGGTGCTTTATGAATGTACGTTTCGTAAAATTTCGTTGACAAGTTGATGAATAAGGTCCAATGCCTGACTAAAGCCACGTTGGGTTTGGTCAGAGAATGTTTCACCAAATGTCATCGTTTTGGTGGGAATGAGAATCCAGTATGCCACTGGAACCGTACCGTATAGCATTTGGGCCAGGAAAAGTAGCGATCGCGCTCCTTGGCTATGCCCCAGTGGCGATGCGGCTGGGGCAGGCGTGATGGACTGTAGTTGCACCTCGGTGAGGTCAAGATCGGGGGATGCCGCATCCACAAACAGGACGGCCATGGCTTGAGCAATCTCGTCGGCTAGTTCTGGCATGAGTTGGTGTACCGGCCGCGATCGCACCTGCGAGAGGGTTCTGTTTTCAACCTGTTCGGCGATCGCTTCTGCAACCCGATAGCCAACCCCGTCATCACTGCGGAGCGTGTTGCCATAGCCAATCACTAAAATGAACGGTTCGGTCATGGTTGCTGCTGCCATCGCTAGGCATAATGATTCTGCCCTGATGATAAAAGCGGCGATGGCAATCCCCCAAACCCGCCCGTTCACAAAACCACCTGCACCGCTCAGGCACAAACCTAGCTCAGGACTAGGATGCAGAGGGAGCATCCTGTTCAGGGGATTCCTCGACTACCGACGTTGCTGGCGATCGCCGCTTTAGTACGGTGTAAAGGAGAAATACGGCCCCGCCCATTGCGAGCCAGTATGGACTGTAAACCAATAGCCAAATCAATAGTTGCACGACGTCTGTTGTAAACTCACCGACAGATACGGTAGCTTGTTTCCAGGTGCGGCTAATTTGCGTTCCGGCGGGTGGGCGACCAGACGCGATCGCAGGCTGATTTTGCAGCGTGAGGGTAATGGTGGAATACCTCACTTGGTTTTGCAAACTTTGCAGTTGCGCATCAATTTGCTCAATGGACGATCGCACGGTATTCAGTTCGCGAGTCACTTCTAATACGTCTGTCATATTGCCCGATCGCTCCATGATGTCCAAGATCAGTTCCTCAGACTTGCGAAGATTCCGTAGCCGTGCCTCAAAATCAACCAGTTGGCTAGAAACATCTTCGGCCGTAATCCGCTGGTGTTTGACCTCGCCCAGGGCAGATAAGTCAGCGATCGCTGCATCCAACTCAGCCTGCGGCACGCGCAGTTCCAGATAGGCGCGGTGGGCAGCCTGATTGTGGGGCGGAGTCGTATTTTCAAGCGATAAGATATCGCCGCGATGGGTTTGAGCGATCGCTGTTATTGCCTCAATGCTGTCCGACACAGAATCAACGGTTATCGTCAAGTCTGCTCGTTTCACCAATTGGGGTGGTGCATCGGGCACAGTGGTAGCGGATGTCATGGTGGCAGTTTGGTCGGCATTGACCTCTGACGCAATCTCTTCAGCCGGAGCCATAGACTCTGTGGACATTTCCGCACCACAACTAGCCAACAGACTACTCAATAAAGCACTGGTTAGGAGCGATCGCACTCCCACCTTTACCATCGTCGCTCGATTCACCATTGGTATTCCTCTCTCTGTCGTGTCGTTACAGTCAGACAGTGCCCAGATGGATTGAAGCCTGTCTCGCCTACTCCAGGCTTTGAGCCAACTGGCCTGACTACAGCTATTGTGGTGGTTTTCCCGTAAACGCCAGCCGGAGTTACAATTCTTGCAACAAACTGGGTCAATTCTCTTTTGGTAAGGATTTTGGGTGGTGGGCGTCGCTCACCACCAGAGTCTTCACGATGAAGACCACAACCCAAACCGCAGGTGTTGCCTGACAATGCTCCGAACAGCTTTTGATGATCAAGGAGAGAATGCAGGTTTTAGCCATCCCTCACGAGCGTCGAGCGCAGGAGAAATCCAGAGTTTCAACGATTGCCTAGAAAACTGTTCAGACGATGAGGTCAACCATCTTCGGAACGCCGCCTCCTATTCCATGAATGGCTCACTGATCATCAGGTTAGCCAATCCGCTGAAACAGGCTGAGGATCGTTGAAATCGTTGAAGCAGTTTTGGCTCATAAATAAAGAGGATATGCCCCACGATCTGGGACATATCCTCTTTGAACTGTAATTAAGCGATCGCCTATCGACGTGAACTGCTGGCGGAAGAACGACGGCGACGGCGACGGCGACTGCTTGAAGCCGTTTCTACTTTACCTTTCTTCGGCTCCTCCGTCGTAGCATCATCCATCTCATCTGGCTCATCCATCTCGCCGAGGCTAGAGACAGCGCGATGCCCATTGTCCACATTGTCTACATTATCCGCACCATCTACATCACCCACTTCAGCCATTGCGTCTGGTTTATCGTCGGCTAAGGTTTCAGTCTCTAAAACCGCTGAATGTTCAGTATTGCTGGTTTCACCGGGTAGCGAGATATCAATGATTGCGCTCTTAGAATCTTTGACCGTTTGGGTAGACAAGATCAGCGGTGAAATCCCCATGAATGCATACAGGTCTTGCTCTTCAGGGGTCATTTTGACTGAAATAACTTCCGTGGGTGTGGATGATCCCCGCTCCCGCCGCGATCGCCCCCGATCGGAACGGGACTCTCGACTGTTGCGAGGCGGAGACTCAGACGCATCCGAGGTATCCGCAGTTGGGGCAGGCTCCGATCGCGACTCTTGCTTTGGAATAGGAGCAGCCGGTTTCGAGGGTTCAGCATCCGGGGATGCGGGGCGAGGTGTTCGACCACTCGACTTACTAGACACATTAACCACACGACGGCGGCGACGGCGACGGCTGTTGGTGCGATCGCGGTAGCTAGGATGGTTCAGTAAATCTAAATCCGTATCGTCCGATTCATCGCCAGCGGCGCTATCGCGAGAGTCGCGTAACTGGGGCGGCAGTGGCGGCTCATTAGACGAAGAGGCTGGCGTATCCCGCGTCAAATCAGGAACCACGCGCATCACCGCACTCGGCTCGTCCCCTGGCAAATTCACCAAGTGCCCCAAACCGCCGCAGGTCGGACAGGAGCGCCCAAACAACTCGTAGATGTTCTGTCCTTGACGTTTACGAGTTAGTTCTACCAATCCCAACTCAGTAAGCTGAGCAATTTGGGGACGGGCTTTGTCAGCGCGTAGGGCTTTATTAAAATGCTCTAAAACCTGAAGCTGGTCACGGCGGGAATCCATATCAATGAAGTCCACAATGATGACCCCAGCCAAGTTGCGTAGTCGGAGCTGACGGGCAATTTCAGCAGCGGCTTCATAGTTCGTCCACAGCACGGTTTCGCGTGATGAGGCTGATTTGGTAAATGAGCCGGAGTTAACGTCAATGACTGTCAGTGCTTCCGTCGGTTCAATAATGATGTAGCCACCTGACGGTAGGTCTACACGGGGTTTGAGCGCTTCACGAATGGACGCATTAACGCGGAAATATTCAAGGATAGGAATGCGATCGCGGTGATGATCAATCAGCACACCCTGGGGTGCTTTGCCGCCGCTCCAGTTAGCGAGATGCTGCTTAACTCGCTTCATTCCCATGTGGGAATCAACCACAATTCGGTTAACATCAGCGGTGTACATATCCCGCAGCACTCGCTGAATAAAGTCATCATCTCGATTTAGCAAGCTAGGCGGGCGGGTTGACATCGCTTCTTGTTGGACATTTTCCCACTGCTTTTGCAGCATTTCCAAATCTTCAATGATGGAGTCTTCATCCATTCCCTCCGCTTCAGTACGCACCAAAAGCCCCATTCCTGAAGGCTTGACAAGAATGGCCAGAGCGCGTAAGCGATTCCGTTCTGACTCACTGCGAATCCGTCGTGAAAGGTTGACGCCGCGCCCAAAAGGCATCAACACCAGGTATCGACCCGGTAGGCTGATGTTGCCCGTCATACGCGGGCCTTTGTTGCCCGTTGGCTCTTTCATCACCTGGACTAAGACTCGTTGCTGGGGGGCCAGCAGTTCGGTGATGGGACCGAGCGATCGCCGCAGTCGAAGTGGGCCCAAATCGCTCATGTGAATAAATCCGTTGCGTTCGCTATCTCCAATGTTGACGAAAGCGGCATCAATGCCGGGTAAAACGTTTTCAACAATTCCGAGATAAATGTCGCTAACCTGATGGCTACCCGTCGCAACGATTAATTCTTGAATCTGCTCTTCCGAAAATACGGCAGCCGTTCGGTGCTGCTCGGCAATAACAATTTGCTTTGGCATCCAAGTTCCTCAAAAATCTTTAGCACAGGGGGCGCTGACGACATCTGCGTCTGGCCGCTCACTTTGCTGTAGAGATTCATTTGACCCGAAAAATCTTAATCGAAACGGTTGAGGGAGACGACGAAGCTGCTTCCTCAAACCCAATGAGACACGATGAACCTAGGAGACTGCATTAACAATGGCCAAGTACAATCGCATCGGTGACGTGACGGCATTTGACCAATTCAGGCAACGCTCGTCCGATAAAACAAATCCGATAAAGCAAGCGTGGAGCGGTGATCACTCAGTCGCGATCGCGTTCAACAGTCCAACATCCAGCCCAAGTTTTCCAAAAAGCCTGGCAGAAGCGAACCTAAATGGCTCTACCGTTAACCGAGTCGCCGAAGAACCGCAGGATAGTCAATTCACAACCGCTTCTTTATGACAAGCATTATAGCGTGGAGTTTAAAAAACGCTATCGAAAAAACTAAATTGGCCGAAAATTTTTACATCTTCAGCGATCGCCGTCTCGCTCAGCAATTGCAGAATGTCTGGGATGAATGGCAGCAAGAAAATGAACAGGATCTGCGCTCAGCCCATCATTGATAGTCTCTGCTACTAATTCAGGGTTTTGTTTGTAACTCGCTCCGTTCGTAACCAGTGCCGTTCACCAGCCGCAGCGAACAACCGCTGCTAGACTCAAGCCGTCGTTAACATTAAGCGATGGCGATGGGCATGGCGAAGGTGAATCGGACAATGGGCAACCTGTTCCAACATGACTCGCAGATGCTCTGGGCGAAGCAATGTACCATCATTGCGACAACTGCCAACGTACCGCAGTACCGCAGCATCCGGTGAGGTCAGCCGTTGGACGATCGCATTGGGTAAATGCAAGGTATCAGAGCGCACCCACTCTAGCTGAAACAGGCGATCGCGAAGATTAACCTGCTTCTCTTTGCCAGACTTCGTCGTTTGGGTCATGCTCAAGTCGGTTGAATTGACCACTGCCTCGACCCAAGCTAACCAGCGTTCAGCCGCTGGCGCAGGGGTTGGGACGAGCTGCGTGGCACAATCGATATGATCCATCGGAGCAGGGCTTACGCTCTGTTCCGCCTCTACTATGACATAGTATTCGGCCTGTTCAAGCAATTTAGCAGCCGATCCGGACTGAAGCGAAATTTCTTGCACGTCATAAATGGGCAATTCGGCAGGAAGCTGGGCCGCAAGAGCAGCCCTAAAGTCTGCGATCGCCATGGGTTCAGTGAGTTCAAAATCTACAATTTCACCAGAACTGGTAGCGCCCAAGGGCAACGCATTGGCAGGAGAGATGCGCGGCCCTGGGTGGTAGCCACCGGTGAAGGCGATTGGTAATGCGGCCCGGCGCACAGCGCGATCGAACAACCGCATGAGATCCAAATGACTGAGCAAGGCCATACTGCCAGTTTTGCCAAACCACAGCCGCAGCCGCTGCTGCCGGTTTTGGTTCGGCACAAACTGGCCAGCAAAGGCTGGAATAGGCAGCGGCGGCACGACCACGTTATGCCCAAAATCGGTTCCACAAACGCCACAGTGGGAACAGCCGTCAAAGGAACAATCGGGAACGGTCGCCGCTTCTAAGGCCCGCTGCAAATCCTGCTGTAGCCAAGTTTTGTCGATGCCGGTATCCAGATGATCCCAGGGCAGGGGCGCATCTAGGGTCGCGGCGGTAGTGTCAATGGTGGTGTTTGCGCTGTCTGCGTCAAAGATATTCCACTCGCCCTGTTCTACCTGGCGATATTTCCAGCTCAGTCCCGCCTCATCGATCGCCGTTGTCCAAGCATTGAAAGCGCGATCGAGACTTTCCCACCAAGAGTCCATCCCGGCACCCAGTTCCCAGGCCCGACGCACTACGGCTGAAAGACGGCGATCGCCCCGTCCAACAAAATCTTCCATCGCCGAAATGCGGACATCGGTAAAGTTGGCTTTGAGGCCGCGAATGGTGCGAAACTCATCCCGCAGCAGCCTTTGTTTGCGCTCAAACTCAGCAGTAGACACCGAGTGCCACTGAAATGGCGTATGGGGCTTGGGCGTGAAATTAGAAATCGTGACATTGAAGCCCATCGGCTTGCGCTTACGGCCGCGACATTCCTGCTTCAGCCAGCGGATAGTATCTGCAATGCCAATCACATCGGCATCCGTTTCGCCCGGCAAGCCAATCATAAAATAGAGCTTGACCTTATCCCAGCCTTGCTCATAGGCCGTCTTCACGCCGCGCAACAGTTCTTCGTTGGTCAGTCCTTTATTAACAATGTCGCGCATTCGCTGCGTTCCAGCTTCTGGTGCGAAGGTCAGCCCAGTTTGGCGAGTGCCGCCGATAATGTTGCTAATGTTTTCGTCGAAGCGATCGACCCGTTGGCTCGGCAACGACAGGGAAACATTTTCATCCTTAAGACGATTTTTCACTTCCATGCCAACCGCAGGCAGCGCCAGATAGTCGGAACAACTCAGCGATAGCAGAGAAAACTCGTTATAGCCAGTCGCTCTCATTCCTTTTTCGATCGCATCCACCACCTGATTGGGTGCCACATCCCGCGCTGGACGGGTCAGCATTCCCGGCTGACAAAACCGACAGCCCCGCGTACAGCCCCGGCGAATTTCAATGGTCAAGCGATCGTGAACCGTCTCCACATAGGGCACCAGTCCGATGGAGTAGGCAGGAATCGGCGTGGCGACTCGGCGCAGCACGCGGGGCGGTACATCCGAGCGATTGGGATGGACTGAGCCATCGTCGGCCATGTCGTAAAACTGCGGCACATACACCCCCGGCACTTGCGCCAAGTCAAGCAAGAGTGCGTCGCGGTTCAGCCCAGCGGCTTTGCCTTCTTCTAGGATCAGGCCAATCTCAGGCAGCAATTCTTCACCGTCACCCAGGGCGATGAAATCAAAGAAATCAGCGTAGGGTTCGGGGTTGGAGGTCGCAGTTTGTCCGCCCGCAAAGATGAGGGGATAGCTCGATGGTGCTGACCAAGGCTGGGCCGATCGCCGTTCTTGCCAGGTCAGCGGAATCCCGGCCAAGTCCAGCATTTCTAAAATATTCGTGGCTCCCAGTTCGTAGCTAAGGCTGAAGCCTAGGATGTCAAATTCAGTGAGCGATCGCTTTGCTTCGACGGCAAACAGCGGCGTCTGAGTCTCCCGTAAGCGCTGTGATAAATCGGGGCCAGGCAAGTAGGCGCGATCGCACAGTTGGCGTGGCTGAGCATTGATAATGCTGTAGAGAATGATATGCCCCAAGTTGGAGGCACCCACCTCGTAAACTTCAGGGTAGGTCAGCACCCAACGGACATTGGCCGAGTCCCAGGGTTTATGAACTGCGCCTAATTCATTGCCCAAGTAGCGGGCTGGACGTGCAATGTCTGTATTGATGAGGGAGTCAACTGCGATCGCCACGGGTTTACCAATTTAAAGTCCAACACTAGAAACCACTATACCGAATCAAACCCAGGTAAGCGGTTGCAGAATCATCGTTCAACTGCGGCTGCAATTCCCAAACCTAGACTCAGCGTCCCTAGTGGACTGACGAAACTGGCTAACCCCGAACCACCGCACTGGGCAGGAAACCTGACCTTTAGCCTGGTGCCGCTCAGCGCCATCACGGGCCGCCAAGCATGATTGCCAAACCCTCAACGCCTGCCATTGGCATAAGAAAAACCTGGTCGCCATTGGCAAAACCAGG
>CAYSIR010000030.1:0-3249 GCA_964431105.1 uncultured Leptolyngbya sp. | reverse complement strand
CCTCAACGCCTGCCATTGGCATAAGAAAAACCTGGTCGCCATTGGCAAAACCAGGTCAACACGTTCTAGCGAGGTCAAAACAAGATGGCATCATCCCAAATCATTGAGCCAATTAGGCTGCAATGGTAGGAGCGATCGAGGCACTAGGCAGCCGATCGTCTGCGATGCGATCGCTGAAGGCAAAGATTTGATCGAGTTGGGTGAGTTCAAATACGATACGGATATTCGACGGTACTCCACACAAATAAAATTCAGACTCCAGTTCCTGAGCCTTGGTCAATCCATTCACCAACGCCAGCAGTCCGGCGCTGTCCAGGGATTCAACCTCACTCATGTCCACCCAAATGGCTTGACCTCGCTGAGAGGCGATCGCCTCAATCAGCTCAGACTGGAACAACGAGGCCGTAGAAGCATTTAGAACAGTCGGGGGCTGAACAACCATTGGCTTGAGAGCAGAAATCATTTCTTGCATGATGTTGTCCTAATACTCCATGAACGGAACGATAATCTAGCAGGGCAGTACAAACGATAGTACACAATTCTAGATGTCCATCAACATACTCATTTCAATCCACATCATGAGACTATATTCAATACAGTTCATGAAAATTTCATAAAATCACCGTTTCATGCTCAAGTCTTGTGTAATTGCATGAACTTAGATGTACTGTCTGTTACAGAAATTTGCTGAATGGCGGCACCGTGACCACGAGCGATCGCTGCATGCCCCCAACCACCAGACATTTGCATCTTTGTCCGCAAACATTGACATTAGGCATTGACATTTTTCATTCGCTAATGCCCAGAAGCCATGACCGCAATTATGACAAGAATAGTTCATGAAATGAACATGAGATGGATACCGTGGGCTGACGCGCCCCGTCTATCATTGGTTCCCGGTTCTGGCTGCTGTCAATTTCATCTCAACCTCATTTCATGGCATGATGCCCTTTATCGATCGGGTAGGGGCATTGCTGACCCCGATCGGTTGCTGTGATCAGATAACGCCCTCTGGCGATCGCTCACATTGTCAGTTGAAGATTAAACTTTAGATTAAGTTCACTGCATCGGATTGCCATGGCCCCGCACAATCAGCCAACCTAAGACGGATCAGCGTTTGTAGTTAGGTCGTCGTCATCGTTACCCGACATGATTTGGTTCGACCCGCAAGCGGTACTGCAAACAATCTGAGCCAGTTCATAATATGTGGATGTCATCACAATGGTTGATCGAGCAGGAAATAATCGCCGTACAGCACGCCGTATTTCAGTAGGTATTCGTCCGCGCACATTTGTGGATGCAGTGGGAACGGGCGATCGCAACGATTATTATCGAGTCCAATTTGGGCGGCGCACCAGTTTAGATTTGACTATGTTCGGGATGCGCCGCAATGCGAATGTAGAGCTGCTGAGATTCAATGGGCGGCGTATCCGTCGTTCAGCTCGGTTAGGGCGGCGCAATGAAAACATCAACGTGACCCTCAATCGCGGCACTTACTTTATTCGGGTGTATCAGCGCAGTGGCAACACCAACTATCGCCTGCGGCTGACGGCTAACCCAGACTTTGCTGGCAACAACCTCGCCCAAGCCCGTCCCATTGCTGCCGGTGCGCGTCTCCGCCAGTACCGAGACTATGTGGCCCAATCGGACACGAATGATTCTTATCGCTTCAGACTAGGGCGGGAAAAGGATGTCGATTTGCGGCTCTTTGGAATGACCGCCAATGCAGACCTGAGATTGTTGGACGGCAACGGTCGTCTTTTGCAAGCGTCCATCCGTGCCGGGCGGACGCCAGAACGCATCCGAACCCGCCTGGATGCTGGGACTTATTATCTGCGAGTTACGCCACGCCGACCGGCCGCCACTCGCTATGTGTTGAGGGCGCTGGCGGTGAACCCTCCTGCTCCATCGGAAACGCTGACGGAAAGCTGGATCACCCAGTTTGGCAGTCCCCAAAATGACTATGCCTACGGTATTGCTCTGGATAGCGATCGCAATATTTATGTGGGCGGCACAACGGGCGGCACATTGCCGGGGCAGCAGTCCGCCGGTGGAGATGATGCCATTCTTGGACTGTTGGATAATTCAGGAAATTTGCTCGATGTCGCACAAATGGGAACTAGCGCGGCCGATACCTTTTCTGGGGTCGCGATCGCCAGTGATGACACAGTTTACGCCACTGGTTTCAGTAATGTCGCCGCCCCCAGATTAGGATTGCCGCCATTCCTTGGGTCTGGTAACGTCGTCCTGGCATCGTACACAAACACCAATAACCAGCTCACGTTGCTAGATGAAGAGACCGTCAGCCCAGGCAATATCAACGCTGGCGCAGATGTGGCGATCGCTCCGGACGATACTCCCATTGTTGCAGGAGCCACAGTATCGGTCGGCATTACTGGCGCATCCTCTAGACCTATCTTGGCTAACCTAGTAGACGGCAACCTGCAGTCATTCTCCGGTGATTTTGACAGAGTGCCCACCCAATCTGCCGTCACCAGTTTGGCGATCGATGGAGATGGCAACATTTATCTGACGGGTGTGACTAACGCAACGCTGAATACCGGCGATCTCAGTAACCCACTCACCAATGGGAACGTCTTTATTGCTAAGTATGATGCCAGCGGCAATGAACTCTGGTTTGATACCCTCAGCTCTAATGCAAGCGACACAGCGCGACGTTTAGCGATCGATGCAGCGGGCAATGTATATGTTGTCGGACAAACCGAGGGCACACTGCCGGGGCAAACCAGCAAGGGCGGCGTAGATGCCTTTATTGCCAAGTACAGCAAAACGGGCGATCGCACTTGGCTAAAGCAGATCGGCACACCGGAACTAGATGAAGCCCAATCTGTTGCGGTGGATAACGAAGGAAATGTCTATGTGACAGGAGAAACCGAGGGATCGCTATTTGGCAATAACTTAGGCGGTTCCGATGCATTCATCGTTAAATATACGGCCGCAGGAAATGAAGTAGTGAATACCCAAATGGGTACAGCAAATAACGACGAAACCTATGGCATTACGGTGGATGCTAATCAAAATGTGTATGTAGTTGGACAAACTCAAGGCGCATTTACAGACAACACCAACGCTGGTAGCTATGATATTTGGGTCGCAAAATACCTGAAAGGCTTTGCCTAGAGACTTGGGTGCATGTCACCTTTACGCCCTCACCCTAAATCCCTCTCCCAATCTTGGGAGAGGGATTTTGAGCGGTTTTTCTCCCCTTCTCCCAATATTGGAGAAGCT
>CAYSIR010000029.1:0-26331 GCA_964431105.1 uncultured Leptolyngbya sp. | reverse complement strand
GGGGGACTGCCATTCCATGACTCCAAACTTCAGCATCGCTTGTCCTAGATCTATAGTAAAAGGTACTGCCAAAAGAGCAACTAACCATCACCCCGACGGGAAATAGCTAGACAACCGCTATCCCTAGGTGCATAGCGATCGCTATGCTCAATTCAAAACCCGCTGTATGGAAGACATCATAAACTGTCGGAAATAAACTGTTGGAAATAAACTGCCGGAAATAAACTGTCGGAACAATCTGATCAGTCGCCATTCTACCTAAGACATGAGGGGTATGGCATTCACGTAAGGATCTTGGGGGGTGTGGGCGACGCCCCCTCCAAAATCCTTACTAATAGAGGACTACCGGGGAGTCTTCGAGGGGGCCGCTCTGCTCCTCAAAAACGTCTTATCTATCTGCTCGGCGCTGTCACGTATTGGTTTGATTTAAACCACATTTCCTCATTCCTAGACCTCATTCCTAGAAATGACTGAGCTTTCAAGATGACAGATATAGCACCCAACTAAATTGACTCAAGTTATTGGCTCGAACTGTCGTTGACCATTCTTTTAGTAGCTTGCTCCATTTTTTGGACAGCTTCAGAGACTCGCAAATGTAGGCAATCTTTGACATCATTGGCGATCAGTTGCGATAAGATAATGAGTTTTCTGCTAATCCCAAATTATCCTAGATCACAAATCCACCTTCACACCCCGAATTGAATAATCCAGCAGCCGAATCGGATGCAGCAACGGAATGGTTTGTTCCGCTTCTTCCAGATGTTTCTGGATTTGCAGCGAACAGCCCGGATTCGATGATGCGATCAAGGTTGCACCTGTGTTCAGTAAGTTTTCCACCTTTTGCTGTCCTAATTCTTCAGCGATTTCCGGTTGCAGCATATTGTAGACTCCAGCACTGCCGCAGCAGAGGGCGGCATCCACGGGTTCCCGCAGCGTAATGCCCGGAATCGCTTTCAATAGCTGGCGCGGCTGCTGGCTGATTTTTTGTCCGTGCAGCAGGTGGCAGGCATCTTGATAGACCACGGTGATTGGTTTCTCGGTGATGGGCGACAGTTCGGCAGTCATGCCTATTGCCATTAAAAATTCCTGCACGTCTTTTACCTTGTTGGAAAAGGCGATCGCTTTTTCTCGATAATCCGGGTCATCTTTTAGCAAATGCCCATACTCTTTCAGCGTGTGTCCACAGCCGGCCGCATTGATAATCACCGCATCCACGCCCGTCTCTTCAAAGCTGTCGATCATTTGGCGGGCCAGTGCTTTCGCTTGTTCTTCCTGACCTTGGTGGTGGGGCAGTGCGGCACAGCAGCCCTGACTTTTCGGTACAATCACTTCACAGCCGTTGGCGCTGAGCACCCGTGCGGTGGCTTCGTTTACGTCGGAGAAAAATAACCGCTGCACGCAACCCAAAATCATGCCGACGCGATACCGAGTTTCGCCCTGGGCCGGAATCACGTCGGGAATAGTATCTTGGAAGGATTTAGCGGTGACGGGCGGAAGTAAGGATTCCATTGCCGCCAAGCGCGGGATAAATCGATTCAGTAGCCCTGTAGCTTGCACTAGCTTACCAACGCCCAGCTTTTGGTAAAGATACAACGGTGGCAGCAGCATTCGCAGGCGATCGGGATGGGGGAAGAGAGAAAAGATAAGTTGTCGGAAGAGGCGATCGCCCAGTCCACGAGGTACGTTGCGTTCAACCTGTGGCCGGGTTGCCGAAATCAATTTGTCATACTGCACGCCAGACGGACAGGACGTTGTGCAGGCCAAGCATCCGAGGCAGGTATCAAAATGCTGGCTGGTCGCGGGGGTGAGGGGGGCATCCTGTTTATTGATGGCATCCATTAGATAAATGCGACCGCGCGGCGAGTCTGTTTCTTTACCGATGACGCGATAGCTGGGGCAGGTCGTGAGGCAGAAGCCGCAGTGGACGCAGGCATCAATTAAGGATGGGTCTGGCGGATTGCTAGCATCAAAACCAGGGAAACTGTCGGCATTCAGCGGCTGGTTTTGGTCGGTGGACGGCTGGGGGGTGAAGTTGGCAGTCATAAATCTAGGGTGACTTGGACAACAGGATATAACTCAAACGGCATCAGTGGTCGGCTATATATTTTTGTGGGATGTGTTAACGCCTGTGCAGCGCATCAAACCTTCTCCAGACGGTGCGTTACGGCTTTGCCTAACAGCACCCTACACCAACATTTAACGGCTATCCATGACGCAGATCTCGCTGGAACCCGCATTCCTCAGTTCAAAAATGAGGGCTTTGAGTGACCGCTGCAAGGGGTGTGAGGCAAAAGGTCTGGCGACTTTTGCGTAATGAACCGCATTCGGGAGGGCTGAAACGTATTGAATACCAGTAATTTAGCGCTGTTCGTGGAGCCATCACAGCCCCCCGACAAAGCGACCGGGATTCAGTAAATTGTGCGGATCAAACTGGGTTTTGATCGATCGCATTACTTCCAGCGCGTTGCCAGAATAGCCCCAGATATCCAGGGCTTGCTTTACGGCGGCGGGCGCTTCTAGGAGGCTCAAATATCCGCCGTGGGTGTTGCAGTGCGATCGCACCGTTTGAATAACCGTTTGGCTATCAGCAGGCTGAGCATCTGGACATCGCAGCCACCCAACTCCGCTGCCAGCATGGATAATGCTGATGTTGGACGGACAGGCTTCGCGAATGACCTCCAGCGTGGATACGGCTTGGTTGGGTAATACTCCTATTTTGCAGGCGATCGCCCCCGAATTGGGGCGGCCATCCAATTGTTCTGCTAATCGTTGCCATAGATTCTGTTCCGGTGCATCGGTGTAGCGATCGCCCGTTAGTCCATACTGCTTGGCGAGTTCCAGCAGTTGGGTCGTTTGTTGTTCAATGCCCTCAGGAATAGTTTGGAATTGGGCTAGGAGTGCGGTTTCGGTTCCCAGAGCTAGGGTTTGGGTGGTTTGGGCAGATAGTAAATCCAGGGCGATCGGGGTTAAGGAGGAGAGCAAGACTTGCTGCATCAGGTCAGCGATCGCACCTGATTCGCCGGTGATCACAACGGTGGCGGATGCATTGGGCATCGGATAAAGCCGGAAGGTGAGTTGGGTGATGATGCCGAGGCTGCCATAGGCTCCGGTCAGCAGCTTCATCAGGTCATAGCCCGCCACGTTTTTCACCACGCGCCCGCCCGCCTTGGCGAGTTGTCCGTCCCAGCGCAAAAAGGAAATGCCGATGAGCATGTCCCGAATGCCGCCGTAGCGCTGCCGGATGGAACCTGTATTTGCCGTGGAGACGATGCCGCCGAGGGTGGCCTGTTGGGCATGGTGGGGCGCGATCGCCAGAAATTGTCGCTCGGTGGCGAGTGGCGCTTGCAGGTCAGTGAAGCGCACCCCGGCTTCAGCGGTCACGGTCAAGTCTCCGGCGGCGTGGTCGATAACGCGATTGAGTTTGGCGGTGCTGATGGCCAGTTGGCTTTGGCTGGCCGGGCCGCCCCAGGCCAGTTTGCTACCGCTGCCGAAGGGAATCATGGCCCAGCGGTTCGTGGCGGCACAGGCGACTATTTCTGAGAGTTCCTCGGTTGTTTGGGGATAGGCGATCGCCTCTGGAAGCGTCAAACAGGCGGCTTCGAGAGCGGGTTTTAGGTCGGGTGCTGCCTCTGGAGTGAGAACATTTTCTGCGCCAATGAGGTTGGCAATCTGTTGGGCGATCGTGGTCATGATGGATTAACTGGGGTGACACCGGATTCAAGCTGAGTCTTTGGAATAGCCAGACTGCTCTGATCCTATGTTCTGATCCTATGATGATGTGGGACGGAGTGGGACGGATAGTGCGATCGCTCAGGATGAGTCCATCGAGTCTGGGCTGTCTATGATGCGCAGAATCAAGGATGCGCAGAATCAAGCCTCGGCGCGGGTGTCAGAAAAACCGGGGGCCACCGGTAAAGGACGACTCCGCAACGGAACCGCGCCCAACAGCCGCGATCGCCCTAGCCACTGCTTCAGATGGCCCGAATATTTGTGACACAAAATTTCATCCAATTGGCTTGGGACAATCCGCCAATCAGCGTACAATTGTGAGGCAACGTGCCAACTGTGGCGCAACGGCTTGACCCCTTATTCCACCCTGGTCATTCTCGGATGTTGACGATTCTTTATGCCGACATCCACGCCCAAAAAAGATAAAAGGGAGAGCAACTTCCAACTCTCCCTGTCATCAGGGTGCATCTACACCATTTGAGTATGGCACGGGAGGGGTGAGGGGTCAAACCCCTCAGCAGGTTTTTCAGTAAATTTTTGTGGCGGATTCAGCCGATTAATCGTCGGAATTCGTGCTATTCAGCGGGTTTTGTGCGTTTTAGAGATTCCCGCAGGGTTGCTTCCACCGATCGCGGTTGCCATCCTAATTCCTCTCTCGCTTTGGTGGCATCGACGCGGACGCAGCGATCGTAGATGTAATGAACGCGCTCCCGGCTGATGGGCGGCTGCCAGTTGAACAAGTGCCCAACTGGGTTAAGGACGTTGCCGACTATTCGCACTAGCCATTCCGGCATTTCGGTCGGAGCCGGAACCCCGGTTTCTTGGCTAAGGAAGTCAAACATTTCGCGGGTAGACAGTTCGCCCGCCGAGGCGATGTAATGGTCGCCGATCGCTGCGTTATCTGCTGCCAACAGCATCAGCGCTACCAAGTCATCCACATGGACAATGCCCGTGATGCGATCGCCCCCGGCCCACACTTTCAGCTTGCCGTTGAGAAAGGCATCCATAACTGGGCCAAAGTGCGGATCGTCGGAGCCAAAAATTCCAGAGGGCATGACGCTGATGGTGTGCAAGCCATTTTGGGCAGCGCGATCAACAATTTGCTGAGCATCATATTTGGTGCGATCGTAAGCGGAGGAGAAACCCTTCTGAGTACGGCGATAAGTTTCGTTGATGAGTTTCCCCTTCGTGTCGCCATAGATGCCAATGGTGCTGCAATATACCAGTTTAGATACGCCCGCCGCCTTCGCCGTTTCCACCACGGCGCGGGTTCCGTCCACATTCACCCGTGCCATCTTAACAGCGTCCACAACGCCCAATTCCACGTAGGCGGCCGTATGAAACACCACATCCACACCGTCCATCGCGGTTTTTAGCGCATCCCGATCGCCCACATCGCCATAGACCAACTGCACCTGGGTGTCCTTAAGGCGATCGCAATTGCTGGTTTTGCGAACCAATCCCACAACGGTATCGCCGCGTTGTTCTAAGGCTTTGACCAAGTGCGATCCAGTGAAACCGCTGGCTCCTGTGACTAATGCTTTCATGGGCGATCGCGTCCTTCCTGCGTTTTACGTTAAGTTGCACCCTCTACTATCCCACAGCCGCTATAGACTAGCATTCACTCAGTCGGGTCATCCATAGTCGTGCAGCACTGGCTAGGTCAGCATTATCACGCCAAATCTTTCTCGTAGATACGATAGGTTTTATAGATTTTGCCGCCGGAGGCTTCGATGAGCTTGCGAGAGGGCATATTATCTTCATAGACCCAGGACAACTCGCCCCATTTGTAGCGCTTCTCAGCTTTAGTTCCGCCGGCGAGCGCTAGGTAAATTAATCCTAGGGGTACTAATTTGCGACGATGCTCCGGCAAGGAACAAATGGCGATAACACGAGCGCGATCGATCTGACGTTTATACCACAGAAATTTCAGGATACCCCAGATGTTTAGCTTGCCGTTGACGTGCTTCAGAGCAATATTGTAATCAGGCAGCGCCATGAAAAATCCAATCATCTCGCCATCGTATTCAGCAATGGGAAATAAGTCGGGGTCAACCAGTGATTTCAGGTCTTGCGCGTCTTGCAAAAATTCTTCGAGGGTGCGGGGCGATGAACTCCAGTTATTGGTAAAAGCTTTATTAAACAGATGATAAAGGTTTACGCAGTCTTGCTCGAATGCTTCGCCCTTGGTGTGAATGGGTCGAAAGGTTACGCCAGACTTGAGGGCAATGCGATAGCCTTTCTCAAATTCGGGCGGTAGCTGCTCTGGGAAAAACTGATAGGCATAGGCATCTTTAGCTTTTTCCCAGCCATTCTTCTGCATAAATCCTTCATAGTAGGATGGATTGTAAGGCATCATGATCAGCGGCTGTGAGTCAAATCCGTCTACTAAAAATAAGCAATTATTGTGGGTGGATAAGTCAATTGGGCCGCGTACCTTGGTCATGCCCTGTGCTTTGAGCCAGGCTTCTGCCGCTGCAAACAGGTCACGGGCGATCGCATCCTCCTCAATACATTCAAAGTAGCCAAACAGCCCGATGGATTCGCCTTCTCGTTCCATCAACCGACGGTTAACCGAAGCAACAATGCGACCGACCGGTTGGCGCGATCGCTCGGCAATGAACGCTTTGAGGGTGCCGTATTGCTGAAAGGTATTTTCCGGTGAGAGTTGCTTGGCGATGCTGCGGCGGATGGGCGGCACCCAGTTAGGGTCATTGGCATACACTACCGACGGCACATCCAAAAACGCCTCCAGGTCGGCAGCGGTTTCTATTGGGCGAATGGTTACGATCATGTTGGAGGCTAGAACCATTGTTTGACTCGCTTAATTCTATCGATATGGGACTGACGCACTGAACGGCTCAAGCTAGTACACGGTTGATTGTCGATTTTGCAATGCTCTTCGTCGGGTGGTGATGCGTCAGTCATAGGGCAGAACAGAAGAGCAGCCGCGATCGCAGGCGCTTTAACGATTAAAGCATTCTAGGCTCATGGCGTGGAATGCGGTGAGGGCGGTTTGTCTAAATTGAGGGCGATCGGGTAGCGATAATTGTCGAGCCAGACCAGTCCCGCGCCGCCCGATTCCGCCACAATGCTGACCAGTCGGTAGAGCGCCACCGCACTCAGGATCACCGCTGATGAGAAGCCGCTGTTGCCCTGTTCCAAAATGGCGATCGCCGTCACCTCAAACACACCCAATCCCCCCGGCGCACCGGGAACCACCAGCCCCAGCAGCCAGGCAAACCCAAAAGCGCTGAACAAAATGGGCAACTGATCCAGCGCCACGGCTTGCAACGCCTGCACCGTCAGTACAAAGCCAATTCCGCGCAGCAGCACAAAGCCGATCTCGCCCAAAAACGGCATGAGCGGATAGCGATGCAACTTCAGCGGTTTGGGGGGCGTACTCGTTGCAGATGGTGAGTCAGGGGTGGATTCGGCGTCATTGGGCGGTGATCGCTTGAGGCGTTTGGTGCGCTGGAGGTATTGCAGCGGCGGGTTGAGGATGCGAGGATGCACGATCGCCAGGATTATCACCAGACTGCCCAATTGCCACAGCCAGTTTTGTTGTGGGCTGCTGAGGAGGGCGATCGCCAAAGCCGCCGCTGCCATTAATAACGGTTCTAGCAACACGCTGAGGGTGGCGATCGCCAGGGGAACGCCTGCTTTGTGGGTGGCCCAAACGCGCCCATAAAAGTGCCAGACATTGCCGGGCAGATATTTAGCGATATTAGTTTTTAGGTAGACCACCACGCCCCATGCGCCCGGTACGGGTTGCTGCAAATCTCGCAAAATCCAACTCCAGACCCAGCCCGACCAAATGTGGGACAGCAGCGTTACGCCGAGAGCGATCGCCAAACAGGCCCAGCCCCTCGCCGCCACCCGAATTGCCGTCACTTCTTGCCAGTGCGATCGCAGCGCCACGCCCAAAAAGACGAGCATTCCGCCCAAGATGAGCCAGCGTAGATAGGGTTTCAGTCGTTTCATCATGCCGAGTCGTCTGCAAGAAAAGAATACCGTTCGGCATCAAGCATAGTCTGGATTATTAAGGTGTAGCTCATGTATTCACCGCCTCATCTGATCGTATAGCAATCCTAAATGGGCTGTAAATGAAAATTGTTGTGAGAAAGTGTTGGCGGTCTGTTTTATGGTTTGCCATTATCCTTCGGTTCGTTGCGTTTTGTGTCGTTCGTCGTGTCATGCCCGGACATTCCTGGCATACTGACGCAATTGTTGGTGAGACGGTGTTGGTGAGATAGCTCGATCGCATGACTCAATCACAGCAAGCGATCGAGAGAATGAGATAAGTATAGATGAAGTGATGATGACTGATTGTCGATATGGCGCGATCGCAGCGGGACATCCCTTAACCGCTGAGGCTGGACTGGAAATGCTGCGGCTGGGGGGCAATGCCTTTGATGCTGTAGCGGCGGCGGTGTTGACGGCGTGTGTGGTGGAACCGGGGCTGACCTCCTTGGCGGGGGGCGGATTTTTGCTAGCCCATACCTGCGATCGCAATGTGCTATTTGACTTTTTTACCCAAACGCCTCGCTGCAAGCGCACAGAAACCGTTGATTTTTATCCGGTTGAGGTTAATTTTGGTGATGCGGTGCAGGAGTTTCATATTGGATTAGGGGCGATCGCCACACCGGGCACCATCGGCGGCATTCACCATGTTCAGCAAACCCTAGGTAAGCTACCCTTCAAAACCATTCTGGAACCGGCGATTCACCATGCCCGCAGCGGCGTTGAGGTAAATGATTTTCAGGCCTATTGCTTCAAAATATTGGGCCCGATTTTATTGCGCGATCCAACGCTGCATCCAGTCTATGCGCCTAATGGAACCTTGGCTAAGGGGGGCGATCGCGTCACCATGCTGGATTTGGCAAATACGCTAGACCATCTGGGAACAGTCGGCGTTTCAGATTTTTATCAGGGCGACATGGCTCGGCAATTGGTGAACGATTGCCAGGCACGGGGCGGTCATCTGACGCTGGCGGATCTGAGCAACTATCGCGTGATTGAGCGGGAGCCGCTGTCGGTCAACTATCGCGGTCGCACCTTTATTACTAATCCGCCACCCAGTTCCGGCGGGGCGCTGATTGGCTTTGCGCTGGCGTTGCTCGATCGCGTGGATCTGCGATCGCTGGAGCTGGGCAGCCTGGAACAGGTGAGTCTGCTAGCAGAGGTGATGCGCCTGACCAACCTGGCCCGCAAAGATGGATTCGATCGCCAAATACAGGATTCGCAGGTGTCCCAACGATTCTTATCCGATGAGCATATCGCCCGCTACGTGCAGCAACTTCCCGAAATGCCGGTGAATAAGTGGGGCAGCACTACTCATATCAGCATTATCGATCGCGCAGGTAATGCGGCCAGCGTCACCAGTTCCAACGGCGAGGGCTGCGGCTATGCCATTCCGGGCACGGGCATCATGATGAACAATATGCTGGGCGAGGCGGACTTGCATCCCAACGGGTTCCAGTCCTGGACGGAAGATGTGCGAATTTCGTCGATGATGGCTCCAACGATGGTGTTACAGGGCGATCGCCCCGAAATTGTTCTAGGTTCCGGGGGTTCCAATCGCATTCGCAGTGCCATTTTTCAGGTGATTTCCAACTGTCTTGATTTTGGCTTATCCATTGATGCAGCGGTTCAGGCTCCGCGTGTTCATTGGGAAAATGGCATGATGAATCTGGAACCAGGTTTACCCATAGGCGATCGCACTCAGTTTCCCTTTAATGAAGGTATGACCCAATGGGAAACTCAGAATATGTTTTTTGGTGGGGTTCATGCGGTCGTGAGAGATAATAACGGGGCATTAAGTGGCGTGGGCGATCGCCGTCGGGGGGGTGCAATTGCGATCGAATAAGACTTGCCACTCCGGTGGGCTATAGCAATCCTATTTGGATTGTGAGAAGGATTCCGCAGGAATCCTTCTCACAACAACCATTCTCACTTCACAACTCATTTAGGATTGCTATATCCAAGTTTTTTATTCAGGTGAAATAAAAATACCGATACCGTTGTGAACACGGGCAACGGTGCTAGCCGGACGGTTCAAGATGCGATCGCCCAGGAGTAGCGTGGTTGAACTGCCGCCATCCAGATTCAGGGCATCGGTTGCGCCAAGCGCCTGCATAATCTGCGCCGTTTCTGCCAAGCTAGGGCCAGATCCGCCGACCTGACTTTGAACCGTGGTTAATAGTAACGTGCCATCCGTGCGCACCCCGATCGCGCTGCGCACCGCCCGCTGTTGAATAAAGGCTGTACTGAACTGTTCGCCTGCCGCATTTAGGACAATCTGATTATTTTGCACCAGCAGCGGCCCAGCGCCAACGATGTGGGGATAGGCATCAAACTGGGATGGACTGGCGGCGCTGGTGATTGCAACCGTTGTGCCCGGAGCCAGCAACCCCGCTACGCGGCTGTCCGATCGCACCACCAGCACGTAGCCATCGCTGGGAATGGCGATCGCCCGTGAGCCAGCCGTGCCGCCCAGTTGTTGCGTCTCGACCTGCCCATTCCGAACCGTGACAATCACTTCATTGTCGATCAGCGGCACATAGGAATTGCCCCAGTCTGGCGTGTAGCGAGAGGTTCCGGCCTGCACGTAACCCGAATTGAGATGGAGTATTGAAAGGCGATCGCCCGTTGAGAGGGTGGCTACCTCCTGAAGCTGGAGCCGCCCGATTGCCACATTGCCCGACTCATCCCAGGCGATCGCGCCCCGGTTTAGAATCGGGCCCGACACCCAGCGCCCATCCCGCCGAATTGCCCCAAGGGGATTTTGGTTATCGCGATTGAAAAATCCTGCATTAATGGCCGCGATCGCCCCAGACTGTTGCGTTGCCGCTGCCAGCGGAGTCGTGCCGACCACCTGCGTGGAATTGCCCCAAATCGGCCGCAAATCCACACCTGGCACACGGGGATCAACCACCAGCGACACCACTGGAAACAGGGCATTGCCCACGCGCACCGTCTCTTCGCGCCATTGAATGCCAGGGGCCCAGGTAATTTGGCGGGGTCGCCCCGGATCGGTTCGTAAGTCCACCACCAAGCGATCGGGGTTGGGTAAGGTAATCACGTCCGGTTCTTGGGCGCTGCTGCGAATCCGAATCGTGGTTTGATTGCCCTGAGCGCTAATTCCTAAAATCGGTGAGGTAGCGCGCAGCGATGGGGCGATCGCCTGAATTACGGGTGAATCCGTTGCCGCATCAATAGTCAGGCGTAATTCACCATCCACCGTATCCATTTGCCAGGCGGCCGGTTGCTGCAAGTCCACCACAATGCGATCGCCCCAGGGCTGCCGACTATGGCGAACATTGCGAACCTGAGCATTGGGGGTCATAATAATCAGCGTGGTGCCGTTGGGTACAATCTCCCAGCCCAGTGCCGTGATCAGGTCGGTAATATCTACATATCGGCGGGTCGGGGTGAGCCAGGTGGTGAGATTCAGCGGTAGCGCAGTCGGATCGGAATACCATTGCACCGGCTGCACCGATGGGTCAGTGCTGTCTAGCAAATCTGCTCCCAATAGCTCTAGCAAAGCGCGATCGGTAACGCCAATGCGCTGCTGTCGCTGGCTCCAGCCAGCCACCACAGTGCGCCCATTGAAATAGAGGCGAGTGCCGCTTTGCTCCAAGTTCACCACTGTTGCCGGAGCAGTTGGTAGCCAAGACGACGTTGGAGACGTACTAACCATTTGAGAAAAGACCGGAGTAGCCGTCTCGCCGGCAAAGATTAACGAACCAAGGACGAGAGCCGCGAGACGAAGCCTCCGATAAAACTTGGGCGATCGCTTGGATGGGATAGGCAGTGGGGGCATAGGAAACACCAACGGTTGCAGGGCGAAGCTCAAAAATCATCAAATACTGACGTAACTACCAGACATTGGTTCATTACCAACACCGGAGTTTTGCAAATTATCGTAATAATAGAAAAAGTCAATGTTAGAACCTCGAAAATCGTGTTCTTAAGCACAGTAACGCTGGTGGGACGGAATGCTTTTTATAATCCAAATCGGTTCACCGCAATCAGCCAATTGCCAGAATTTCCGTAATTCTAAGGCTTGCTCTCACCGATGACATACCGTACTATTTTTAAGCTATTGCCTTAGTACAGCGATCGCCTAGCCCCATAAGAAATGGCTCATTTGTGGCTTGACTGCAGTGCGCGATCGTTCGCGAACAAGATACTGTGCCGACTGAGCGGGGCGCGGCGGCTGCCATTCACTGCATCGGCGATCGATCGCACCAATGGTATCAATCATGGTATCAATCGATGATAGGCGGACTCACCCAAGTCTTGCCGGTAGCGCTATCAGCGCTATCTGAGAGCTAGCGTCAGTCACGATCCGTTTCCTCCAGCCAAAGGCTAAGCCAGGAGGACTAGACCATATCGTGCTGATCCCGATATAAGTGAAATAGGCCTCTCGTAGGCACACCACCACCGGCGATCGCCCTCATTCACACGGCTAACTTGACGGCTGACTTGCGCATCGCTGCCCCAAGTCAGCATCGCGACCTGTGATGCAGCCGAGGGTCAATGGTCTAGTGGGTGTCTGCATTCGAGTCTAAATTAAAGACCGTGACCCCAACAGTGATGACAGCAGACGGATTGAGCCTCGTTCATAATCCGCCTTTATGCCTACGGTCATGATTTTGCTTCATCAATCTTTTTTCACGTTGGGAGTGGAAGATATATCCACTCTCTTTTGACAATCAATGCGAGCAGGATGGATTGATTTACTATGGGAAACTCAGGTGTCGTTCAGCACAATCAGCACAATCACGCGCCCGATCCAGGTTATGCAGGACAGCGATGGCTGGTTGAAGAGCGAGATGCGTGCGGGGTTGGGTTTGTGGCCGACCAAAATGGTCGAGGCAGCCATGGCCTGATCACAACTGCCCTTACGGCGCTGAGCTGCATGGAACACCGGGGTGGATGCAGTGCGGATCAAGATTCTGGCGATGGTGCGGGGGTGATGACGGCCATTCCCTGGGCGATCGCTCAAGCCTGGATGATAGAAAACGGGATGGCGGTTCCAGATGCCTTTACCCATATCGGCGTCGGCATGGCGTTTTTGCCGATGAATGAGTCGGCGATCGCCCTGATCCGTCCAGTAGTTGAAACGGTGGTTGCCGAGACGGGGCTAACCTTTTTGGGTTGGCGATCGGTGCCCGTCAAGCCAGATGTGCTAGGGCCGCAGGCGTTTGAGAACCGCCCCGCTGTCCAACAATTTTTGGTGCAGTCGTCCGACGCGGTGGGGGATGAGCTAGAGCGGCAACTGTATCTTGTTCGTAAGCAAATTGAACGGGCGATCGCCGTCTTGGCGGCTGAACAAACCGATGCTATGTTGACGGCGGCGCTGGGCGAGTTCTACATCTGTTCGCTATCGTCGCGCACGATTGTCTATAAAGGCATGGTGCGATCGGCGATCTTGGGTGAGTTCTACCTCGACCTGCAAGACGAGCGCTATGTTAGCCCCTTCGCAATTTACCACCGTCGTTTTAGCACCAACACCATGCCTAAGTGGCCCCTAGCGCATCCGATGCGATTGCTAGGGCACAACGGCGAAATCAATACCGTACTGGGCAATATCAACTGGATGATGGCGCGGGAAGCGGAATTGCAGCATCCGGCTTGGGGCGATCGCTTGGAAATGCTGAAGCCGATCGTGAACCCCGACAACAGCGATTCGGCCACGTTGGATAATGTCATGGAGCTATTAGTGCGATCGGGGCGCACGCCGCTGCAATCGGTCATGATTCTGGTGCCGGAAGCTTACAAAAACCAGCCAGAGCTAGACAACTATCCCGAAATTGTGGACTACTACGAATACTACAGCGGTATTCAGGAACCCTGGGATGGTCCAGCGTTGATCGTGTTTAGCGATGGTAAGACAGTCGGCGCAACGCTCGATCGCAATGGATTACGCCCTGCCCGCTACAGCATTACCAAGAACGGCTACATTGTGGTGTCGTCCGAGGCGGGAGTGGTGGATCTGCCAGAAGCTGAGATTCTGGAGAAAGGCCGCCTCGGCCCCGGACAGGCGATCGCGGTTGACTTAGAGCGCAATGAAATTTTGACCAACTGGGAAATTAAGCAGCGGGTAGCCCGCAGTCAGCCCTATGGCAGGTGGCTGAAGGAGCAGCGGGTGGATTTGCAACCCCAATCCTTTGCGGCCGAACCGACGATGGGCGATGCAGCGGTGCTGCGTCAGCAAGTCGCTTTTGGCTACACCACCGAAGATGTGGAAATGATTGTGGAAGCAATGGCAGCCCAAGGCAAAGAGCCGACCTTCTGTATGGGGGATGATATTCCGCTGGCGGTGCTGTCTACTAAGCCGCGTTTGCTCTATGACTATTTCAAACAGCGCTTTGCCCAGGTGACGAACCCGGCGATCGATCCGCTGCGGGAAAGTCTGGTCATGTCGCTCAATATTGAACTAGGGGCACGGGGCAATTTACTGGAAGCGAAGCCGGAGTATGCGCGTTTGCTGAAGCTGCGATCGCCGGTTTTGAACGATGGGGAACTGGCTGAAATTCGTCAGTCGGCATTTAAGACAGCAAATCTCTCCACTCTGTATGACATTACGACTGGCCCCCAAGGCTTGAAGCGGGCAATCGAAACCCTGTGTCAGCAAGCGGATGATGCGGTGAAGTCGGGGCACGAAATCTTGGTACTGAGCGATCGCCTGTTGACCGATGGCAATGCCGGTGAACTCAGCGAAAATACTAGCTACATTCCGCCGATGCTGGCAGTCGGTGCGGTGCATCACCACCTAATCCGCGAAGGGCTGCGCATGAAAGCCTCCTTGGTGGTGGATACGGCGCAATGCTGGAGTACCCACCACTTTGCTTGTTTGATTGGCTACGGCGCGAGTGCTGTTTGCCCCTATTTGGCTTGGGAAACGGTGCGGCAGTGGTGGGCTAGCACCAAAACTCAAAATATGATGCAGCGGGGGCGGATTGAGTCCCTCACCATTGAGGCGGCGCAGCAAAACTATCGCCATGCAATTGAGGCGGGTTTGCTGAAAATTCTGTCGAAGATGGGTATCTCACTGCTGAGTAGCTACCACGGCGCTCAGATTTTTGAAGCGATCGGCATTGGCAGCGAACTGTTGGCTATTGCCTTCCGGGGGACGGCCTCTCGCTTGGGTGGGCTGACTATTGCAGACGTGGCGCAGGAGGTGGTGTCCTTCCATCAGCGGGCGTTCCCGCAGCTCAGCGTCAAAAAACTGGAAAACTTCGGGTTCGTTAACTACAAACCCGGTGGTGAATACCACATGAACAGCCCGGAAATGGCGAAGGCGCTGCACAAGGCGGTCGGTGAAGAAAATTACGACCATTACGAGACGTATAAGCAATATCTGGAAGACCGTCCAGTGACGGCACTGCGGGATCTGCTCGATTTCAAGAGCGATCGCTCCCCCATTTCCATTGATGATGTAGAACCGATTGAGGCTATTGTGAAGCGCTTTTGTACCGGGGCAATGTCTCTGGGATCGCTGTCGCGGGAAGCCCATGAAACGTTGGCGGTGGCCATGAATCGCATCGGTGGAAAATCTAACTCTGGGGAAGGCGGGGAAGACCCGGCCCGCTTCCGCATGATTAACGATGTGGATAGCGACGGAAATTCTAAAGCATTCCCGCACTTGAAGGGGTTACAGAATGGCGACACCGCCAGTTCAGCCATTAAGCAAATTGCCTCCGGTCGGTTTGGGGTAACGCCGGAATATCTAGCGACGGCGAAACAGCTTGAAATTAAGGTGGCGCAGGGTGCAAAGCCCGGTGAAGGCGGACAGCTACCCGGCAAAAAGGTCAGTCCTTATATTGCCATGCTGCGACGATCGAAGCCTGGCGTACCGCTGATTTCGCCGCCGCCCCACCACGATATTTACTCTATTGAGGATTTAGCGCAGTTAATTTTCGATCTGCATCAGATTAACCCAACGGCAAAAGTGTCGGTGAAACTGGTGGCGGAGGTCGGCATCGGTACAGTTGCGGCCGGTGTTGCCAAAGCCAATGCAGACGTGATTCAAATTTCGGGACATGATGGCGGCACGGGCGCATCGCCGCTGAGTTCCATCAAGCACGCCGGGGTTCCCTGGGAATTGGGCGTGACGGAAGTGCATCGCGTCCTTATGGAAAATCAACTGCGCGATCGCGTGCTGCTGCGGGCTGATGGCGGCATGAAAACCGGCTGGGACGTAATGATGGCGGCGTTGATGGGGGCGGAAGAGTATGGTTTCGGGTCGGTGTCGATGATCGCAGAAGGCTGCATCATGGCGCGGATTTGCCACACCAACAACTGCCCGGTTGGGGTGGCGACGCAGCAAGAAAAACTGCGGAAGCGCTTTACCGGCGTGCCGAACCATGTGGTCAATTTCTTCTACTTTGTGGCGCAAGAGGTGCGATCGCTCCTAGCTCGGTTGGGCTATCGATCGCTGACAGACATAATTGGTCGGGCAGATTTGCTGACCCCGCGCACCGATGTCACCCTCACCAAAACGGCGGCGCTGAACCTAGACTGCCTGACTAAACTGCCCGACGCCCGTCGCGATCGCCGTTGGTTAAACCACGCTGATGTTCACAGCAATGGCCCAGTTCTAGATGATGAATTGTTGGCGGACGAAGCGATTCAGACCGCAATCGCGCACCAGTCTAGCGTGACTCATTCTGCAACCGTCATCAGCACCGATCGCACCGTTGGTACGCGGCTAGCGGGGGCGATCGCCAAAAACTACGGCGATCGAGGTTTCGAGGGGCAAATTACCCTAGCGTTTACCGGCAGCGCCGGGCAAAGCTTCGGGGCATTTAACCTACCGGGCATGACGTTGAACCTCGTGGGTGAAGCCAATGACTACGTTGGCAAGGGGATGCACGGCGGTGAAATCATCATCACCCCATCTCCAGATGCCACCTACGATCCGGCTGAGAACGTGATTGTCGGCAATACCTGTTTGTATGGCGCAACCGGCGGCACGCTCTATGTCTATGGACAAGCCGGTGAACGCTTTGCGGTGCGAAACTCGAAGGGGCAAGCGGTGATTGAAGGTGCTGGGGATCACTGCTGCGAATATATGACCGGCGGGATTGTCGTGTCCCTTGGCCCAGTGGGTCGCAATGTCGGTGCAGGGATGACGGGTGGATTGGGCTATTTCCTGGATGAAGATGACACCCTCCCAGCGAAAGTCAATCCTGAAATTGTGAGCCTCCAGCGAGTGCAAACGGACGCGGGCGCTCAGCAGCTTAAGGCCTTGATTCAAGCCTATCGCGATCGCACCCAAAGCCATCGCGCCCAGACTATCCTGGCCAATTGGGATGAATACCTGCCGAAGTTTTGGCAGGTGGTGCCGCCGTCTGAAGCCGATGCACCAGAAACCAACTCCAACTACTCTGAGGAGAAAGAACTGACTCCGGTGAAATAGCGGCTGCAATCCTGGCAATGCTGGCCGTTTATCCGCCGGTCAGTAGCCAGGCTAAAACGCGAATTGCGCCCACAATCAGCGCGATCGCTCCAACGAGCAACAGCATCAAAACAATAGCGATCGCCCAGACAACTAGGCGATCGCTCATCGTTTGAGGCTGAGGATTATCCAAATGGGCTTCAACTAGGCGGATATTGCGGGCATTGGCCTTCCAAGCAACATCAAACAAATCGCCCACCATAGGCACAGAGCCGACTACAGCATCCACCAACACATTCATTACCATGCGGATCAGCGTTTCTTTGGGCAAGCGAAACCGCAACGATTCCAGCACAATGTAAACCGAGAACAGGAGGCTAATGCCATCACCGCCCCCTGGAAAAAGCCCAATCAACGGATCAATACCCACCCGAATGCCCGTGCTAGGAATCGGGATAGCATTATCAAGCAGATGGCTGACCGCTCGAATGCGCCTGAGAGCATTGGTAGACTTGGGAGGCAGGGAAGACAATGACATACGCTTGAGATGAAACGATTGTAGCGCTGACACGACGGCTTTCCACTGCCCGCTCAGCTATAGCGACTGCATTCAAGGGGGCGTTTCGGCTTTTCCGGCATTGTCTCCATCTGTATGCCGGGCAGCCGCACAGTAAAGACTGAACCCTTTCCGAGTTCAGAATGAACCATCACCTGCCCTTGATGGGCTTCTAAAATACGTCGAGATAAATATAACCCTAAACCGCTTCCGGCGCGCTTGTCCTTCCCTTGGCGGAATCGCTCAAAAATCACTGCTTGGTCAGCTTGGCTGATGCCAGGGCCGGTGTCTTCCACTTCTACCACGATCGAGGAGGTCGGTGCATCACTTTGGCGTTCCATAGCTGGGATTTCTTGTTCAGCGACGCGCACGGTGATGCTGCCCTGCTTTGTAAACTTGAGGGCATTGCCGACCAAATTGGTGAAGACTCGCCGCAATTCTAGGCGATCGCCTCGTACCAGTACCTTGGGCTGCTCAGATTGCATGAATATAGCACCATCGAGGTTTAAATTTAGACCCTTTTCCTGCGCTAACAATTGCAATTCGCTCACCACATCTTGCAGCATTTCCACCACATTACAGATAGAAAACGTGAGTGTCTTATACCCAGCGTCGTAACGATAGACCTCCAGCAATGTGTTGACCATTTGCAGCAAGTTTTCATTACTGCGAATCATTACGGCGATCGCCTCTAGCATATCGGGTGACAGCGAGCAAAACGCCTCGCTCTGAAACAAATGCAGCATCCGATCCGCCGCCACTAGAGGCGTTCGTAAATCATGGGTTAGGCGCATCACAAAATCTTCCTGTCGCTTGGCCATCTCCGTTTGAAGGTCAATGCTTCGCTTTAGGCGCAGTAGCGATCGCACCCGTGCCAGCAATTCATCAGCATTGACCGGCTTACGAATAAAGTCATCCGCTCCAATGTCTAGACCTTCCACAAGATCAGAGTCATCATGAGCAGTAACCAACACAATCGGGATAAACGGCAGGTTGGGATTTTGGCGAATACGGCGCGTTACCTCGTATCCATCCATGCCAGGCATCATGACATCCAACAGCAGCAGATCAGGCGGGTCACACTTAATCTGCTGAAGCGCTGCCTCACCATTAGCAGCCGTGCGGATGTCATACCCTTCATCAGCTAGGATGGCATCCAACAAAATGAGATTGTCTGGCGTATCGTCTACAGCCAGTAGGCGTGGACGTTCTGAAGATTTTCCAAGAGACATGACAGATCAAGGCTTTTGAAGGAGTTTATTATCTGGATACGGTGAATGGAAAGGGCGATCGCCTGCATTGACCAGCATTTACTCAACCGAGTTCATGACAGCCGGTTAAAATCAGCCAAAACCTGCCGGAATAATGCTGCCATCATTTCAGCAGAGCTAACGCAGTTAATGAAGCTTTTATAACGAGAATTGGGCAGATGCACTTGGACAACCGAAAGTTGCTTGGCAGAGCGCCACGCGCTTGGAGCATGGGACAGGTGAGCGGTCAATCCGCTTAGGGCATTCGGCAAAGAACCAATCCTAGACGGTGCAAACCCTACGCGAACCATCCTATCTGGTGAGCCTTAAAAGCCTTCAAAGTACAGCTAATTTTAAGACTGCCGAGAGACGCACCCTACAGTTGCCAGCCTAACGGGGCTAGCTCTAACCCAACAAACACAAGTTTAGAATCGCATCATAAAAAATTATCTTGTTAGTTTCATCTGCCCGATGGATGAGTCGAGCAGATAAGAGGGCATAGATTCCCCATTTGGAGGCGGAGTTTTTGGGATTATTGAGGCGCATTGGTGCAGCCTGCGGTGAGGCAGACAAGCAAAATAGATTCGATGGCGGCGTCCGGGCGATAGTCGTCTGTTTCGTTATAAGCGCTAGTTGAATCTGGATAAATACCAGCGGTCTCTACATTGGCATTGCCCGTACCGAAAACCAAGTTGGTGAGTTCGAACGCATCAAACCGCACATATTCACGCCCTTCGTTATCGACGTTGTATGACAGAGTGGCATTGCCGTAGAGGGCTTCGGCGGTGGCGATCGCACTACCAGGGCCAATCCCTTCGGCAGTTTGGTAGCGCGGGTTGTCGGTGCGAAGCCCTTGAATCCTGTCATCATCCGTCAGCGGAGTGCCAGCCAAATGCAGGATGTAGTATTGCGCCTCTCCGTTTTGCTGAACCGCGATCGCATCAAAGTCAGCCATGAACGGTGCGATCGGCTCCAGACGGTAGGCATCGCCAATGGCTTGCTTGAACTCGCCAAGCGTCATGCCTAGCAGGGCAGATCCAATGCCTGCATCAGAAATCAGCCGATCGGAAGTGGCGTCAGGGATGGGCAATGGCTCAGCAGACTCAGCAGACTCGGCAGGTTCGGCGATCGCAGGTGCATCGACGCTGGGCCCAGGGGTTTCTGTTGCGTCCGGTGTATCAGATTGAACGGGGGGGGTTGGTGGAGGACTACAGCCCACTGCCATCAAGGCCAGAAGTGCCCAGGAGAAAACCCATTGTTTCATTTCGTCAATCCTTTGCGGTTAAGTTCCAATTGGCAACATGTGCATTATTCAACAGATTCAACAGACTCGTCATCGGCGATCGCTAGGGCAAGCTGATAGATCTGTCGGCGGGACAGGGCGGTTTGTTGCGCCAATTGCCGACTGGCTTGCGATCGCGATAAGCCCTGCCGGATGAGTCCCTGTAGTTCGGATTTAAGCGCATCCTCAGACAAGATGGGCTGCTCTCGCTGCATCCCGGCAACGACAAGGGTAAATTCGCCTTGGGGGGAGTGCTGTTGATAGTGAGCGATCGCCTCATCTAAGGTTCCCCGCCAAAATTCTTCATAGCGTTTGGTGAGTTCGCGGGCAGCCACCACAGCGCGATCGCCACCTAACGTAACCGCCAAATCCATCAAGGTTTCGACCAATCGGTGGGGCGCTTCATAGAGGATGAGAGTACGGGATTCGCTTTGCAACTGATCGAGGCGATCGCGGCGCAGTTTGGCTTTCGTGGGCAAAAATCCCTCGAAGACAAAGCGATCGGTGGGCAACCCCGACGCACTCAGAGCCGTAATCGCGGCCGTCGCAGCCGGAATGGGCACAACCGGAATATTCGCCGCAATGCAGTCGCGTACCAGTTCATAGCCCGGATCAGAAATTCCCGGCATTCCCGCATCGGTGACGAGGGCGATCGCCTCCCCCCGCTGCAACCGAGCCAGCAACTCCGGCAAACGGGTGCGGCGGTTATGGTCATGGTAGCTAACCTGCGGCGTCGAAATTTGGAAATGCTGAAGTAGCTTTCCGGTGTGGCGAGTGTCTTCAGCGGCGATCGCCTTCACCTGCTGCAAGACCTGAATTGCCCGAAAGGTCATGTCTTCCAGATTGCCGATAGGCGTTCCGACCACATAAAGCGTTCCGGCTTCAATGTCCATAAAAATTCAGGATAGCGGTATTCATATAAGACTTTTGGGTGGTGTGAGCGTCGCCCACACCACCCAAAGCCTTACCCATAGAGGACTACCAAATTCAGCAGGGCTAAGCCTACACCAGCGACACTAGCGCCTCAATCAGCAATTGATTTTGTTCCTGAGTGCCAACAGTGATGCGGAGCTTATTACTCACGTCCGATTGTTTGAAATAGCGCACCAAAATGCCCCGTTCTTTCAGGGCTAGATAAATCGCCTCGGCATTATCGTTAGGCGGCGTCACAAACAGAAAGTTGGTCTGTACGCCTTCAGGAACCTCAAAGCCAAGCTGCTTCAGGGCGATCGCTAGCTCTTCCCGTTCTGCTTTCACCTTCTCAGCGCAGGCATTTTTATAATCCTGATCGCGCATGGCGGCCGCCCCAACGAGGCAGGCGATCGCATCCACATTGTAGCTATCCTTAATTTTGAATAAGCCGCTGAGGAGCGTCGGCTGAGCCATGCCAAACCCCAAGCGCAACCCTGCCAGCGAATAGCCCTTGGACAGGGTACGGCTGATAATCACATTTTCAAACTCATGCACCAGCGGCAGCGCGGTTTGGTCGGTAAAGTCCACATAGGCTTCATCCACCACCAGCACCCCAGATAGTTTAGAGGCAAGGGTGCGCAAATCCTCAAGCGGCACCACATGACCCGATGGGCTGTTGGGCGACGCAATAAACGTGACGGCTCCATCGGCGGCCACTAAGTCTGCAATCGGCAGTTGATTATTCGCACCGTAGGGCACTTCGACAACTTCAGCAGGCTGCATTTCTGCCAAGGTATGGTACAGCACATAGGTTGGCGTGGGATAAACGACCCGGCGCTGCCGTTCGGCGCAGGCCCGCACTAACACATTCAGCAATTCATCACTGCCGTTGGTCACCACAATCCAATCCATTGGCACGCCATGCACCTCGCTCACCGCCTGCCGAAAATCATCGGCGTAGGGAGTGGGGTATCGCCGCAGCCATTCACTATCCAGCGATCGCAACACCGCCATCGCAGCGGGAGAGGGCGGGTATGGATTCTCGTTGGTGTTGAGTTTGATTACAGGTGTACCGGGGCGGGGCTGCTCCCCTGGTTTATACCCGGTCATGTCAGCAACATTGGGACGGAAATAGCGGGTCATGGGCGTTCACTGGGCGCGTGTTCTTATCATACGAGGCAATTCCGGCGGAACGCGGCGATCGCAATTCAGCCTTAGCAGGGGGGTGGCAGAGTGAGCCTACCCTTTGCTCAATGTATACCGTTAAAGCGCTCTGATACAATCGGAACGGCGATCGCGGCTAGGATTGCACTGCATCTAACTGCATCTATTTGACAAGCAACATTATTGTGAACGATTTTCTTAAAGGCACAAACGTTTATTTGATTGGCATGATGGGCGCGGGCAAAAGCACCGTCGGTCAACAATTAGCCAAACGACTCAGCTATCGCTTTGCCGACACCGACACCATCATTGAGCAGGCAGCAGGGCCCATCGCTGACCTGTTTGCTAATGAGGGCGAATCTGCCTTTCGAGAACTGGAAACCCAGGTTTTGAGCCAGCTTGCACCCTACACCCGCATGGCGATCGCGACAGGCGGCGGCATCATCATCGAACGCAAAAACTGGAGCTACCTGCAACATGGCGTTGTTGTCTGGCTGGATACCCCGACAGAAGTGCTGCTGGAGCGGCTGAGCGGCGATCGCACTCGGCCGCTGCTGCAAGCCCCCGATCCCCAAAAAGTTCTAGAAACCCTGCTGAACCAACGGCGATCGCTCTATGCCCAAGCCGATGTTACCGTTGCGATTCAGGCCAGTCAGTCCCCCGACCAGGTTTGTGACCAAATTTTAGACGGCATTCAGCGTATCCTGCGCCCCGAACAGTTGCCTGCCGCGCCGCCCGAAGCGTAGACCATCATGGGGATTTCATAACATTATGATGAACCACCGCTCGCGGCTGCCCCAATTTCTGCCAAAATCTCTGGGGGCGATCGCCGGTTGACGACTCAGCCACGGCACCATCGCTAACGACTAACCTACCTGCAACCATCCTTCATGACTCACGATAACGACTCCATCAAGCCAGCCGAAGCTACCCGCGTTCGAGTTCTCAGCGAGGCCCTGCCCTACATTCAGGAATTTGCCGGACGCACCATCGTCGTCAAATACGGCGGCGCTGCAATGAAAGACAGCACCCTGAAGGCAACGGTGATGCGGGATATTGTCTTCATGTCCTGCGTGGGGCTGCGACCCGTGGTCGTGCATGGCGGCGGCCCCGAAATCAATTCCTGGCTCACCAAGCTCAACATTGAACCCCAGTTCAAAAACGGACTGCGCATCACCGATGCCGACACAATGGATGTGGTGGAAATGGTGCTAGTGGGTCGCGTTAACAAAGAAATCGTGTCGCTCATCAACCAAGCCGGAGGTCTGGCGATCGGGCTATGTGGCAAGGATGCAAACCTAGTGCGGGCCCGTCCCCAGGGCGCAGAGGGCATCGGCTTTGTCGGTGAAGTCAGCGCCATGAATACTGATATTATTGAAACGCTAGTCGAAAAAGGCTACATCCCTGTTGTGTCTAGCGTCGGTGAAGATGAAACCGGGCAAGCCTACAATATCAACGCGGATACGGTTGCCGGTGAGCTAGCTGCCGCCCTTGGAGCCGAAAAGCTGATTTTGCTTACCGATACGCCCGGTATTTTGCAAGACTACAACGATCCCTCAACGCTGCTGCCCAAGCTGGATATTCAGCAAGCCCGCGCCCTCATTGATGCCGGTATTGTCGGCGGCGGTATGATTCCCAAAGTGAACTGCTGCGTGCGATCGCTGGCGCAGGGGGTAAAAGCGGCTCACATCCTTGACGGCCGCATTTCTCACTCCCTACTGCTAGAAATCTTTACCGATTCAGGCATTGGCTCCATGATTGTGGCATCAGAGTTCACAGCTCCGAGCTAAAAACCCGAACCCTCCGTTACGATAGGCATTGTTGAACCAGCGAGCATTCAGTATGGCAACCTATGTGATCACCGGCGCTAATCGCGGCATTGGTTTGGAATATTGTCGGCAGCTTCAAGCACGGGGCGATCGCCCCATCGCCGTATGTCGCACCCCATCTGATGAACTGAAAGCCCTCGGCATTCAGGTTGAAGCCGGTATCGACATTACGTCCAACACCTTGGTGTCAGACTTATCTGAATTATTCGGCGATCTGCCCATTGATGTGCTGATTAACAATGCCGGGATTCTAAAACGCACCACGCTGGAACATCTGGACTTTGACAGCATCCGCCAACAATTTGAAGTGAATGCCTTGGGAACCTTGCGCGTCACCCAAGCCCTGCTGCCGCAACTACACGACAGTTCAAAAGTTGTCATCATGACAAGCCGTATGGGATCGATCGCCGACAACACCTCCGGCAATTCCTACGGCTATCGGATGTCGAAAGTTGCCGTATCAATGGCGGGCAAATCCTTAGCTCACGACTTAAAACCACGCGGGATTGCTGTTGCCATTCTGCACCCTGGCTTAGTCAGCACCCGTATGACTGACTTTACCCCAAATGGCATTACTCCAGAAGATGCAGTGGATGGACTGTTGAAGCGTATCGATGAGCTGACTCTAGAGAACACTGGCACATTCTGGCATTCTAATGGTGAAGTGTTGCCGTGGTAAGATCAGATAAGTTAGGGGCGATCGCCCCTATTACCTTTATGGTTTGAGTCCATGTCGTTCACCCGTTCGATCAGGTTGTACCGCAGCCAACAATACAATCAGGCGATGTGTATGAGCTTTGCTGGCGACCGCCCAGAAAATAGTTGATGCGATCGCGCCATTCATTTCCCATTTTCCGACAGAAGACGTTTTCTGTCGTCATCACCCACCTCATCCAAAACCCGTTTCCAAAGGTCGGGGCGATAGGTTCGGCACCAGGACGCCAGCAAGCCATCATTCGGGTCACGCTTAATCGCGGTCACAATGTCATCATCAGACCAGTCTGATAGCGCCCCGTACTAAAACCGGTTGAAATGTTATTGAAAAATATAGGCAACTAGCGATCGCTTTGTGGGAGTGGGGGAGGGCGATCGTTGGCTTCAAGAATTTATACGAATGGTGCGTTTCTTAAAATTTATCAGTGGAGTAGGAGGGGGTTGAAGGGGAGAACGCACCCTACAAGAGCGGGGCGATCGCCTCTGTTGGATAGCTGGGGCGATATTTGACGTAGTTCTCAACCCGGTCTGAAAAGCGATGGGTCGAGTCAGCTATGGTCATGGGCGATGTTCTCTCGATTGGTTTGACAGCGTTCGAACTATATTAGGTGCGACTGTGTTGGATAGATTAAACACAGGGCTAGCTATCAACATTATTCCAAGCATTGAAAACCCTTTTCATCCTTCAGCTTGCTATCGAAACTCCAAGTTTCTGTGCAGCCTGCTTGCTGAGCGATTGCCCCAATCAAATAATCTGAAAAATCAGCTTTACCCTGCTTGTATCGCTGTAGAGCTTGGTCAACCGTTGAGCGGTTTTCAAATTCAAAGGCGGCACTGTGTAGCATGGCTTCTAAAACATTGATGATTTCATCTTTCTGAAAACTGTAAGCTGTACCTCTGAGCACCCAAACGATCTCACACAGAACGATATTCGTGATGAAACAAGGTTGGTTTTGTTGAATTGCATGAACGGCTTGTTGCCACTGCTGTTCATCATCTCTGGTGAGGTATCGAATGAGGATATTGGTATCAAGACCAATCATTTGCCCCCTCAGAAATGGCGGTTTCCATATCTTCGAGAACAACTTGTTTCATGCCAGGACGATGGAGGATACCAGATAATGTTTCTACGGCAACATCGAGCGGAAAAAGTTTGACTTGACCGTTTTCGTCAATCACGAACTCAACTCGGCTACCGCTCACCAACTTGAGATGCTGTCGGATTTCTTCAGGCAGGGTAATTTGCCCGGTATCGGTCACTGTCGTTGTCAACATGGTCAAGAAGAGTTTGGTTTAGAACCATTTTAGCGATTGGATACAGGGGGAGCGATCGCTTCATAGGCATGGGGGGAGTGCGATCGTTGGAGGGAATTAGGAATGGTGTTCTCCGAATCTATTGGTGGTGTAATTCTTCTGGGAAGAACGTACTTTAGGAGATGGCGATCGCGTTATGTGGATGATAACTGTGACTGGATAAAATGATA
>CAYSIR010000028.1:0-26337 GCA_964431105.1 uncultured Leptolyngbya sp. | reverse complement strand
TGCCCGCAGGCTGCGCGATGGATCTGCTTTTACCATAGTACCGATCAATCTGCCTGCCGTGGATTAACAGTAGAACCGCATCACAGCTCTACCTGCGCCCTAGGTAAGGCTGACCGAGAGCGCCTGGTTGATGGGCGATCAATGCAGGAAGTGCATCCTCGTTTCGCCGTTCTCTTCCAAGGCATTATCTTTGCGGAGCATACTACCGTTGTGCCCTTTCTCTCAATCTCTCTGCTGATGGTAGTCCTCTATTGGTAAGGACTTTGGCAGAAAGGCATTTTGCTTCCTTTCGGACATTGTTGGGGATACACATGACGCAAAAGTGGCTTCACCTCCGATTCCATGATCGCCATCAGGCTTATTCGGGCGATCGCCCTTAATGTCTGCCATAGTCCGTAACAACCGGCAGCGTAAGACGAGTTCCTTGAACATGATTCTCACACTCTAAGTTATCCTCTCCATCGAACTAGCGCCCCAGATGGCTACGGCTTGATAGCGTCAGGAGGACGCAGGCAAGGGTTCATGGACAATCGACTGAACTTTTTCCTGGGCTTTTTCCTGGACTTTTTCCTGAACTTTTTCCTGAACTTTAAATAGTTGTACCGCTGCATAAGACTTGCGTCACTCAGGTAGCTTCATGGGAAGACTGGGAGTCTGATGTATCAATTAGCCGATTGGATGATATTGGGTGGCATAACCGTCACAGCACAGGTTAGGCTGAACTCCTAGTCGCCCTCAAAAATGCGACTCTGCCCCCGTGCGGCTAGTCGCCAACTTAAAGACTTCCTCGGTTCCCGCTGCTCTAAATCCCCCCTGGCGCAGTCGGCGCAACGTTTTAGATCCATCGGCTAAGTTCGCCCCTTGTTGAATAGGCAGTACCCTGATCCACATGTTCAATGAGTTGAAGTATTGCTCCAACGACGATGCTATGACCGCTCCGTGGCTTGATCAGCTCTACGAATTGCTGGCCCAACTCTCGACGCTTGCTTCAGTTGATGACGTTGCGACGGTTCTGTATCCCTATCTTCAAAGCTGTTTGGCGTTTGACCGCTGCACCTTGGCGATCGCTCCTAATCTGCAAATAGGGGAGCAAACCTATCGGCTCTATGATCTTTGCGATCGCCCTCAGCCGCAGGACGTGCCGTGCCATCTGGGCTGGTCACCGCGTGTGATGCAGCAAGGCATGGTGTATTTGCTAACCGATTATGAATCTATTCAGCAAGAGAGCTACACCGTGGTACAGCAGCCAGAGGTTGATACCCTGCCCACGGCGCGATCGCTGTTATTAATCCCCCTAGAATGGCAAGGCGTTGTGTTTGGTAGCCTCAACTTCAGTGCGGCGACCGATCGCGCCTATTCTCCTACCACGGTGAGATGCTTAGGGGCTATTGTGCTAGAAATTAGCGGCATAGTCGGGCAACTGCGGCGGCGACAGGCTCCTGAGCTATTTCAGGCTTCGTCTACCGGTGCGATCGCACCAATGAGTGTGATGGCGTTGGCAACTGATTCGACAGCGCTGGATCTGCACCCGTTTCTCACCTCTCTCACGGCCCTGCTAGCGGAATGTAGCGATGTTCAAACAGCGCTGACCACAGTGCTGCATCAAATTTGTGATGCGACGGGCTGGTGCTTGGGCGAAGTGTGGCTTCCCGATGCGACTCAGCGACGGCTATATCGCGGTGCGATTTGGCACGATGACGATCTGAAGTTGGCGCAGTTTTACAACGTTAGCCAAGATTTTTATTTTGAGCTGGGTCAAGGCATTCCGGGGCGGGTGTGGCAGTCAAAATCTCCAGAATGGCAGCCGGATGTGACCCAAGCGTCTCCTGCCTTTTTGCGTGTTGATGCCGCGATCGCAGCAGATTTACACGCGGCGCTGGGGGTTCCCATCTTAGTGCAGGATCAGGTGTTTGCAGTGCTGTTGTTCTTTATGAACGAAGTGCGAGACGCTGATCCCCAACAGGTTGAAACAGTAGACGCGATCGCCGCACGCCTGGGCACAGTGATTCAGCTCCAGCAAGCCAAGGTTTCCTTGCAATACCACCGGGATCAACTGACCCGCTTGATTAATTCCCTACCCGGCATTGTATTTGCTGCCGATAGTGACCCAGAATGGTCGATGACCTGTTTAAGCGATGGCTGCTACGACCTGCTGGGCTACCAGAGCCACGAACTTCTCGGACGCGATCGCCTCATTAGCTACACAGAACTGACCCACGCCGACGATCGCGCCCTCGTCCTGAGCGCCATTCATGAAGCGATCGCCCGCCATCAGCCCTACGTGGTTGAATATCGCGTCCATACCGGCTGGGGGCAGGTGAAATGGGTCTGGGAAAAAGGCTATGGACTCTACGACGACCAAGGCTGTGTTCAAGGATTGGAAGGATTCATCACTGATATTACCAACCGTAAGCAAACCGAAACGGCTCTGCAAAATAGCGAAAGTCGCCTACGTGCCATCTTTGACAACGCCGCGATCGGGATTGGGCTACTCAACGAAACGGGGCGCATCCTCGATAGCAACGCGGCCCTACAGACCCTTTTGGGGTACACCGCTGACGAACTGTATCAAACTGACTTTGATAGCTACCATCATCCCGACGATGATGCGATCGAACAATTGGTGATTCAAGCTCAGCAGCGCGATCGCACCTTCTCCATACCCCCGTCTATCGAATGTCGGCTCGTTCATCGCAGCGGCCAGATGATGTGGGGACGGCTGACCATGTCTCCCCTCACCACCGAACAACAGCCCCTTGTCGTTATTTTGGTTGAAGACATTACCCATGCCAAAGCGGCTGAAAAAGCGCTGCGCGATCAAGAGCGATTTCTGCGGTTGATCATTGACAATATTCCACAGCATATCTTTTGGAAAGATCGGCAGTCGATCTACCAAGGCGTGAATAAGGCCTGGGCTGACTATATTGGGCTGGATTCTCCCGACGACGCTATTGGCAAAACCGACCATGAGTTTTGGGATGCTGACTTTGCCGATCGCCACGTCCAGCGCGATCGCTACGTCATGGAGCGCGATCGCCCCCAACTGCACCTCACCCACCACGAGCGCCTAGCCAATGGGCGCGAACATTGGAAAGACGTGAGTCGCATTCCTATCCATAACGATGAAGGCAAGGTCATTGGAATTTTGGGTGCCTTTGAAGACATCACCGAGCGGGTGCAAGCCGAAGAAGCCATTCGAGACAGCGAAAAGCGCTATCGGCTCTTAGCCGAACATTCCACCGACCTGATTACCCGGCATACGATTCGCGGCGTTTATCTATATGTTTCTCCAGCCGCGCGGGGCTTGTTGGGGCATGAACCGGATGAACTGCTCGGTCAACCCATCCAGGCATACCTGCATCCCGACGATTGTCCTCTGCTGGATCGCCTCAGCCAGAGCCTTTTGGGCGATCGCCGTCAGGATAGTTTTCAGCTCACCTATCGAATGCGCCATGGCAACGGCTCCTACCGATGGTTTGAAAGCACCATTAAAGTAGTGCGCGGCACAGATGACGACACGATTCAAGATGTTATTGCCGTGTCGCGGGATGTCACCGATCGCCAGCAGGCCAGTATTTGGCTCGACCACCAGAAGCAGGTGCTGGAAATGATTGCGACCGACTGCCCCTTAGAAAATACCCTGATGGTGTTGGTGGAAGCGATCGAACAACAACAGGAGGGAACGCTGGGGTCAATTTTACTCGTCGATCCTGCCACCCACACGCTCCATACCGCCACCGCCCCCAACCTGCCCAAGGCCTATTGTGAGGCGGTCAACGGGCTGCCCATTGGCCCCGGTATTGGCTGTTGTGGCACGGCTGCCTACACCAAACAGCGTGTCGCTGTTTCAGATACCTATAGCCATCCCTACTGGAAAGGGTTTCAAGACATCGCCCGGCAATATAATCTGCGGGCGTGCTGGTCTACGCCGATTGTGTCCTCTAGAGGGAAAGTTCTGGGCACGTTTGGCATTTACCATCCCCAAGCCCGATCGCCCCAGCCGAGAGACTGGCAACTGATGGATACGGCGACCCATCTGGCTGGGATTGCGATCGAACGCCAACAAACTGACCAGCGTCTGCGAGAAACGGAGAACAAATATCGCAGCATTTTTGAAAACTCGCTGGAGGGCATCTTTCAAACGACGCTAGATGGTCAGTACGTCACTGTGAATCCCATGCTGTCTTACATTTATGGGTACGACTCTCCGGCTGACCTGATGCATTCACTCACGAATATTCGCGAGCAGCTCTATGTGGATGCGAGCCGTCGGGATGAGTTTGAGTATTTGATGACAACAGACGGCATGGTCTGGAATTTTGAATCGGAGATTTATCGCAAAGACGGCAGCACGATCTGGATTTCTGAATGCGCTCGCGCTATCCATGATGAATACGGCAACGTGACGGGCTATGAAGGCACGGTTGAAAATATTACTCAGCGCAAGATTAGCGAAGCCGAACTGTATAAGCGCGATCGCCTCCTGGGAGGGGTCGCGGCAGCCAGTCACGAACTGCTGATCAACTCTGATTTTCACAGTGCTATCCAGATTGCCCTCCGTATCTTAGGACAGGCCGTCGATGCCGATCGCGCCTATATTTATGAAAACCATCCCCACCCCACGACTGGCACAGTCTGCATGAGTATGCGGTTTGAATGGGTGCGGGCAGGGGTGAGTCCAAGCATTCATCAAGCGCACTGGCAAAATCAACCGTACTGCGAATTTGGGCTAGACCGTTGGTACACCGCCTTTTCGGAGGGTAGGTTGGTACATGGCCCGATTACGACATTCCCACGGGATGAACAGGAATTGCTGAATCGCGATCGCATTCGTTCCATGATTATGATGCCGATTCAGCTCGATGGTAAACTCTGGGGCTACATTGGGTTTGATGATTGCCGCAGCGATCGCCTCTGGACGACCAGCGAAGAATCTATCTTATCGGCGATTGCCGCTGGCATCAGCGGAGCCATCAAACGGGAACAGTCCGAAGCCCACATCCGCTATCAAGCCTTTCACGATGCCCTCACAGGGTTGCCCAACCGCAGTTTATTTGAACAACAGCTTCCCATTGCGATTGCAGATGCTCGCCAAAGTCGTACCATGGTGGCGATCGCGTTTTTGGATCTAGATCGCTTCAAAACGATTAACGACACATTGGGTCATGCGATCGGTGATGAAATTCTCAAGCACGTTACCCAACGCTTGCAGCAGTGCCTCACCAGCAATAACCTAATTGCCCGCTGGGGTGGGGATGAGTTTACGCTGATGATGCCCCACCTCACCTCACCGCGCCAGGCTGCCAACGCTGCCGAACGCATTGCCAATGCCCTCAAGCCTCCGTTTTACATTAGCGGTCACGAACTGCACATCAACGTTAGCATCGGCATTGCTCTCTACCCGCAAGACGGCGGCGACTTGGCCACTCTGCTGAAACACGCCGACTCTGCCCTCTATCGCGTCAAAGAACAGGGACGCGACCACTATCAGTTCTACAATGCGACCCTCGGCTCTGCGGCTTCCGAGCGGCTCACCCTCAGCAATCATCTTTACCATGCTCTCGATCGCCAAGAGTTTGTGCTGCACTACCAACCGCAAGTAGATGTCGTGACGGGAAAAATTACCCAACTGGAAGCCCTGCTGCGCTGGCAGCATTCCTATCTGGGGCTGATTTCACCGCAGACCTTTATCCCCATTGCTGAAGATAATGGGCTGATTGTGCCGATTGGGGAATGGGTCTTGCGAACCGTGTGTGAGCAGATTAGCATCTGGGCTGACTTAGGGCTGCCAGCAATTCCCGTTGCGGTGAATCTTTCTGCTCGCCAGTTTCAAGCCCCCAACCTGCAAGATGCGATCGCCACCATCTTACGCCAAACCGGAATAGAGGCTCAGCTATTAGAGGTTGAAATCACTGAAACGGCCGCCATGCAGGATATGGAGTTTACCTGTCAACTGTTGAACAATTTGCACCAGATGGGTCTACGCATTGCCATGGATGACTTTGGCACCGGCTATTCCTCACTGAACTATCTGCGACGATTCCCGCTCCATACGCTGAAGATCGATCGCTCGTTCGTCAAGGACATTGCCAACAGCCCCAGCGATGAGGCGATTATTTCCGCCATCATCACGTTGGGGCAAGGGCTGAACCTAACCGTTGTGGCAGAAGGGGTCGAAACGACTGAACAAGTCGAAAAACTGCGATCGCTCCATTGTGATGCCTTTCAGGGCTACTGGTTTAGCCCGCCTGTACCATCCTGGCAAATGACAGAACTACTGCAAGGGATGAGTAAATCAGACCCGTCCCTCAGTTAAAATGCGCTCAGTCAAAACGACGGCTAAAACTGTCGCAAAAACCGCAAGTCACTGGCATAAAGGCGGCGAATGTCGTCAATTTGATGCTGCACCATGGCAAAGCGCTCTACCCCAAAGCCCGCCGCAAAGCCAGTGTACACATCCGGGTCATACCCCACCGCTTTCAGCACATTGGGGTCAACCATGCCGCAGCCCAACACCTCCAGCCACTTACCCTTCCACTGCACATCCACTTCAGCCGATGGCTCAGTAAACGGAAAAAAGCTAGGGCGAAACCGAATCGGCAAGTCACCAAACATTGCTTCTAAAAAGACCTTGATTGTACCCTTCAAATCGGTAAAGGTCAGCCCCTCATCCACGGCCAATAGCTCAATTTGATGGAACACGGCCGCATGGGTGGCATCCACCGTATCGCGCCGATACACCCGCCCCGGAGCCGCCACCCGAATTGGCGGATCGTTTTCTTCCATGTAGCGAATCTGCACTGATGAGGTGTGGGTGCGCAGCAAGTTGCCATCTGGCAGGTAGAAGGTGTCTTGCATATCCCGCGCAGGGTGGTCAGCAGGTGTATTGAGCGCTTCAAAGTTGTAATAATCCGTCTCCATTTCGGGGCCTTGGGCAACGGTGTAGCCTAGCCCCACCAAAATATCGAGCGCTCGGTCGATGGTGCCGGTCAAGGGATGCGATCGCCCCTGGGGTGCATAGATGCCTGGCATCGTTACATCCAGTGTTTCCGCCGCCAGTCGCGCTTCGATGGCGGCCGCTTGCAGGGCCGTGCGCTTTTCATCCAGCGCGGTTTGTACAACCTGCTTCACCTCGTTAGCCAACGATCCGATTTTGGGGCGATCGCTAGGGTCAAGCTTGCCCATGCCGCCCAGAACCTTCGACAACTGACCCTTTTTGCCAAGGTACTGAATCCGCAGGTGTTCGAGTTGTTCTAGCCCGTCTGCTGAAGCGATCGCCGCGTTAGCCTCCGCTTGCAGAGTGGTCAACTGAGATTCCAAATTCCGTGTCGTGGTGCTAGTCATAAAACGCGACTGGTGCAATGTACGATAGACCGTATCAATTTGTATTGGACTTGTTGCGAAATAACAAAGAAAATCGCTGAAATGACCATGCAGTAAGAGTTTCAAGGATTTCAAGCAAAAATCGCTGACGTGCCTGCCATTCAAGGATTGCAAGGATTTTGAAAACTAATTCACAACAAGTCTATTAATCCGTATCAATCCATTAGTTCAACTCTAACAGGACTTCGCATCCCAAACGTACAATCTGCCCGGTTCCGCCCCCTGCCGTTTACCCATCGTCTGATAGCGTCTTCCGGCTAATGAGAATGCCACCCAGAGAGCGCCGTTCACCTTAATCGCCCTTTACCCGCATCGCCGCGCCCGATCGCCTAGAATCGCCGTAGATGTTTTCGCTACAATTATGAACCTTTTGATTAGTAACGACGATGGCATTTTTGCCCTCGGCATTCGCACCCTGGCTAATACTCTTGCAGCCGCTGGACACACGGTAACGGTTGTTTGCCCCGATCGCGAACGATCCGCTACCGGTCACGGCCTCACCCTGCACAAACCCATCCGGGCAGAGCAAATCGAGTCAATCTTTCATGACAATGTAAATGCCTGGGCCTGTTCAGGAACGCCTTCCGATTGCGTCAAACTAGCTCTCGGCACACTGCTCGACGCCCCTCCAGATGTAGTCTGTTCAGGGATTAACCATGGTTCTAATCTAGGAACAGATGTGCTGTATTCGGGAACGGTTTCGGCAGCGATGGAAGGCGCGATCGAAGGCATCCCCAGCATCGCATTTAGTCTCGCCAGCTTTTCAGAACAGAATTTTCAACCCGCAGCCGACTTTGCCGTTACCCTTGTTCATCATCTTCAGCAGCATCCGTTGCCGTCGTCTATTCTGTTGAATGTTAATGTTCCAGCCGTCCCAGCCCATGACATGGCTGGTGTTGTGCTGACCCGTCAGGGCATTCGTCGCTACACTGCTGATTTATTTGAAAAGCGCATCGACCCACGCGGTAAAACCTACTACTGGCTGGCGGGCGAGGTGGTTCAAGAAGTTGACTCAGCGATCGCTACCCCGCCATCATATTCCACTGCTAAACTAGACGGTATGCATCCTGAATCTTGGGCGCGATCGCAGAATGATATTGAAACAGACGTTCGTGCAATTCAGCAGAATTATATTACGATAACGCCGCTACAGTTCAATCTCACTAGCCACTCAGGTCTGCATGTCTTGCAGCAGTGGTCAATTGATTCACTTAATTGATTCACTTAACTGTAGTGATTGAGTTAGGGATTGGGCTATGGTAGTAGAGATTGCGATCGCCAAAGTTAGCTCTTCATTTCCTTTCAGGGTTGTTTTCATTATTGCATCGGTTCGTAGCGGCTCTGATTGCCAATGTGCCCGATGCTGCACTCAACGGTGGTACTGACATCATCACTGCTGCAAACCTGCTAGTTGAATCGTAAAGATTTTTAGCAAATTTTGGCATACGCTATAGTTCTGGGATAAGACTGGCTACATTTGAAACGCTAGACCCTCAAATCAGCCGCATCTTCCGACTCACTGTCTATGATTCGATAGAACCTTGGCAAGGGATATTCATGTCTAACGCACAAGACCAATTTATCGTTCGTTTCTGGGGCGTGAGAGGCAGCATTGCTTGTCCGGGCCCGGAGACTGTGCGCTACGGTGGCAACACGTCCTGCATCGAAATGCGGGTTGGCGGACATCGCCTCATCTTTGATGGCGGAACGGGGTTACGAGTTCTGGGGCAAGAATTAATGTCTCAGATTCCAGTTGATGCCCATATGTTCTTTACCCACTCCCACTGGGATCACATTCAGGGCTTTCCGTTTTTTTCGCCAGCCTTCGTGAAGGCTAACACCTTTCGCATCTATGGGGCAGTTGCACCTAATGGTTCGACCATTGAACAGCGCCTCAACGACCAAATGCTGCATCCCAACTTTCCTGTGCCGCTTCAAATTATGGGATCAAAGATGTCTTTCTGCGATCTAGAGGTTGAAGAGCAGGTGGTGATTGGTGATGTAGTCGTGGATAATCGGCTGCTCAATCATCCGGGTGAAGCCGTGGGCTACCGGGTGAGTTGGCACGGGCACGCCGCCGCCTACATTACAGATACGGAACACTATACCGATCGCTTGGATGAAAATGTCCTGTGGCTGGCACGAGACGCAGATGTGATGATCTACGACTCGACCTACACCGACGACGAATATTATTCCAAAACGTCGAGTAAGGTTGGCTGGGGACATTCCACTTGGCAAGAAGCGGTCAAGGTTGCAAAGGCTGCCAATGTCAAGAAACTGGTCATTTTCCATCATGACCCACTCCATAATGATGAATTTATGGATGGTATTAAAGGCGTTACTGCAGAAGCGTTTCCTGACAGCGTGGTGGCATGGGAAGGATTAGAGCTGAACTTGTCAGGTACACCCTTGACTCCCACTAGCTCTGCGGCTGCATCGCTACCGATGTAGTGTCGGTTGTCGCTTGCTCAGGTCTCATTTTTCAGCGATTCCTGTGTAGCTGACTGTTGCCGGGTTAACGGTAATAAAGTCACTCAGGGATGGGCGGTGGGCTGTGATAAACCAGCCGGGGGCGCAGCAGGCAATCGGTTCCATTCCATACGACTTCACTGATGCCGAGGAAGTCGCTAGTTGTGGCATGGATTCGATACGGCTGGGCTGGGTGATTGCTGTTGATATAGGCGGAAGCATCCGAGGCGATCGCCACTTTTTGTCCCTGCTGCCATCGCCTTGCTGTCTCGTCGGGCAAGGTCAGCCCTGGCAAGTGCTGTAGGAGCGGTGCTGGTGGAATTACAGTCAGCGTTTGGGCTTTAGCCTGGGTGCCAATGTCGTCTAAGGTCTGACTGTCAGTCAATGATAGTCCGCAACTGCGGGTTCGGGTGAGGTGGGCTAGGGTTGCGCCGGTTCCTAGGATGTTTCCTAAGTCGCGGGCGATCGCTCGAATATAGGTTCCGGGGCCGCAGGTGATCGCCAGATCCAGTTCAGGATAGGGCTGCGATCGCCAGTCCAGCACATCAATGCCATGCACCATGACTGTTCGCGTCGGCACCTCTACGGGTTGCCCCGATCGCGCTAGGTCATAGAGCCGTTGACCATTAACTTGGATGGCGCTGTACTTCGGCGGAATTTGCTCAATCCGGCCCAAAAATTGCGGCAGGATAGATTGAATGCGATCGCAGGTGAGGTCGGGGCAGGGCGCATCCTGGAGAATGTCACCCTCCAGGTCATCAGTTGTAGTGGTGAGACCAAACCGCACCGTCGCTTGATAGGCTTTATCTGGACTGAGATACTTTAGCAGGCGCGTTGCGCGACCAAGGGCGATGGGCAAGACCCCTGTTGCGGCTGGGTCGAGAGTGCCGCCGTGGCCCACTCGCTTTTGATGCACCAACTTACGCACCTTTGCGACGCAATCGTGAGATGTCCAACCCGCAGGCTTATTGAGGTTTAAAAATCCATTAACGGTCAATAATGTCATGCATTTAATTCAACTTAACTCCATGCGGTAGTGGCATTCATGTAAGGATTTTGGCTGGTGCGGGCAACACCCACACCAGCCAAAATCCTTACCGATAGAGAACTACCCTCCATGCTACCGTTTTGGCTAGAGTCTCTCGAAGGGTTTGGGTTAGAGTTGGAGCGGGCGTTGACCGACTGCATGGGCTGACTGCAAAAATTTTGCATTGGCCCCAGAAATGGCTCAGTTGAGACAATGTAGGGGGCAGGTCTTCTGACCCTCTCGGTGACTGGAGTTTAGCCAGTTTTGTCAGTCAGCCAACTGCATGGTTCACAGTCGGCTGACGGTCGGCTGAATCAACCGGGGTGTCTCATCTCCTCATGCAGATTAAGGTCACGCCCTGCGATCGCTCCCTGCCCCTGCGTTAACTTATCCTGTAACTGCTGTGCTGGCAACGACCTATCAAGATACAAGCCTTGGCTGGCAACTGCGCCAGTTTCGTGACCAAGCTGGTGAGTGGTTTGAATTTGAAATCAATCAATGGCTTCCGGATTGGAGTCCACCGGCGGTCGATGTTGACACACCCAACTGGCTCGGTCGCGCCATCCTTGTCCTTGCTGTTGGGGTGCTGCTAGCGTGGATTGGCTGGCAGCTCGCTGTTCTAAATCCTTACATCAGAGCTTGGTTAATCCAAGAGAGCGGCCGCCTCACCCAATCGCCCAATTCACAGAGCAATCAGCGGTCTGCTGAAGACTGGGTGGCGCGATCGCGCCAAGCTCAGCAAGCCGGAGACTATCGAGAAGCCTGTCGTGCCCTTTACATGGCGATGCTGACCCGCCTAGACGATCGCCGCCAGATTCAGTTCAGCGATAGCCGCACGGATGGCGAATATCAACTGCTGCTGCTGTTGATCGACAACCCGTTGCCTTATCAACTGCTATTCTCGCTTCATGAACGGCTACTCTTTAGCCATTGTCCCGTATCGGCTGAGGACTGCGATCGCTGCTGGCAAGCCTATCAGGAGATTGATCGAGCATGATGCGATCATGGCGGGTTTGGGCAATGGTGGCGGTGGCGATCGCTGCATTGGTTGGGCTAAGCTTCATCACGGCTGGAACATCGGGGCTGAACGGCTCAACTTACAGCCGTGCGCCGTCTGGGTATGGTGCTTGGTATGCGGCTATTCGCCAAGATTGTGCCATTAATATTCGCAGATGGCAGCGGCCGATTGAGGATTTACCCGGCTTTTATGAACCGCTCCCGCCAGATACCGAGGTTTCTCCCGTCGTTGTCCTGCGGCTCTATGGTGACGTTCAATCCCAACAGCACGGGATCTCTACCAACTGGCTGCAACAGGGCAATGTGATGGTTCATGTTGGCGTGCGATCGCCCGTGACCCAAGCGCCATTTCAGAACCAAATCCGCACTGACCTCGGCACGATCACAATTGATACGCGCCGCCGGGCCGCCTTCGATAGTGGTGATGATGTTCGAGACCGGGCGCTAATCCCTCTGCAAGACGACTACGGGACGCTAATTTGGGAACAGCGAACCGGCAGCGGGCGAGAGATATTTGTTGGGCCGCCCTACCTTGCCGCCAACGCCTATCAAAGCAATCTAAATAATTTTGATCTGCTGACTCAGTTAGTCACAGAACCGGGACTGCCCATTTTAGTTGATGAATATATCCACGGACAGCGGGACACCGAAGCCATGGCTGAAACGAACGATGTCACAAGCTGCCCACCCCCGCCAGAACTGGATGGATTCACTGCTGAGCTGCTACCCGAACCCGAACCGCCGCCAACGTTGATCGGGTATCTAGCCAATACACCGCTGCTGGTGCTGGTTGTACAGGCGATCGCGCTGCTGCTGGTGCTAATTTGGGAGCAAAACCGCCGCTTTGGTTCGCCTCAGAAAGTGCGATCGCCCAGTGTTGAAAATAGCGATGCCTACATTCGTGCCCTAGCGGCAGTTTTATACAAAGCAGGCTGCCATCGGTTTGTCGTTGAATCGCTCACGCAGGCAGAGAGACGGCATATCCAGCTATCCCTTGGGTTGGGCAGTAGTCCAGTATCATCAGAAGCGATCGCCCAAACCTGGACACAACTCACCCGCCGCCCTCCCGATGATGTGCTGATGGTATTGAATGGGGTGCAGCAGCAGACTATTCGCCAAGCAGATTTACGGCGCTGGTTAAGCGCCATGCAGCAGGTGCGCCAACACTTACCCAGCCTGCATCCCTAGATTTTGTTTGACCCCTAGCTGACTGACAAAACGGGCTAAACCCTAACTTCGGGTCAGGTTTCCTGCCCTCTACCTGCCTAAACGCTTGGGCACAGTGCGCGCCCGGTGCAGAATCTCTGGTCAGTTCAGCCGGACTGCCCCCCGATATGTCCTTCCCGATTCCCTACCGAGAGGTTGCCCCATGGATCATCCATCTAGCCTGTTCGATCGCCTCAGCCAGTCTCTAGGAAAAATTGTGGTTGGACAGTCCGATATGGTAAAGCTGCTGATGGTGGCGCTGCTTTCGGGCGGACACGTTATTTTGGAAGGCGTGCCCGGTACAGGAAAAACGCTGACGGTGAAAGCGCTAGCGCAGTTGCTCACCGCTCAGTTTCGGCGCATTCAACTCACGCCTGACGTATTGCCGTCCGACATTCTCGGCACCAATATTTTTGACCTAAACAGTCGCCGTTTTATCCTGAAGGAAGGGCCGATTTTTACCGAAATTTTGCTGGCGGATGAAATTAACCGAACGCCGCCCAAAACTCAGGCTGCCCTCCTCGAAGCAATGGAAGAACAGCAGGTAACCCTAGATGGCGATCGCCGTCCCTTGCCGGATTTATTTTGGGTCATTGCCACCCAGAACTCACTGGAATTTGAAGGAACCTATCCCCTACCTGAAGCCCAACTCGATCGCTTTTTGTTCAAGCTGGTCATAGACTACCCCGATCCACTAGACGAAAAGCAAATGTTGCTGAATGCTCAGGCCGGACTGCAAACCAAGCGGATCAATCTAGAAAAACTCACAGCGATCGCCTCCGTTGAACAAATTTTGGCCGCACGGCAGCAGGTGCAGCGAGTGGACGTGGCAGAACCCATCATCGACTACCTGATTCATTTAGTAGAGCGAACTCGTCGCCATCCTGATCTATCGCTGGGTGCATCTCCCCGGTCGGCCGTGGCCTGGCTGCAGGCCAGCAAAGCCTACGCCTGGCTGAGTAACCGCAGTTTTGTCACCCCTGATGACCTCAAAGCGATCGCTCGACCGCTGCTGCGGCATCGCCTCATCCTACGCCCCGAAGCCCAGCTCGATGAGGTCAGTATCGACACCGTCATTACAGCCATACTGAGTCAAGTGGCGGTGCCGCGATGATCCCAGCCCGGCGTACCTATCTGCTGCTGCTGCTGCTATCGGCTGCCGGGCTAGTGGCAGCCCTGTTGGGGCAAGCGATCGCACCCAGCGGCATTGCCCAGCCCATTACTCTAGCGCTGGTTGGTATAGATGCGGTTGTGATTGGGCTAATGCTGTTGGACAGTTGGCAGGTTAAGCCCCATCGCGTTGGCATTACCCGCACCCTGACAGATCGCCTTTCCATCGGGCGCGACAATACCGTCACGCTGACCGTCATCACGGGCGATCGCCCCGCCACTGTACAAATCTGTGACACCTCCCCGCAAGATTTCAATGCTACCCCACCCCGCTTTCATCTCACCTTGCCCGCGAACCATCGTGAAACCCTAACTTACACGGTCTTTCCAACGGCGCGGGGGAACTATCGCTGGGGCCCAATCCGTGTGCGGCAGCTTGGGCCCCAGAGACTCGGCTGGCACGATTGGCGGATTGAGGCTGCCCGCTCCGTTTCAGTGTTTCCTGATCTAATTGGGTTGCGATCGCTCTCCATTCGATTAACGATGCAAGCCAGCGGCAACATCCGCCGCAACCGGCGGCAGGGCATGGGCACCGAATTTGCTGAACTGCGGGAGTACAACACGGGTGATGATCCGCGCTTGATTGACTGGAAAGCTACCGCCCGCCGCAACCGTCCCCTAATTCGCGTACTCGAACCGGAGCAGGAGCAAACCCTGATAATTTTGCTAGACCGGGGACGGTTGATGACCGCCACAGTGAGAGGGCTGCAACGGTTTGACTGGGGCGTGAACGCGACGCTATCCCTAGCATTAGCGGCATTGCGGAGGGGCGATCGCGTTGGTCTTGGCGTATTCGATCGCGATATGCATACCTGGATTCCTCCCAATCGCGGTCAGACGCACCTGCCCCGCTTGCTAGAACGGCTCACTCCGATTCAGCCCGTATTGCTCGAACCGGATTATCTGGGCGCTGTAACCTTGGTGACCCGCCAACAAACCCGGCGATCGCTCGTTGTGCTAATCACCGACCTGATTGACCAAACCGCATCGGCTGAGATGTTATCCGCAATGGCTCGACTCACACCGCGCTACCTGCCTTTCTGCGTCGCCCTGCGCGATCCGGCGATTGACCAACAGGCCCGCGCCACCGAACCTGCAATCGAAGCCGCCTACGCCCGTGCCGTTGCTATCGATCTGCTCAACCAACGCCGGATCGCCTTGGAAACCCTGCGACAAAAGGGCGCGCTGGTTTTGGATGCGCCCGCCCACGCCATCACCGATCAATTGGTCGATCGCTACCTTGCCCTCAAAGCTCGGAGTTTGCTGTGAGTGTACCCGGTCAATAGGGTAGGGCTGATTCATTCTATGGAACAACGAGCCTATCAAGGGTTACGCAACCGATCGCTTCTACATCAAATCTTCTAGAATGAATCAGCCCTAGGTCAATAGGGTGCTGAGCAGAAAGCTTAGGGATTTTTCGGGACGGCTTAGCCGTCTTCCCAAAATCCCATCTCCCAAACAAAATGGCCACTGCCATACTGGAACAGAAACAGGCGCGATCGCCGCCGCTTTCCGAGATAATGCAATTGAAATGGACACTCGCGATCGCGCCTAGCCATGAGTCAAGACCTGCTTCAAATCCAAAACCTACGGGTTGCCTACCCCACGCCGTCTCTCACCGCTGAACCCACCTGGGCTGTCGATGACGTGTCATTTTCCCTAGCCGCCGGTCAGCGCCTGGGGCTAGTGGGCGAATCAGGCTGCGGTAAATCGACATTAGGGCGGGCTGCCATGCGCTTATTGCCCAAGCGATCGCACGTTGAAGGGCAGGTTTGGTTCAATGGCAAATCGGTGTTTGACTTTGGGCCCGATGCCCTGCGGAAATTTCGCGGTGAAGCCGTCGCCCTAGTGTTCCAAGACCCCATGACGCGCCTGAATCCATTGATGACGGTGGGTTGGCACTGTATGGAAACCCTGCGATCGCATCAGCCCCACCTCAGCCGTCGAGAACTGCGGGAGAAAACCATAGAAGCATTAGAAACTGTCAATATCCCAGCAAACCGCTGGATGCAGTATCCCCACGAGTTTAGCGGCGGTATGAGACAGCGAGTGGCGATCGCTCTAGCGCTGCTGTTAGACCCCAAACTGATTGTGGCGGACGAACCCACGACCAGCTTAGATGTCACCGTATCGGCGCAAATTTTGCAAGAACTAACGCGGCTCTGCGATGAACGGCAGATGTCGCTGCTGTTGATTTCCCATGACCTAGCCCTGGTAGGCGAATATTGCGATCGCATTGCAGTGATGTACGATGGCAAATTGGTGGAATTGGGCCCGGTGAATGACGTGATCACCCGGCCTCAGCACGACTATACGCGATCGCTCTTGGATGCTGCCCTGCATCTACAGGCCAGCCCCGGTCAGGCAGCCAGCCATGCCGCCCCGCCGCAACCCCTGCTTTCGTTGCGGCAGGTCACGCAACACTTCACCCTAGAAGAAAATCTGCTGGCACGACTGTTCACGCGATCGCCCGATCGCACCATCAAAGCCGTAGATGGGATTGATTTAGACCTCTACCCTGGCGAAATCCTGGGATTAGTCGGCGAGTCGGGCTGCGGCAAAAGCACCCTGTCACGCACGATTCTGCAACTGATCCCCCCCACGAGCGGCACGATTAAATTCCTGAACCGGGACTTAACCCACCTCTCGCGAGACGAACTGCGGCAGCAGCGGCGACAGATGCAGATGGTGTTTCAAGACCCCCACGCCTGCCTCAATCCGATGATGACCGTGGGGCGCAGCATCACCGATCCCCTCTTGGTGCATCACCTAGCCGATGATGCCACGGCTCAGCAACGGGTGTTGGACATGCTGAAACGGGTGGGACTTACCCCAGTTGAAGAGTATTACCATCGCTATCCTGGCGACCTTTCCGGGGGGCAACAGCAGCGGGTAGCGATCGCCCGTGCCCTGATTACCCAACCCAAACTGCTGATTTGCGACGAGCCTGTCAGTATGCTGGATGCCAGCGTGCAGGCTCAGGTGTTGGCTCTGATGTTGGATCTCAAACGCGAATTTGACCTGACCTATCTATTCATTACCCACGATCTTTGGGTAGCGCGGTTCCTGTGCGATCGCATCGCCGTCATGAATGCTGGCAAGATTGTGGAGCTGGGAGCTACCGCTGACATTTTCGATCGCCCCCAGCATCCTTACACCAAAACGCTCCTCGGCGCGGCCCCCCTGTTGTCTCGTCAGCATCCGCTAGACTAACGCCATTCATAGCCTTGACTCTATGGATTCTTGATCCAATAGATAAATGCAATCCAGCAATCGCCCCGACCGACCATTGGACTGGTATGATCGAGTAACCTTCTGTAATGTAACGAACGACTGCGATCGCCACCACATCAACTGTGGCTGGCACCAATCGGGGTCTGGGCACCCTATATTTACTGCCATTTTCATTTAGCTTGGAAGGCAGATCGGCACTGTTTGTATCAGATGATACTTGTATACATCCAGTTCTCGATAGATGATGAGGTGGCACAGGGCATAGATAAAGCTACTCGATGCGGTTCTCATTTCAGCAGTGCTTGAATCGTTCCATTCACCCTTAGGCTTAGTTTACAGGTCTGTATAAAACATCCATGTTTGGTCTCATCGGTCACCTCACCAGCCTTCAACACGCTCACGATGCCGCCATTGACTTGGGGTATCCTGAGTATGCCGACCAGGATCTAGAGTTCTGGTGCAGCGCCCCGCCTCAGATTGTAGACAGTATCAAAGTCACAAGCATCACGGGCCAAGAAATTGAAGGACGCTACGTCGAATCCTGCTTTCTTCCTGAGATGCTAGCCAGTCGCCGCATCAAAGCCGCTACTCGCAAAGTTATCAATGCGATGGCTCACGCCCAAAAGCACAATATTGACATCACGGCGCTGGGTGGATTCTCTTCTATCGTGTTTGAGAATTTCAACCTGAATCAGATTAAGCGGGTTCGCAACGTCAAGCTAGAATTTGAACGCTTTACCACTGGCAACACCCACACCGCCTATATCCTCTGCCGTCAGGTTGAGGAATCTGCTCCTAGACTCGGCATCCATCTTTCCGAGGCAACCATTGCTGTATGTGGGGCAACCGGCGACATTGGCAGTGCCGTTTGTCGTTGGTTGGATGCCCGTACTGATGTTAAAGAATTATTGCTGGTCGCTCGCAACCAAGAGCGTCTGCAAAACTTGCAGACAGAATTGGGGCGCGGCAAAATTTTGCCGATGGACGAAGCGCTACCCTTGGCCGATATTGTGGTTTGGGTGACCAGTATGCCTCAGGGGGTTGAAGTTCATCTAGAAACCCTGAAACAGCCCTGCCTATTGGTGGACGGCGGCTATCCTAAAAATTTGGCGACTAAAGTGCAGCACCCTGATGTGTTTGTACTCAACGGCGGCATTGTTGAACATGCCTTAGATATTGATTGGCGCATTATGCGCGGAGCCTACATGACTCTTCCTGCCCGTCAGTTGTTTGCTTGCTTTGCGGAGTCGATGCTGTTGGAGTTTGAAAAAATCTACACCAACTTTTCCTGGGGACGAAACCAAATCACCCTGGAGAAGATGGATTTGATTGGTCATTTGTCGCTGAAGCACGGGTTTCGCCCACTCCAGTTGAAGCCGGAAGCGATCGCATCGGGTTAATTCGGCCAGCAATCAGCATTCGGCAAGCCCCATCTCAGCCGTTTTTCTTGACAGTCTTTTCATTATGGCGACTTCTGAGCGTAGACCCATTCTGCTTGATTTTGAAAAACCTCTGGTTGAGTTAGAAGCTCGCATTGACCAGATTCGCACCCTCGCTGAAGATAATGACGTGGATGTGTCGGATCAACTACGACAACTTGAAGCTCGCGCCAGCCAGCTTCGTCAAGAAATTTTTAGTGGACTCACGCCCTCCCAGCGGCTCCAAGTAGCTCGCCACCCCCGTCGCCCTAGCACCCTCGACTACATTCAAGCCATCACCGATGAATGGATAGAACTGCATGGCGATCGCTGTACAGGCATTGATGATAAGGCGTTGGTAGGCGGCATTGCTCGCATGGATGGCCGCCCGGTGATGATGTTGGGGCATCAGAAAGGGCGCGATACCAAAGATAATGTGGTGCGGAACTTTGGCATGGCGTCGCCCGGTGGGTATCGCAAGGCGATGCGCTTAATGAACCATGCCAACCGGTTTGGGATGCCGATTTTTACCTTTATTGACACTCCTGGAGCTTATCCCGGCGTTGAGGGAGAGCGGTTAGGGCAGGGGGAAGCGATCGCGGTTAATCTGCGAGAAATGTTTCGCCTAGATGTGCCAATTATTTGCACCGTGATTGGTGAAGGTGGTTCGGGGGGAGCCTTGGGGATTGGGGTAGGCGATCGCCTGCTGATGTTTGAGCATTCGGTTTATACCGTTGCCAGTCCCGAAGCCTGTGCTGCCATTCTCTGGAAAGATGCAACCAAGTCGCCCCAGGCCGCCGAAGCGCTGCGGATTACGGCTAAAGATTTGAAAGAACTCGGTATTCTGGACTGCATTTTGCCAGAACCCCTCGGTGGAGCACACGCCGACCCGATCGCTACGGCATCCACCCTCAAAGCCGCACTGCTGAGCCATTTAAGTGAACTGATAACCCTTAGCAATGGAGAACGACGCAGCCTTCGCTACCAAAAATTCCGGCAGATTGGTCGCTTTCAAGATGCGGCTGCCTAGAGCGATCGCTATCATTTGCATTGATAGATATAGAGCCTCTGAGGTGCATTATTGGCAGCGATCGCGCACGGTCTCTACAAGATTGCTAAGTGGCAATGTTATAATCCCAAAGGCGATTAGAAACAATTGTTAACAAAGCAGTTCACATGGAGGAACTGGGTTTCCATTTCAGCAGGATGAATACGCGGCTTCGTTCATCCTCACTCGGTAATTTGCCAAATTAAACGAACAGCCAATCGCTTGCGATCGCCCGCATCCATTGCAGCTTGATCCGCTAGGCAACAGTTAAGCGTGAATTTAGTTCACGGATAGTTCGTTTCCGGCGCTAAGCCGCGATCGCAACCGCCACTCGTCGGTACATCATGCGTGATCACCGGTGAGCCTTGGCAATTCAGCGTTAATCAGGTTTTCAGGATAATCGTTCATGATGGCTTGATCCTCCCCTCATCTCTCGTTCTAGCCCTCTATCAACGCAGCGCTGTTGTTCTTGGGTACAGAATGACCTACTAGCGTTCACTCGGACTTTTGCATGACCTCTCATCCTCACCACCGCGCCCTGATTACTGGCGCTACTAGCGGCATCGGCAAGGCGACCGCGATAGAATTCGCGCGGCTTGGCGTGCATCTTGCTCTCGTCAGTCGTTCCGCTGATACGCTAGCCAAAGTGGCCGAAGAAGCTCGTTCGGTGGCGATCGCAGCAACCGGCCAGCCCATTGAGATCAGCACCCATGCCATGGATCTGTCTACCGTGGAACAGGTGCGATCGCAATTTGAGACCATTGCCCAAGCAGTACACCCCACCATTTTGGTGAACAACGCTGGCATGGGTTATACCGGCGCATTGATGGATACATCCCTAGCGGATTGGCAAACCGTGCTGACTCTTAATCTCACCAGTGTGTTTCAATGCATCCTCGGTGTGCTGCCCTCCATGCGCGATCGCCAGCAGGGAACCATCATCAACGTGGCATCCATTGCAGCTCATTTATCCTTCCCAGGCTGGGGAGCTTACAACGTGAGTAAGGCTGGGCTAGTTTCCCTCTCTAAAACGCTATCGGCAGAGGAAAAGGAAAATGGTATCCGCGTCATGCTGATCACCCCTGGTGCCGTGAATACCCCTATTTGGGACACGGATACGGTTCATGCTGACTTTGATCGAACCAAAATGCTGACCCCCGATATGGTTGCTCAATCGATTGTTCATGCGGCGCTCTTGCCCAGTCATGCTCTGATTGAGGAACTGGTGATTACGCCCAGCGCTGGTGCCCTCTAAACTCATCTTGCATACTCATCTTGCATTCAGTATCTAAACTGCGATCGCCCGGCTAGTCCTGATGGGGGTAGCTTCCTCAAAGAGCGATCGTCCTCAATGCTGATGCTCAATCAAATTCAGACTGCACCAGTACCAAACGTGCGGTTTGTCTTCGTTTCCCAGCTCATTCACGCTTTTCGTTGACGCTCGCACGCTTATTTTGCACACTTTATCGCGACATTGCTCATGACTATCGCATCCACAAACGACACCAACGGACACAACGGTAGCCCTCAACCACCCGCCAGTTCCGCCACTACGAATACCGATGCCAAACTGTCCCAAGCTCGCCCCGATCGCAACACCGCCAATGGTCAAGCCGTCGATCCCAAGCCCGCCACAGATGAATCCAAAGCGCACATGATGGATGCAGTGCGGTCAATTTTGCTCGGCGTTGGCGAAGATCCAGACCGGGAAGGGCTGCTCAAAACGCCGAAGCGGGTCGCTGAAGCCATGCAGTTTTTAACTAGCGGCTACAGTCAATCGCTTGATGAATTAGTCAACGGAGCCATTTTCGACGAAGGGCATAACGAAATGGTGCTGGTACGCGACATCAATGTATTTAGCCTCTGCGAACACCACATGCTGCCCTTCATGGGGAAAGCCCATGTCGCCTACATTCCCAATGAAAAAGTGGTAGGTCTGAGCAAACTGGCTCGCATTGTCGAAATGTATTCTCGACGATTGCAAGTGCAAGAACGGTTGACGCGCCAAGTTGCCGAAGCGGTGCAGGAAATCCTTGATCCGCGCGGTGTCGCCGTTGTGATGGAAGCTAGCCACATGTGTATGGTGATGCGGGGCGTTCAGAAGCCAGGATCGTGGACTGTCACCAGTGCCATGATTGGGGTGTTTCAAGATGACCACAAAACCCGTGAAGAATTCCTTAGCCTGATTCGTCATCAGCCTGCTTTTTTCTAAATAATCTAGGTTAGTCGAGCTTTCCTGCTTATATCAGGTTAACCCTGGCGCTTCGTCCGACGACTCCTTCTAGGATTCGCTGGATGGAGTGTCAGTTTTTGGGTGAACCAGGCGATTTTTTGTAGAACTGCCAAGCTGTCCCGTGAAAAATCCCATGTCCTAGACGAAATGGCTACTGCGATAAACTGTGGGTAATCTGAGGTAGAGTCATGGAGATTTGTGACATTTTGAGATAAGGCTGAGTCGTTTGGGTAACGTGAACAAAACGATGCGATCGCCTCCTAAGATGCATGATCCATTCATCACAAAAGCCAGCCAATGTACGCAATGGCGCACCCGCCGCTATAAACTGTTTGGCCGGATTGACTGACAAACGATTCTGCATTGGGCGCGGAAACCCCTCCCCGACAGGATTTTAGGCAATGTAGGGGGCAGCTCTCCTGACCCTTGCGATGGTTAAGGTTTAGCAGGTTTTGTCGGTCAACCAGGCTGCTTGGCCAAAGAATTGGATACTGGATGAATGATAGCCTCCAGTGGTTTGGGACTGATGCACTCAACCGATTGGGGAGTTGTATGGCGGCGGCTGCAACCGTAGCGCTTAGCTACATTAGTCCTGATCTTGTCCGGCTGTGGTCATTGCCGCAGCGAAAGCGGCCTTGGGCCGTTTGATCATGGCGATAAGCTATCATTCGACGGCACACCCACCCGTCAACTTGCCGAAGGAGAGCGACCTGAATGGACATTGTAATTCCCGGAATTGACGATATTAGCCAGCAACTTCAACAGGTTGAGCAATCCAAAAAGCCAAAAATGCTGGTGGTTGATGATGAACCAGACAACCTAGATTTGCTCTATCGCACCTTTCGGCGTGAGTTTAACGTCTTGAAGGCAGAGAGTGGCATTGCGGCTTTGGAAACCTTGTCGCAGGAGGGAGAGGTTGCGGTCATTATCTCTGACCAGCGGATGCCTGAAATGAAGGGTACGGAATTTCTCAGCAAGACGGTGCCGCAGTTTCCCAACACGATGCGGATTATTCTGACTGGCTTTACAGATGTTGAAGATTTGGTCGAGGCGATTAATTCTGGGCAAGTGTACCGATACATCACAAAACCGTGGGACCCTAGTGAACTGAAGTCTGTGGTTCAGCGGGCTGTTGAAACCTATGAACTTCATAAGCAGCGATCGGAAAGCTTGCGGCGGGCGGCGGCTCAAACGCATCTGCTCGGTACGATTGTGGCGGTTACTCAAAAATCAGTGGAACCCCAAGAGCAGCTCAATACGATTGTTTCGGCGCTGAGCCAAAGTTTTTCGGCCGATCGCAGTATGTTGCAGATGGTGCAGGATTCTGAACTGACGGATGAGTATGGCAGCAGTATTGACGGTAGCCAGGCCGACTGGTTGAAGCATGATCCGTTGGCGCAGGAGGCGATCGCCCAGAAAGTGATTCGAGGTGTCATTCAAGTGAGCCAACATCCTGACCTCTGCGAACTCGACTATTACGGACAGGGCGGCATCCAGTCTCACATTGTCATCCCAATTTTGTTCCAGGATGCGGTGCTGGCGATAATTTCTCTACAGTGGGCTGAGGTCTGTCCGTTATGTCCAGAAGAGTTACAACTGTTATATCTGTCTGCTCAGCAGATTGGGCTAGCGATTAGCTGTATTCGTTGCTGACGCAGGTTGTTCTTTGGCTGGCTGCTGTATGTCTTCTTCTGTCTCTCCCGATCGCGTGCGATCGCTGTTTAATACCATCGCTCCGGTATATGACCAACTCAACGATCGCCTTAGTTTTGGGCTGCATCGCGTTTGGAAACAGATGGCGGTGAAGTGGTGCCAGCCGACGCAGGGCGCAACCTGTCTAGATGTGTGCTGCGGCAGCGGCGACCTAACGGAAGGCTTAGCGGAATGGGTGGGCCCAACTGGGCAGGTGTTTGGGCTAGATTTTGCGGCGGATCTGTTGGCGATCGCTCGGCAACGTAATGATCAGCGGCGATCGCCCCTGCCGATTACCTGGATTGAAGGGGATGCCTTATCCCTACCGTTTGAGGATAATGGCTTTGATGCCATCACGATGAGCTATGGCTTGCGGAATGTGGGCGATATTCCACAAGCACTGTCGGAATTACGTCGTGTTCTAAAACCGGGAGCGATCGCCGCCATTCTTGACTTTCACCGTCCGGCCAATCCTGTCATGCAACAGTTTCAAACCTGGTATTTGCAAACTATTGTGGTTCCGGCGGCCGCATCGCTGGGTGTCGGTGACGACTATGCCTACATTGCACCTAGCATCGATCGCTTTCCGGTCGGGCATGAACAGCGGGCGATCGCGCAACAGGTTGGCTTTGCATCCGCCGTTCACTATGCGATCGCGGGCGGTCTGATGGGCGTGTTGGTGGTGACGAAATAGCGACCCAAAGGAGAGCGATGGTTGCTGAGAACTGGGGCGATCGTTGCACCAGAATTAAATCATCCCAAATTTCTCTCAAAAGTGTAATATTGACCACTCTGCGGAAATGATAGGGTGAATGTAGTTGAGTGTGCCTACGGTTGCCGAGTCGCTCTGGCTGTCAATGGTTAGTTAATACCGGAGAATGATGCGGGGCGAACAGTGAGCGCTAAGCGGCGACTGAGCGGCGACTAAGGCGCAACGCATCCCAGAGATGCCCATACGCTATTCTGAGTCGCAATCTTCATTCAATAAAGTTAATTTCGACATTATCAAATTCATCAATCGCACCAGGTGTTAATTCATCTGGTAAATTAGCTGCGATCGCATTATTGACATTTACTTCTTCACAATACCCTTGGACTTACCGACTCTGCTCTTATTTGCAGCTCCCCCCGTTGTTGGCGGTGTCATTGGCTACTTCACAAATGACCTAGCAATTAAGATGCTGTTTCGTCCCTACCGTCCTATTTATATCGGTGGGCGGCGACTGCCCTTCACGCCGGGGCTGATCCCCAGCAACCAAGAGCGCCTGGCCAAACGGGTCGCCGATACCATCATGGGATCGTTGCTGACGCCCAGTGAATTGCAAAATTTGGCGCGGCGCTTGCTTGAAACCGAACGAATGCAGAGTGCCATCCGGTGGTTGCTGAAGCTCGCCATCGACCAACTGCAAGCCGACAATCAAGAGAAAACGACCAAGATTGTTGCCAATATTCTGCGGGATTTGCTAGGGCGATCGCTAGGGCGAGTGGTGCGCGTCTGGGCCCGGCAGGAAGATTTTCTAGCACCGCAACTGAACCAAATTTTCGATCGCGTCTTACTCGAATTTCAACTGAGCGAAGCCCAAGCCGACCAGCTTGCCGATTGGGTTCTCAATATCGTGCTGCCGCCAGATGTGTTGCGCCAAACGCTGGTTGATTTTCTCACCGATCGCAACATTCAAGTCATTGACGAGGGCTTTCGCGAGAAGACGAGCGGCACCTACTGGGTTGTGGCCAACCTATTTGGTCTTCGCAATACGTTAACTCGGCTGCGCACCTATTGCCTGGATGAAAAAGAAGCCAGCAATCAACGCTTAACTGAATTGATCAAGGCGCTAGGGATACGCGATCGCATGACCGAATGGCTCCAAAACCTTTCAATGCAGAACTTGCCCGTCTCAACGGTGCGAAAACTGCGGAAAACTATGCGAGATACGGTGCGCGACTACTTCCAAAGCCGTGGTGCAGAATTGATGGAAGACCTGGGTGAATCAGTGGACTGGGATGGCGTAGCTGAACTGCTGCTGAATCGCCTCACCACGTCAAAAGCCATTGATGCATCTTTAGATCCAGTCAGCCGCGAACTGGCGCTAGTGCTGGAACGATACCTAGAACGAGACTTGGAAAATATTGTGGCGCAGGCGATCCCGATTTTGGACATTGACCAAGTCATTATCGATCGCGTCCGGTCTACCTCCCCGCGTGACCTAGAACTGTCGATTCAGGGCATTGTTCGCAGCGAACTCCAGGCGATCGTTAACCTGGGTGGCATTTTGGGATTCACCATCGGACTCATGCAAGGCGTGATTCTGTATCTCCGCAACTAATCCGCTCAGCTCCTAGAGAATTTGCGACAGGAACTTTTGGCTGCGTTCCTCTTTGGGATTGTTGAAAAACTCCTCCGGCGTCGCTTCTTCCACCAACAGCCCATCAGCCATCA
>CAYSIR010000027.1:0-26520 GCA_964431105.1 uncultured Leptolyngbya sp. | reverse complement strand
CTGTCAATCCGTGTTTGATACTTCCTGTTTTTTTGCACCTATGCTGGCTTTTACGTCAACGGCTCTACGCCCGATCGCATTTTCTACGATGATGTCCCTGGCGATCGCTCCCTGCCTTGCTCCCCCAGCGATCGCCCAAAACACCGACGATCGGTTATTTCCAGTGCCTATTGACGGTCGCTGGGGCTACATCAATGCGGCTGGGGATGTCATTGTGGCACCAAAATTTGACTGGGCCAACCTTTTTTGGGATGGAGAACTGGCGGCCGTGCAGATTGGTCAGAGGTGGGGCTATATCGATCGCACCGGAGAAGTGGTGATTCCGCCGCAGTTTGAGCAGGCTAACTTATTTGCAAATGGGCTGGGCGTGGTGATGCAAAATGGCGTATGGGGCTTTGTGACGGAAACCGGAGCGATCGCTATTGAGCCGCAATTTTTGGCAGCCTATGAATTTTGGGACAATGACCTAGCACCGGTCTACACTGAGCTGACCGTTGGAGATATGGTGGTCAATCGCTGGGCATTTATTGATCCCACTGGGGCGATCGCCATCCCCCCCAAATTTTACGATGCACACTTTTTTGCAGAAGGGTTAGCCCCCGTTGCCGCATTACCCTACGGCACTTCCACCCTGACTATTTGGGGCTACGTGGACACCGAAGGTCGGTTAGTCATTCCGCCGCGCTTTGAGTCTGCCTTCTCGTTCAATAACGGATTAGCCCCGGCCCAACTAGGCGGACAGTGGGGATTCATTAATCGCAGTGGTGAATTTGTTATTCCACCGCAGTATGAACAAGTCTGGATTTTTGATCAGGGTCTGGCAGCCGTGCAGCAAGGCGGACAGTGGGGATTCATTAACACCGAGGGAGAAGTGGTCATTGACCTACAATACGACTATGCGTTTAGCTTTTCGGAAGGACTCGCCCATGTTGTGATTAACGGACGCTATGCCTACATCAACACGGACGGAACCGTGGTATGGATCGAGGAAGATGAGCAGCGTTAATCTGTCCCGATCGCTCAATTGGGCTGGTTCTATTTTCTAGCTTGACGGCTGGATTATCGGGTGCTAGTCCGATAGGGGATGGTTGCTGAATCTGATCGTTGATGTATGTTTTGAATCAACACCTATGCCGATAGCAAAACCTCACATTGCAGTGATTGGATGTGGCGTTGTAGGAGCGGCGATCGCCTATGAGCTAAGCCGATTGTCGAGCGTGCAAATTACGGTTTTTGATGCCCAGCATCCCGCCCAAGCCTCAACAGGCGCTGCCCTGGGAGTGTTGATGGGAGCCATCAGCCATAAAACCAAGGGCCGGGCTTGGCGAATGCGGGAAACCAGCCTCAAACGCTACGAAACCCTAATTCCTGAACTGACTGACCAAACGCAGCAGCCGATTTTGTATAACCGACAGGGAATTGTCATGCTGTTGTCGGAAGGGACGGACTTAGCCAATTGGGATGCGCTCATTACCAAGCGGCAGACGCAGGGCTGGGTGCTGGAATGCTGGAGTCGAGACGTTTTGAGCGATCGCTGTCCCCACGTAGAGGATGATACGTTGGTAGCGGCGATCTACTCACCGGGCGATCGCCAACTTGACCCAACGGCTCTAACCCTTGCCCTTGTTGAAGCAGCGCAGCAACGGGGCGTCGCATTCCAGTTTGAGACGCCGGTCACTCAGGTTGACTTCACAACTGATGCGGCTCAAACGCTTCATACGCCTAACGATCGCCTCACCGTGGATGGGGTCGTTCTAGCGGCTGGATTGGGGGCAGGCCCGTTGACGCAGGCGATCGCCCACCCCCTAGACGTGCGCCCAGTGCTAGGGCAAGCCATGCGAGTGCGAGTGCCGCACCCCTTGGGGCGACCAGATTTCCAGCCGGTGCTGACGGGGAGCGATATTCACATTGTGCCGCTGGGCAATCGGGAATACTGGATTGGCGCAACCGTAGAATTTCCGGATGACGGCGGCAGAGTTGACGCACAGGCACAGTTACTAGAAGGAGTGTTGCAGGGGGCGATCGCCATTTGCCCGGCATTGGCCAACAGCGACATTATCAAAACCTGGTCTGGCAAGCGTCCTCGCCCGTTTAACCGACCCGCTCCCATTTTGGAACCGCTACCGGATCACTCAACGGTATGGCTGGCCACCGGGCATTATCGCAATGGGGTGTTGCTAGCACCGGCAACGGCTCTGGCGATCGCGGATTGGGTGCAGCAGCGGTTTGGGTAGCTCGGTGCCGTTCCCGGAGTTGGGTATACGGTATGATCGCGTCTCATCACAGGTTCACAGATTTTATGACGGTTGACCCCTCTCGTGCTGATGACCAGCAAAACGCCAGTCGTGCGGCCAGCCAGGCAGACTCGACGCATTCGTCAGATACCCACCGGACGTTGCCCTCCGATGCATCGCCCATCGCCCAACCGTCTGATGACTCAACTGACCGCCATGGCGCTGACCATGGGGCGATCGCAGACCACCATGAAGCCCCCCACGACCCAGACGATGCCATCTCCGCCACCGCCGATGCTTCCCGCGCTTTGCAAGAGTCGTCGCCCACCGGCACATCGCTGCCTTCTGCGCCTGTATTCTATCGGCTGCAACTTTCCCGGTTTTGGCTGACGGCGATCGCCCTTGGTGCCACTTTTATCAGTATGGCGCTCAACAGTCCAGTGCTAGGCATTGTTGCTGCTGGGGCGCTGGCGGTTCTGTCGGTGACGGTCATCTGGCAGCAGGGACAAACGCTGTTTCTGCAACTGATGTCCGAACAGCAGCGATCGCTCAGCCTAGCTGTCATTGGATTGGGGGTAGCGATCGCCACCGTGCTGCGGTTTACCGGCCTTTGGGAAAATGTGATGGAGTGGTCAGCGGGGGTCAACTGGGAGGCGATCGGGGCGTTGGGCGATGCCTTTGGGGCCCTGGGGCAAATTTTAATTGCAGTATTGGCGGTTTACATTGCCTGGCGGCAGTACGTGATCTCCAAGGATCTGACCATTCAGCAAAATTTGATCACCCAGCAGCAAACCATCGACTCCTATTTTCAAGGCATCTCAGATTTGGTTCTCGACGAAGAGGGGCTGCTAGAAGACTGGCCCCAAGAACGGGCGATCGCCGAAGGGCGCACCGCCGCTATCCTCAGCAGCATTGATGCCGCTGGCAAAGCCAAAGTGGTACGGTTTCTGTCTCGTTCGCGATTATTGACCCCCCTACGCCGCGATCGCCGCCTTGGTCGCGCCATCTTGGATGGACTGGGCGGCTATCAAGAAGACCGAGAATACGGCGTGCGGGTCATTGACCTAGGTGTCATGCTAGCTGGCTCAAACCTGACCAATGCCGACCTGCGCTGGACAGACCTCAGCGATGCAAACCTAATTCGCTGCAACCTCAGCCGTTCAGACTTGGTCAAGGCCAACCTGTCTCGCACCATTCTCTACGATGCAATTTTGGCAGGAGCCGACATCATGGGCGTTCGCTTCTATTACGGCCCGGTCACCACCGCTACGCCCCGCACCCGCGCCGACGTTCCCGATTACCAAACCGGCAGATTCACCGGAGCCGTCGTCGAAAATGCCGACTTTAGCAACGTCCAGCGCATGTCGGAAGGACAACGGCTCTACTGCTGTGCCTGGGGCGGCGAAAAAACCCGCGCGACAATTCCCGGCGGCTGTGAGGGCATCCCTAATCGACTAGGGCGATAGTAGCGGCGAGTGGAGAACAGGGACGATGGTTCAGATGTACGCGCTTGCAGTACACTGACGGCAAGAGTTTGTGTCTTGCCCTATGCGCCTCGGAAAAGTTGTTAAATCCAATTCTCACTGCGATTACATTGTGCAACTAGACGATCGCTTTGATGTGGAAAAACCGCCCCATGCCGATGACTTTGGCTTTGGTTCATTTGTGAAGCTGGAAGAACAAAACGGACGACATTGGGCAGTGGGGTTAATTTACAATAGCCAACTGATTAACCCGCAGTTTTTGAACAACGGGCCCCGGCTCTCTAGCGAACCCGATCCATTGTTCACGCCTGACCAACTAGAAGAAACTCGGACGGTGCTAGGAACGGTGCTGATTGGCACATTGACTGGCGATGGCGATCGCGTCTATGGGGTGCATGGCATTCCTAGGGTTGTGGTTCCGGTGAATACCCCAGTCTCCTGCATGACCCAAAGCGAAATTCATCAATTTCATCGCAACCAACGCCAAGGCCCCCAGTTTTGTTACTATAGCCATCTGTTGCATTCGGGTGGAATGTTTGCAGCCGACCTGACTCAGCAGGTGCTGACTAGCTTAATCGACAGCGGCTTTTTTACCGGTAATGACCAACGCGCCCTTGAAATTCTTTGTAAAGAACTGTCGTGGAAAACGACTATGGGCGCAATGCGCTAGCGGCAGGTTTTGGGGCGTTATGGGCGATCGCGGCTCGACATACGGCTCACAAACGCGGTTCTTCCAGCGGATCTTAATAAATTCAATGAACCTGTACTGCTATTTTGAGACTGACGTACACTAGGTTTTTGGTAAGGATCGCTACCCGGCCCATACATGGAGGCAATCAATAGGGGCGATCGTCTATCTTACCCAGTAAGACTTAAACTGTAGGATTTCAGAGGAACGCAATCATTATGACCCGCGCCATTATGGAAACGGACAAAGGCACCATCACCATTAACTTTTTTGATGCCGATGCTCCAAACACCGTTGCCAATTTTGTCAAACTCTCTGAATCTGGCTTCTACGACGGCCTCAACTTTCATCGCGTCATTGATGACTTTGTGGTTCAGGGTGGCTGTCCTAACGGCAACGGCACGGGCGGCCCCGGCTACACTATTCAATGCGAAATCAACCCCAATAAGCATTTATCGGGTTCGCTGTCGATGGCGCATCGCGGCCCCAATACGGGCGGCAGTCAGTTTTTTATCTGCCATTCGCCCCAGCCTCACTTGGATGGCGTACATACGGTGTTTGGTAAAACCGAGGACATGGACGTGGTGAACGCGATCCGTCCGGGGGACAAAATTTTGTCCGTCAAAGTCGAACAGTAATTGGCAACGGATTGAAACTGCCTGTAATTCACCCCCTGGTCGTATCCTGCTGGGAATACAGGGGGTTTCGCCGTTGGCAGTTTCCTAAAAAATAGGCACAACCCAGCGCATTGCAGCGACATTCGCCAAAGGCGACGGGCTACGCGGGTTGTCTTTGAGTGGTAAGGATTATTTATGGGACTGTGCCTCACCAACAATCTTTACAGGAATACCGCTACCAGAGAGGAGAACGATGGCAACGTGGCAGGTCATTTCAGGGGGCGTGACGGCAGCGAAGGGGTTTCGGGCAGCGGGCGTGGCGGCGGGTCTTAAGCCGTCTGGTGCGCCAGATTTGGCATTGATTGTGTCGGAGGTGGATGCGATCGCAGCAGGTGTCTTTACAACCAGTTGTGTGCGGGCGGCCTGTGTAGACTATTGCCGCCAGCGCTTAGAAGATAAGCCCTACGCTCGCGCCGTGCTGTGCAATGCCGGACAGGCCAATGCCGGAACCGGCCGCCAGGGCTGGCAAGATGCGATCGATAGTGCCCAAGCCGCCGCTAAGGTATTGGACTGTGAACCAGAGTCTATCCTGTTGGCATCGACTGGCGTCATCGGCAAGCGGATCAAAATGGCGGAGTTAACAGCGGCTCTGCCTGCGTTGGCCGGTCAACTTGCGGAGGACGGATCGGATGCAGCATCCCGCGCCATCATTACGACTGACCTCGTGCCCAAAACCTACGCCCTCGAAACCCATATTTGCGATCGCCCCGTGCGCATGGGCGGCATTGCCAAAGGATCAGGCATGATTCACCCCAATATGGCCACGATGCTCTCATTTATTACCTGCGATGCGGCTGTGTCGCCCCACATTTGGCAAGAAATGCTAGCCCGCGCCGTTAACCAAAGCTTTAACCAAATTACGGTAGACGGCGACACCAGCACCAACGATACGGTGATTGCTCTTGCCAATGGCCAGTCTCGCACCCCTTCGATTACTAGCATGAATGAGGATGCCCAAACTCTAGAAGCCATGTTGACGGATGTCTGTATCTACTTGGCAAAGGCGATCGCCCGTGATGGCGAAGGGGCCACCTGTTTAGTAGAGGTGCAGGTGACGGGAACCCATAATGATGAATCGGCAAGAGCGATCGCTCGCACCATTGCCGGATCATCATTGGTTAAATCTGCCATCTTTGGGCGCGATCCCAACTGGGGGCGGATTGCAGGCGCAGCGGGGCGGGCTGGAGTGCAGTTTTCTCAAGATGACCTGCGCATCTGCCTTGGAGACATCACCCTAATGAACTATGGTCAACCGCAGCCCTTTGATGCCGCTGCCGCTAGTCGCTATTTGAAAGCAGCGGCGGCGGGTGAGTATCTAATGTCGGATACGGTTTTGATTCAGGTCAGCGTCGGTAATGGTGCGGGCAGCGGTATAGCTTGGGGCTGTGACCTTAGCTACGACTATGTAAAAATTAATGCTGACTATACAACCTAGACGCGATCGCTAGCGATGTCCCCGTCTAGTGGTAGAACTGTTTAGAGACGAAACAGCGATTGGCATGAACGAACCTTGCGATCGACAGCATTATTCTGGCGCTCTTGCTCCAGTCAGATGCATGACGCTTGAAAGAAATCAGGGTAACTCAGGACGGCCAGGGAAAGCATCCCATTTTGGTCAGCCCGTCTCTCATTTGCAAGGTTCACCGTTCAGGTTTGCGGCGTTGATTCATTGGGTTGCGCTCTGCATAACGTTGTATCGGTTCATTCTTACCCAAGATACGGGAATAGTCGGAACACTATGGATCTGCAAGCGATCGCCAGCGGACAACGAACCTACACAATCACCGAGATTCAAAGTAATGCAGCCTTGGTGAAGACCATTCAGGATGCGCTGAATCTCATGGGGTTTCCCGTTGGAACGTCCGACGGATTGTGGGGCCCGCGCACCACCGCCGCCTATCGAGAATTCACAGACTACTTTGGATTCCGCCCTGATGAGCTATCGCCTCGCGTGGCTCGTTTTATCATCAACTCAACCGGTCTACAACCCGCGCCACCGCCCGCACCGCCGCCACCCGCACCGCCACCACCCGCACCGCCCGCCCCAGCGCCCATCGGCAGCTACTTTAAGGAAGCACTTCAATTTTCGTTGCGTTGGGAGGGGGGCTTTGTCGATCACCCGGCTGACATCGGTGGTGCAACCAACAAGGGCGTAACGACCGGAACCTATAACGAATACCGTCGCCGCAAAGGGATGCCATCGCAAAGCGTTCGGTTGATTACCCAGGCAGAAGTTGAAGAAATTTATCAAGATATGTACTGGTATCCGTCCAACAGTGACCTGATGGTACGGGCACTGGCGATCGTGCATTTTGATACCGCTGTGAACTTTGGCGTTGGTGGTGCGACACTTTTTCTGCAAGAAACGCTGGGAGTTGTAGCCGATGGTGCATTTGGTCCAATGACTCGTGCTGCGTTAGAGCGATCGAACAACTCCACCACCGCCCGTCGCTATGTGCAGGGGCGAATTGACTATCGATACTTGCGAGTGCAGCAAAGTCCCAGCCAGAGAGTTTTTCTGAACGGATGGCTCAATCGCGATAACGACTTGATGAACTACATTTCTAACCTTTAGCCCACTCCCTAACCGCCCTGAATGCACCAACAGGCTGCTGGGGAAGAATACGATAGACATCCGATAGGGCCCCACCATGCAAAGAGCGCCCTAACCCTCAAGATTAGAGCGCATTCAACCGGCCGCAGATTTCAATTTCGCTAGCTTTCAGTACACGCCTTTGGCTAGGGCTTATACCAGAACCCTGCCTCTGAGTGATGTCAGGGCCGTGGTATTCATTGCCAATGGAGGACTACCTGATGGCAACATTGGCGGGGTTGACAGCTAGTCGTCAAGTTCTAAATTGTCGTCGTCAAAATCATCATTATCATCTTCATTATCGATCAGTTCATCAATTTCCTCTTCTTCGGCATCGCCCACAGGACTGACGACTGGATCTCGCTCAAGCAGGCGACCAGTGCTTTCTAGCCATGCCAGAATGGACGGATCACCTTTGGAAGGAATAACAGCGGCAGGTTCGTTTCGAGGGGTTTCGCGAAGTGCGGGATTATTTCTCATCGTTGATGTGTTGAGTTTAGTGGTAATGGTAAGTAGAGACGTTTAGGCTGGCCGCTAGAAGACAGAGATGCGTCAATTTCGGCCGAGCGAATCACTAGCCGATCGCCCAGGTTTGCTTTAGCTGATTATTGAGCTATTTCATTAATGTTGCCATCCTACATCTTAGCATTGACTCAAGGGTAGTCCTTTATTGGTCAGGATTTTGGGTGGTGTGGGCGTTGCACTACCGAAAATCCTTACATGAATACCACTACCGACTCAAGAACCCCATTGCCATCGGCGTTAGAGTCGGCGATAAGCTACTCAGTCAATGATCAGCTTGTGCATAGCTGAATAAGCATTGCCAAACTAACAGAGAACGAGGATTGGTAGGCGGGTACACCGTACACTGAAGGACATTATTATGCTGGGAAAAGCAGAATTGCTGGATGCGATCGCCAATAAAAATCGAGGAATTGCGGCAACACCGACTGATCGCCAAGCCATACAGGCCGCGATCGCCTATTTGGAAGACCTGAACCCCAATCCAGATCCATTCAGTGTTCCTGAACGACTAGAAGGCAACTGGCGACTACTCTACACGACCAGTAAGGACTTACTGCGGCTGAATCAGTTGCCGTTATTTAAGCTGGGGCAAATTTATCAATACATCCAGCTTCAGGGCGATCGCATTTACAATATTGCAGAAGTATCTGGCTTACCTTATCTAAATAGCGTGGTTAGCGTGGCGGCCCGGTTTGAGCCGGTCTCGAAACAACGGGTCAACGTACGATTTGAGCGATCGGTGGTGGGCTTACAGTCGCTCTTGTCCTACCAATCGCCCGGTCAGTTTATCCAGACCCTGCAAGCCGATAAAAAATTACCCGCCCTGGATTTCAAAATTGATCCAACGAATCAAAAGGGATGGCTGGATATTACCTATCTAGATGACGATCTGCGAATTGGGCGTGGCAACGTTGGTAGTTTATTTGTGCTGACCCGTGCTAAGTAGCCGATTCCAAGACGGATTAGAATTGGCGCGACCATTCCTGGGGCCAGCGTTCGACGACAACCTTAGTTTGGGTAAAAAACTCTACGGCGTGCTGTCCTTGCCCGTGCAAATCGCCAAAAAAGCTATCCTTCCAGCCGCTGAACGGAAAGAAAGCCATCGGAGCTGCAACCCCGATGTTGAGCAATTCTAAGGGAGACGACATGGCAGATCACCAGACAATCGACAGGGGCGGCAAAACCGCGCTCTGTTGGCATTATGCCGGATCTTGCCCCGCATCCAATCGCCGAATCGTTGGACGTCTGCTGCAACGGCCAGAAAGTAAAAAAAAGGGAGAGCAATGAATTACTCTCCCTACCATCAGGGTGCATCTACATAACATAGTATGGCATACAGGGGATGAGGGGTCAAACCCCTCATCGAGGTTTTTCATAAAATTCCTGTAAAGTCTTGGGCGATCGCTTCATCAGAATTTTATAATCCAGGGTTTTGAAGGACGCGCACCGGATTGGGGCATCGGTCTGGTTAGTTTAGGATACCCGCTGCCGCCCCATTGGTTCTTGGCTCTTGGCAAGGAAACTTCAAAGGAAACTTTCGCATGACGTGCGCCACGTCTAAAAATGCGATCGCCCTGTCCCAAGCTTGATGTCGGGTACAGGGCAATGAATGTTCCGAGCGCTCTACCATCCAGGCTAATCGACGGGTTTAGCCATCTAGCTTGGGCTTCAGGAGCTTGTTGGTCAATTTTGGATCGGCGCGGCCGCTGGTTTTTTTCATGACTTGTCCCACAAAGAAGCCTTGCAGCTTGGTTTTGCCAGCGCGGTATTTGGCCAGTTCATCTGGGAAAGCCGCAATCACTTCATCAATCACGGCTTCTAGTTCCGCCGGATCAGAAATTTGCACCAGGCCTTTTTTCTCAACCAATGCTTTGGCGGAGCCGCCCTGGGTCAACAGTTCTGGCAAAATGTCTTTACCGATTTTGTTGCTGATGGTGTTGGCTTCAATCAGTTGAATCAATTCCGCTAGGCTCGCTGGCGTTAGGGCAATGTCGGTAATCGCCAGCTTTTCGGTGTTGAGATAGGCGCTGATGTCTTGGGTGATCCAGTTGGCGGCTAGTTTGGCTGTTGCTCCAGCCGCGATCGCGGTTTCAAAGTATTCGGCAATGGTGCGATCGTCGGTCAACACGCCCGCATCGTAAGCCGACAGTCCCAATTCCGACTCATAGCGATGTCGCTTTTGGGCGGGTAATTCTGGCAGTTCACCGCGCCAGGTTTCCAGTTGCTCTGGTGACACCTCAATGGGGCCCAAATCGGGTTCTGGGAAGTAACGATAATCGCTAGAGCCTTCCTTTTTCCGCATACTGATGGTGCGCTGTGCCCCTTCTTCCCACAGGCGAGTTTCTTGGAAAATTTCTGCGCCCGTTTCAATCGCCTCGATTTGCCGCTCAATTTCGTATTCGATCGCTTTTTGGATGGCGCTGAAGGAGTTCATGTTTTTGATTTCTACCTTCGTGCCAAACGTTTCTTGGCCGACCGGACGCACGGAAATGTTTACGTCACAGCGTAGAGAACCTTCCTGCATATTGCCATCGCTAACGCCCAAGTAGCGCACGATGCGGCGCAATTCTTGAGCATATTCAGCGGCTTCTTGCCCTGAACGAATATCGGGTTCTGACACAATTTCAATCAGCGGGACACCGGCGCGGTTGTAGTCTACCAGGGAATAGGTTGACCCAGAAAGGCGATCGCTACCGCCATGCACCAACTTGCCCGCATCTTCTTCCATGTGCAAACGGGTGATGCCAATGCGCTTGCGGCTAGAGGTTCCTGCTTTTTTATCAACCAGTTCAATTTCCAGCCAGCCATGCTCAGCGATGGGCAGGTCATACTGAGAAATTTGGTAATTTTTGGGCAGGTCTGGATAAAAATACTGTTTGCGATCGAACTTGCTATAGGGCGCAATTTGACAATTCAGCGCCAGCCCCGCCTTCACTGCATACTCCAGCACTTTTTGGTTCAGCACTGGCAGCACTCCCGGCATTCCCATACAAATCGGGTCAATGTGGGTGTTGGGCGGTGCGCCGAAGGCTGTGGAGCTATTGGAGAAAATTTTAGTTTCGGTACTGAGTTGGCAATGGGTTTCTAGACCAATTACGGCTTCGTACTCTGTTTTGGCGGGTGCGGTCGTTGTCATAGGCGTTGGTATTAGTCAGAATTATTCGTTTGCTTGTATTGTATCGAGGACTGGGGGCGATCGGGTCATGGGTCTTGTTGAGGCAGGGGTCGAATCGTCAACCAGTCTCAGCATGAGAACTATTCTCACAGTTGAGGCTAGGGTGCCGGTCACCATCATCGTTTTGCTAACGCTGTTTAGGTGCGATCGCGCCAAAGCGGCACAAACTGCACCGCACTGGACAGCACTACCAATGCCAGCACATAGGCGATTCCGGCGGAGCCAAATTCCCACGGCAGCCTGATACTGACCGAGAGAAAAGTAGCGATGATCACCAGCATCAAAACATAATTACCGGTTTGAGCCAGGGTTGCAAACTCAGCCAGGGATTGACTGGTCACATCGCCAAAGTCGGGGTGGGGCAATGCAGCCAGCGGTTCGGGGGTTTCGCGAGGTTCGGCGGTATCGTGCCAGGTTTCAATGCGGCGCTGGAATTGCCGGGATGCCTGGGCGATTTGATGCAAAAATTGCACGTTGCCTGCCAATAGGGTAAACGCGCCGCCCACCTGGCGCTCGTCATCCTGCCAATAGATGCCTACACGGGGCATGGGCCACCAGCCGCCACCGCCCGATCGCCGTTGGATTTGGGTGATTTGGCTGGCTGATAGACTAAATCGGGTTTGTTCGCCGACGTAGCAGAGGCGATCGCCCATTAAAAACACAGCTCCCATATCCCAGTTGTAAAACCGTTCGTAGAGACGGGTTTCAGCGCTGGGGGAAAGGCCAACAATGTCGCCCCGCCAGTCGTCGATGAGAAATCCCTGGGATTGAAGGCGATCGCGAATTTTTTGGCGGAGTGAGTGATTGCCCAGTAGCGGAACCCAGTCCAGCGTCAACAGCATCGCCCCTATGCAGGCGATCGCCCCCAACCCCATCAAGCCCCAGCGAACCCCTATCGTAACAGACAGTTGGTTAATGCTCCACGCCAGACATACCGGCAGCAGCGTTGGCACTAACAACAGCATGAGGGTAATGCGGCTGAGGATGCCCTGTTTAGCCATGCTAGAAAAGACCGGCGGCTCATCCGTGACCACATCGGGCAGCGTGTAGTGATTGTCGGAGGTGATGGACGCTTGCATCAGTTGGTCGAGCTGTTCGCCGGGAATATCATATCCATCTGCGATCGCCTTAGCCCGTTTCCGCATGGAGGGATGGGTCAGCAGCCATTCTTCCCGCTTGCCCCAGTCCAACGGCATCAGGTTGAGCTTAGCTAACTTAACCAAGGCAGTAATCATAGCGGACGGGTTATCGGTGAGTAAAACGGCCTGCATATCGGCTTGGTGTTCATAGCGGCGAGAATTGTAGAAAAACGCCAGCAGCGTCACGACAAACGTAATCGGCAGCCACGGCAGCCAGTAGAGCCAGAATAATGACAGCGCGAATGTTACCATTCCAACGGCGATCGCCGTTGTGAATAAGGTATCTTGCAACGATCGGTGATGGTTATATTGCAGGTGGGCCAGTTCATGGGCAACCACGGCATCCACTTCCGGCTTGGTCAGCCGTTCCAGCAAAAACTGAGTAAAGACCACATTGCCGCCCTGCATGGCAAAGGCGTTCACCATTTTGTTGCGACGGTTGGGTAAAACATAGACCTGATTTAGCTTCACGCCTGTGGGTTTGGCTAGTGCAAAGATGCGATCGCGCAGTTCTCCCATGGTCAATGATTGGGCGGTCAGATCCTGGGAACGCATGACCAGGTACATTAGAATCAAGCGACTGCCCACGGCTAGGATGCTCCAAGCCACCACCCATGACAGCGCTTGTGGACTGTCCCACGACGAAAAGAGCGATCGCACCCCCGCCACTGCAAACATCAGCGGCAGCAAAACCTGAAGCTGCCCCCAAAGCGATTGCTGCATTAGCTCTCCATGAGTCCAGTCCATTTGCCCAATCCGTACAAAGACATCATGAGATAAGACATAACACAGAATATTGACCAAGATAGGCGGCAAAATAAAACCAATATTGGTTAGCCAAATATCTGAAATGGGTAAATCAGGCAATAGCTGTACCATAATATCCATCAGGTCAGCACTGATCACCAGCGCTAACCATACCAGCCAAGTTCCGGACGCTACCCAATTGAGCCAACGTTGATAGCTAAACCACACCGCAGATGGATCATCGGTTTCGACCTGCAAGGCTCGATGACGCATGAAGCCTACAATTATCAACGGAATCAGCAGAATTGCGATCGCCCCGCCCAAGCGCAGCGTTACTGCAAGTGGCTGATACCCAAAGGTAAGCGCCAGCGTATCGGCAGGCAAATCATTTAACTCAACTGCACCGAATAAGTAATAAGTACCCCAACCGTATTGAGAGCGTTCCAGAATATCTGGTGCTGCGGCGAACGGTAAGGAACCAAAGCCAGACATTGAAACGATTAGTGTTTCAATATCCAGCTTAGCCAGTCCAGCTTGCAGTGCTTTCAGGTCAATTTCTAACGTAGTGAGTTGTCCCGTAACTGATAAACGATGTTCACAAGATGCCGCCATCCATGGCAATTCAACAGAAATCTCTGTTTCTCCGACACTAGGGGAACAGCCGATCGCCGTGGCTAAGTTCTGAGAAATCTGCTGAGCTTCAATATCTGTTACTGCTGGTTCAACTAAATCCACATTAAGATAGATAAGAATTAGATTATCCTCGGACGGAGAAAGGGTCAGGTAGGCCCCGCCAAAATAATCGCCGTATTCATCCTGAGGATAAAACTCGTCATCATATCCTTCATCGTATCTTTCGCTATACAGTCCAGGGTTGGAGTTGGGCACGCCATCAGATAAGTCTTGAGCGATCGCCCCACTGCCCAACAAACCCATCATCAAACCCAGAATAATCAACCCGCGACCCAACCAGCGGGGCGATCGCGTCCAGAAGTTGCGCACAACGACTCTCCTTTTTGAGTATCCGGTGATGTAGTGGTATTCCTGTCAGGATTTTGGGGAGCGCACTCCCCAAAATCCTGACCAATAGAAGGCTACCGAGTATCCGGTGAATGCAGGCGGCTTAAATTTGCAACGGCTGGCGGAACCGCTGGCTCAGCCAAGTAACCCAGCCATTGACTCTAGAATGCCCACAGATGGTATCCGTCTATCCCGCATGGAACAATTGATGAGAAATCTTTAGACTTGGATGGCGGCTTACCTGAGATTCAGCTAACCTATCTAAAACTTTGGCTAAACGGCTGTATCAACAGTCCCAAATATACTATAAAAAAGGGCTGCATTGGAAAAGTGGTCAATGGGTTGGGTGGCAAAGGTTGGGGGCGATCGCGACTCGGCTGGCACCAGGCAAAGGAACCAGGAAAATGGATCGGCACCGCTATCATTTGGTTCAGTCGAACCCTGGGTAGTCCTTCACTGGTAATGAATACTACTACCGAACTCTGCCTCGTGGAAGATAAGATTTATGCGATATTCAATCCTTTGGGAGGATGCCATCAAGACCGTTAGCCTGTCAAATAAAAATATTGAACGGTATTGACGGTAAACTAAATGGACATTGTTAGGTTAGTTGCAGCGGTCTTGCTGCCCCCTCTCGGAGTATTTTTACAAGTAGGAATTGGCCCACAGTTTTGGATCAATATTCTGCTGACACTGTTGGGATATATTCCAGGCATCATTCACGCCGTTTGGATCATTGCCCGACGCTAGGTCGCTGAATGCTGGCTCTGATCCGGCAGGCTTCTAGTTCCCCGGTGCAAGAGCAGCGATTGTTCTATACCCGGCAGCACGCCCCTCCTGCAAGCTGGATAGGACTGCTTTAATGCACCGACAGCGCCGGAACGGGCAGCACCCGGTCGATAATCTGACGCAGCACGATCGCGCTCCAGTCAATATCAGCATCGGTAGTATGGCGACCAAGGGTGAGGCGGATTCCGGTACGGGCATGGCGATCGCCATAGCCCATTGCACTCAAAACCGGACTGGGAGAAAGCTTACCGCTGTGGCAGGCGGAACCAGCACTAATGCCGATGCCTGCATAGTTCATCTGGCGTACCAGGGTTTTGCCAGTCACCGTCTCGCCATCGGCATTGGGTAAGTAAAAACTGGCATGGTGCGGCAGACGGTGGATACGATCGCCCGTCGGTTCTAATTCGGGATAGTCCGCTAGTTGAGCAAATAGGCGATCGCGCAACTGTTGCAATCGGGAAGGTTCCGTAGCCAGCTCGGCTTGGGCCAGTTGGGCCGCCACACCAAACCCGGCGATCGCGGACACCGCTTGAGTGCCCGATCGCCGCTGCGCTTCCTGGCCGCCGCCGCCAAACAGCGGCGTGAGTTCAACACCCGGACGAACATACAGCGCCCCCACACCCTGCGGGCCGTAGAGTTTGTGGCTCGACAGCGACAGCAAATCCACCGAAAGCTGTTGCACATCCAACGGCAGCCGCCCTGCCACCTGCACCGCATCGGTATGGAGCAGTGCGCCGTGGTGACGGGTGATTTGTCCTAATTCAGCGATGGGTTGCAGGGTGCCGATTTCACTTTGACCGTAGATGATCGACACTAGGACGGTGTTGGGCTGTAGCGCCCCTTGCAGATCGCAGGGATTGACCCGTCCCTGGCGATCGCATGGCAACCGCGTTACCTGCCAACCCCATTGCTCTAAGCGTTTTGCCGGTTCAGCGATCGCCGAATGTTCAACACTAGAAATGATGAGATGCTGCGGCTGGTCATATTGCCGCGCTACGCCCATAATCGCCATATTGTCCGATTCTGTGCCGCCGGAGGTAAAAGCGATCGCCTCTGGCACCGCATGGATGAGGTTAGCCACCTGCACCCGCGCCTGCTCTAGCACCATAGCCGAACGATTGCCCCACTGGTGCAGGCTAGATGGATTGCCCCATTCATTGGCAAGCACCTGCTGCATCCGGGCGATCGCCTCTGGGCGGACAGGGGTTGTGGCGCTGTAGTCTAGGTAAATCTGCATATCCAAGTCAACTGAGCCGTTTAATCTCAGCATATAGCACTCGCCCCAACCGTTGCTGAGCATGGGCTGAATTTTGTCAATCGCACGTCAAGCCATCCATCGGCAGTGGGTCGTTCTCCATTGGTCATGATTTCGGGGGATGTAGACGATGCCCATCCCCCAAAAAATCATCACATAAAACCACTGCCGGTATTGAAAAGTATGGGATAGACAAGCACAAACGGCGGCTTACCATCATAGCCGTAGATGGCTAAGGGCTTGACTGACAAAATCTGTTAGACTTCGATCATTGAAACGGTCAAGAAACCTGACCCCTGCCTCGTCTAAAATCCTGCAAGTAGCTTCCGCGCTCAATGCAGAATCTTTGGTCAGTCAATTGGTCAGTCAATCAGTGGCTCGAAGTTACACGGGCAGATTGAGATAAACGGAATGAATAACTGGCAAACAGATTGGTGGAAGGCATTGGATGAATTAGCAGACGGCGTTGAGCAAGCCTGTCTGGATTTGTCGAATGACTTGAATGATGTAGCTGACTCGCTGATGGATGCATCAGAACAATTGGCAACTCAACTGGAGCAAACGATCGCCCCGCACCTGGATGAATGGGAACAGGCGATCGCCCCTCATTTGCAAGTCTTGGATCAGCAGATGTTGCAGTGGCTAGATCCGATTCTGCAAGCATTTGAAGATGTAGATCAGCAGTGGATGGATGCAGCCCACCCTGTCAATCAAACCATTGAACCTTTGATAAACCGTCACCCGGCCTGCGTTGGCTGCCAGCATTATCATGGTCAGGTGTATGGTGAAACGATGCTGGTCTGCGGGATGCATCCCTACGGCTGGGATGGTGATGAATGCCCGGATTGGGAATCCGCCTGGCAAGTGCCGCCACCCCATGGCTAGCGTTAGGCTGCTACCGGCTCAGTGAGACTGGTCATCAGTCTAGGATGCACTACGCCAGACGCCGATCAGGGTGGATGCGATCGCTCCGTCGCGGCTCCGTCGCTAGGCAGCACAGCTCTGGAAACCATTGGAAATAGATGAACGCCAGAGATAAGAATCCGTTGATAACCGGCTCCAGACAAAAAAGAGGTAAGAATCCGTTGATAACCGGTTCCAGATAAAAAATTGGTAGTATTCATGTCAGGCTTTTGGGTGGTGTGAGCGCTGCCCACACCACCCAAAAGCCTGACCAATACCTGACCAATAGAGAACTACCAAGCAATTTAGGTTTTGCATCACTGGGAGTCCGCCATGTTGTCTTCCATATTGTCTGTCCTTCGTGAACTACTGCAAGATGTACTAAAGCGGATTAAGCCGCCTAAGCCATTTTCTTGGCAGATGTTGGTGCTGCTAAGTCTGTTTTCATTTATTATTGCCCTCTCCATCGACAATGGGTTAGTTCGAGAAGTTTTAGTCACCTTTGGCTGGGGATTTCTTATCTTAGCGATTGGTTGGGCAACTGCAAATCTTAACCTTTCGATATTGGGCTTTCGGTTTTCGCCCGGTTCATGGCTAACGGGCGCTATGAGCCTGAGTTTGTTGCGAGACTGGGGCTTGGTTGAACTGCGATCGCAATTACTGTTGTGGCCGATCGTAGCGGCGATCATTGCCTCCATTCCTCGATTTTTGGCACCGGGCCCCAACCTGCGCATCCCGAAGCCGAGCGATCGCCAATACATTGTCATTGTGGTGTTGTCCCATATTGTCATAAGCTGCTGGGTTGGCTTTGGCTTATTGATTCAGGGCTGGATTGATCAATATCCGGCAACGCTGGTCGATCGCTTCGATCGCAGTGCATTTGTGGTGCGCATGTCGCTGGATAGGATAATAACAGACCGCCTGGGGCAACGGCCCGCCGAAACCATGCTCAATCAAGCTCAGCAAACTCTTGAAGAAACCCTCCGAAACCAAACCTGGGATGAAACCGTCCAATGGCTCCGCAACGATAATGGCGAGCTTGCTATTTTACGTGAAGCCGTGCTAAAGGCGAGCGAAGCAGAAACGGGTGTATGGGATTTTGGCACAACCCGACCTAGAACCATCCAGGGTCTCGACGACGGTTATTCAATTACATTTCGAGCCTTCTGGCTGGGGCCAAGCTCCCATCCTGAAGGCTATTACATGGATAAAACCTGTAGTTTGCTCAATCGAGAAGACTATCAGCGACTTCAACAAGTCCCCCTAAGCGACGAGACAGACGATGCATCTCCAGACAACCCAAACGAACTCGACACCTTAGAAGCCATTCGCGACACTGTACTCGACCAACTGCGGCGATTGCCCGATCGCTTGCTGCCCCAAGGTGATGACTCAGATGCGCCACAGGTGACGATTCTCTGTCAAGAGGCCACAGATGTAAAGTATCCTCAGGATGCAGAGGAGGATGCGGAAGAATCGAGTTCTGCTGCCTACATGAACCATCCTAGAATATCTTAAATGGGTAGTCCTCCATTGATAGGGATTTTGGGTGATGTGGGCGTTGCCCACATCACCCAAAATCTTTAAATGAGTACCATACTCCCGCATGATTGGTGACTTAGGATGAGAACGTTGCCGAGGGAACTCTTCCCACCATCCAAGTCAGATTGCCGCCATCCAGCCTCATTATTGTTTTATCTTGAACGCCCCCTGGATAAGTAACTGTGTTGACCCAACCGCGAGGACTGCTTCATTTATTTAGCGCCCGCCTGTCTCGGCGGATTGTGCTGTGGATATTTGCCAGCATTGTAGTCATCGAGGCTATTATCTTGATTCCATCGGTCTATCGCCGTGAACAAGAACTGCTGCACTATTTGAAAAATCTGTCTCTCGCTGAAGCCAGGGGCTTGCTGCGTCCGCGATCGCTCAATCTCGATGATCCGCAGCAGGTGTTCCGGCAATTGCAAGACCTGAGTGACAACGCCACAGTGGTCGGAGGGCGGCTATACCATCAGGATGGCAGCATTGTCGGTGAATTTGGTGAGCAGCCATCCCTATCATTTGCTGATATTTACGAGCAGGGGCGCGTCACGAGGTTAAATCGCCGTCAGCGTCGCTACGATGCTCTCTGGGAAATGTCGCCGCTGGGCGATCGCTATTTCTTGGTGATCCGACATGATACCACCTCCGTGCATCGTGAAGTCTATGCGTTCGTGTGGCGCATTGCTGGACTGGTATTAATTATTTCAATTTTTGTGACCGTCGCAACGATGATTGTGCTGGATCAACTCATTATTTCGCCTGTGCTGCGGCTGCGCCACGATTTGCTGCAAGCTGGGGAAACCGTACGCCACGATGAAATGCCGCCCGAATTTGAGTCTACAGCCAGTCCCCGCACCGATGAACTAGGGGAAGTAGCGGCAGCGTTTCAGGTCATGTTTCAGCAAATTTCAGAGGCGATCGCAGAACGCAAGCAGGCGGAGGCCGCCCTGCGTATTTCTGAAGAAAAATTTGCCAAAGCCTTCCGCTCTAGCCCTAATCCGGTCGTTCTCAGCACCATTGCAGACGGCACCCTGATTGAAGTCAACGATAGTTTTTTGCAATTTCTCAACACGACAGCAGAACAGGTTATGGGCAGCACCGCCGAGGCGTTACATATTTGGGAAACAGAGCGCGATCGCACAGAGATGATCCAAGCTCTACAGCAGGGGCAAGTGATTCGTAACCGAGAATATCAACTGCGAACGCTAGCCGGGCAACTGCGTACCGTGCTGTATTCAGCCGAGTGGATCGACATTAACGGCAAAGATTGTATGCTGTCGGTCATCAACGACATTACCGAACGCAAGCAAGCCGAAGAAGCCCTACGCAAGAGCGAGCGCCGTTTTCGAGGGCTGGTAGAACAGGCCGCCGATGCTTTTTTTGTGGTGGATGCCGACGGACGGATCGTAGATGTCAATCAACGAGCCTGTCATAGTTTGGGCTACTCGCGCCAGGAATTGCTAACGCTGACGGTTCCTGACCTTCAGGCGGGCATCTCGTTTGAGAAATTGCAGCAGCTTTGGCAAGAACTGACCCCGCAGCAACCGCGCACCCTTCAGGGCATTCATCGCCGCAAGAATGGCAGCACGTTCCCAGTGGAGGTGCAAGTGGGGCTATTTGAATTTGGCGATCGCCGCCTTGTATTGGCCTTAGCCCGCGACATTACCGAACGCAAGCAAGCTGAAGCCGCCCTGACTCGCTTAGCTGAGATTGGAGAACTGACCGCCATGATTGTGCATGAGGTGCGCAACCCGCTCACGACGGTGCTGATGGGGTTAAATGCGCTGAAGCAGTCGGAACTCTCGGAGCGATCGCAACAGCGGCTTCAGCTTGCGCTAGACGAATCCGATCGGCTCCAGCGGCTCCTCAATGAAATTTTGCTCTATGCCAAAGAGCAACGGCTTGACCAACATCCCATCGAACTCAATGAATTGCTAAAAGACGTGCTGGACTCGTTGCGATCGCACCCGCCCATTTGCGATCGCCAGTTGACCCTGCGCTGTCTGCCAACCCCCGCTTGGATTGAGGGCGATCGAGATAAACTCAAGCAGGTGATTATTAACCTTATCAGCAATGCCTGTGAAGCCGTCGAGCCAGATGCCCCAGTGAATTGTGCGATCGTGCCTGGACAAACGCCCCACTCCGTCATACTGCAAACACACAACGGCGGGCCTCCGATCCCCCCCGATATTTTGCCCAACTTGACCCGCCCATTTGTAACAACCAAATCATCCGGCAATGGGCTAGGCTTAGCCATCACCAAACGGATTGTCGAAGCCCATCAGGGAACCCTAGCGATCGCTTCTTCCGCCCAAGACGGCACTACTGTCACAATTACCCTGCCCCTACGCCCGCATCCCCACCATCCCCAACCGTGACACCGGTGCAGCAGGCGATAGCGGTATTTGTGTAATGATTTTTGAGGGTGTGTGCCTACCCAAAATCCTTACATGAACACCACCTGAATTGCTAAAACAATGGAGAACCGGTACAAGTCATTCTGTAATTGACCATTTGGGCGCAACCGAACCGATATACTGAGTGTCGTCTCTCATCAATCTAGGCTGACCTTCAACCGCTCCGCAGGTCTTGAACTGAATAGAACCGGTTGGAGTGTCAGTCATTTGTTATCTATCGTACTAGGCTCGAATTGACATCCTATGTATTTGCAGCATTCTTCCCGCCGAACTAAGATTGTCGCGACCATTGGCCCTGCCACTAACAGCACAGAAGTATTGCGGGAGTTGATTGAAGCAGGGGCTACGACCCTACGCCTCAACTTCTCCCACGGAACCCATGAGGATCATAAACGCAGCATCCGGCTCATCCGCCAAGTGTCCTTCGAGCTAAATCAGCCCGTCGGCATTTTGCAAGATTTGCAGGGGCCCAAAATTCGCTTAGGCAAGTTTGAGAATGGCTCAGTACAGCTCAATAAGGGCGATCGCTTCACCCTGACCAGCCGAATGCTGCCCGGAACCCATGAAATCAGTTCCGTTACCTACGAGCTTCTAGCCGATGAAGTACCAGTTGGCTCTACCATTTTGCTGGATGATGGGCGCGTCGAAATGCAGGTGGAAGAAGTGGATCCCGCTAACCGTGAGCTACGCTGTCGGATTGTTGTCGGTGGCGTACTGTCCAACAATAAGGGGGTCAACTTTCCTGGCGTTTATCTATCCATCAAAGCCATGACCGAAAAAGATCGGGTGGATTTGATGTTTGGTCTAGACCAAGGAGTAGATTGGATCGCGCTTAGTTTTGTGCGGAATCCTCAAGATATTTTAGAAATTAAAGAATTGATTTCAAGTGCCGGTAAATATGTGCCTGTTATCGCCAAAATTGAAAAGCATGAAGCGATCGAACAGATGGAAGCTATTTTGGCCCTGTGCGATGGCGTGATGGTGGCACGGGGAGACCTGGGCGTTGAAGTGCCTGCCGAAGATGTCCCTATTTTGCAAAAACGTCTGATCCGAGTCGCCAACCGCCAGGGCATTCCGGTCATCACCGCCACGCAAATGCTCGACAGTATGGTAAACAGCCCACGGGCCACCCGCGCTGAAATCTCCGACGTTGCCAATGCCATTTTGGATGGAACCGATGCGGTCATGCTGTCCAATGAAACAGCCGTTGGTAACTATCCGGTGCAGGCCGTGCAGACCATGGCCCGCATTGCCACCCGCATTGAACACGATCAGCCCCGATTTAAAACCGCCGATAATCATGTTGGACAGTCGATTCCCAATGCGATTAGCCAGTCGGTCGGGCAAATTGCGGAGCAACTGAACGCCTCTGCCATTATGACGTTAACCAAGAGCGGGGCAACCGCACGGAATGTCTCGAAGTTTCGCCCCTACACGCCGATTTTGGCCATTACGCCCCAGGTGAATGTGGCTCGGCAGCTTCAGATGGTGTGGGGCGTGAAGCCGCTGCTGGTATTGGATTTGCCATCAACGAGCCAAACGTTTAACGCAGCGATTAATGTGGCGCTGGAAAAGGAGTTGCTCCATGAACAAGACCTCGTAGTGATGACGGCTGGAACGCTGCAAGGGGTATCCGGTTCGACGGACTTGATTAAGGTCGAAGTTGTCACGTCGGTGCTGGGGCAGGGCATGGGCGTGGGGCAAGGCTCGGTCAGCGGTCGCGCTCGTATTGTTCATTCGGGGATGGAAACAGGCAACTTCAATCCGGGTGATATTTTGGTTGCGCCTACGACAACGGCAGATTTCGTAGAGACGATTCGTAAGGCGGGCGGCATCATTACTGAGGATACGAGTTTGACCTGCCACGCAGCGGTGATTGGCCTGCGGCTGGGGGTGCCGGTGATTGTTGGAGTTGAGAGAGCGACCCATATTATTCGAGATGGGGCGATTGTGACGTTGGATGTTCAGCGCGGTATTATTTATTCTGGAACTATCACATCTGCCCAAAGTGGAGATATGGCGCTGCCTGTGTAGGTTGATATCTAGGTAAGATAAACGGGAGCGATCGCACATTCTGGGCTTCGGAATGCGCAGCCATGCGGTCACCGATCGCCTGCAAGGCAAGGGCGGACAGGGGGCAGGCGATGGGATGCCATCGCCCTAACGTTAGCAAAACCTAGCCACTTGGCAACTGCTAACCCGCTAACCCGCTAATCTACCGCTAATCCACCGCTAATCCACTATGGCGCAGCAGTGCGGTCGTATCCGGTTCCCGTCCCCGGAAGGCCTTGAATACCTCCATCGGGTGCTTACTGCCGCCCAGCGCCAGCACGGTTTCCCGGAACCGTTGACCAACCTGAGCGATCGCCGCTTCATCGTCCAAACCTGCTTCCTCAAAGGCGGCAAAGGCATCTGCACTCAGCACTTCTGCCCACTTGTAGCTGTAGTAGCCTGCGGCATAGCCGCCCGCAAAAATATGACCAAAGGCGCATAGGAAGGAATCTTCGGGCAGTGGCGGCATCACGGTTGTGGTTTTAGCCATGCGATCGCGCACCTGGCTCGGCGTTTCATCCCCGTTGGGGTCATAGCGATGATGTAGCTCAATATCCAATAGGCTAAAGTGCAACTGCCGCAGCATGGCGCTACCGCTCATGTACGTCCGGGCTGCCACAATTTTCTGATAGTAATGCTCTGGCAGCGGCTCACCTGTTTCATAGTGCTTGCCCAAACCCATCAGCGTAGGGCGATGGTAACACCAGTTCTCCATAAACTGACTGGGCAGTTCCACCGCATCCCACTCCACATTGCTAATGCCCGCTGCGCCGGAATAGTCCACGGTGGTTAGCATGTGCTGAAGCCCATGCCCAAACTCATGGAACAGGGTTTCCACTTCCCGAAAGTTCATCAGACTAGGCGTATTGCCCACTGGCGGCGATTGATTACAGACCAGGTAGGCTACCGGCAACCGTACTTTCTCACCTTGGGCGGTGATAAGTTTCGCCCGCTGGAGGCAGACATTCATCCAAGCACCGCCTTGTTTCTCAGCCGGTCGGCTGTAGGGGTCAAGATAAAAGTAGGCGATCGCCTCTCCCGTATCTTTAGCAACCTGGAAATAGCGTACATCGGGATGCCACACCGGAGCGCTGCCATCCGCTGGCGTAATCACGACTCCAAATAACCGCCGCGCCAAGTCAAACAAGCCATCTAGCACTTGATTCAACGGAAAATAGGGGCGCAATTCTTCGTCATTGAACGCAAACGTCTCCTCACGCTGCCGTTCCGACCAAAACGCCACATCCCAGTGCTTCAGAGCATCTAGCGTTGAATCATGCTGTTTGGCAAAGGCGGTTAGGGTATCCATTTCTGCGATCGCTGCATCATAGCTCGACAGCCGCAGAGACTCTAGCAACGTATCCACTGCGGCGACATCCGGGGCCATCTTGCTAGCCAAGCTCAACTCTGCAAACGTCCCAAAGCCAAGCAACTGCGACTTTTCGTAGCGGAGGGTCAAAATCCGGCGAATAATGTCAGTGTTGTTGAAATCCCCCGAAGCAGCCCGCCCCACAAATGCCCGATAGAGTGTTTCGCGCAAATCCCGGCGGCGGCTGTGCTGCATGAACGGCACATAGCTAGGGTAATCGAGGGTGATGCGCCAGGGGCCCGATTCCGGCGTCGCGTCTTCAGCGCCGTCCATTTGGGCCATCTGGGCTGCCAAACCCAATAAGCTCGGCGGCAGCCCCTCAATCTCGCTCGGCTCCGTCAAGGTTAGGGCAAAGGCTTTGGTTGCATCTAATACATTATTGGAGAATTGGGTCGAGAGTTCGGCCAGCTCAAGCTGAATTTCGTTGAAGCGATCGCGCTCCGCACCGCTCAACCCTACCCCCGCAAATTCTGCCTCTCGAATCGCATTATCCACAATCCGCCGCTGGGCATCAGTCAACGTTGGCCACTCATCGCCATCCCGAATCGCCAGATAGCCTTTGTAGAGGGTTTGGCTTTGGCTAAATCGGTTAATGAACTGTACCACCTCAGGCTGCACCGCTTGCTGGGCTTCGCGCAGTTCCGGGCTATTCTTGACACTCATCAAATGCCCCACCACGCCCCAACTCCACGACAGGCGTTCTTCAATCTGCGTGAGCGGCTCGACCAACCCTTCCCATGTCGGGCGATCATCATGCTCAACTTGTTGCAGTTCCATGTCCAGTTCTTCAAGCAGCGCTTGCATTCCTGGAACGACGTGCTGCGGTTGGATTTGAGCAAAGGGCGGCAATCCGTGACCAATCAACAATGGATTGGCGGGTGATGTCAAATTGTTAGAAATCGTGACCGTTTCACTCATAAGATTCTGACTATACAAAAGAATAAACCACACGTTGATCATTGGGGATGCCCCGGCAGTGGCACTATCATCCGCCAACGATGCGATCGCTGATGACAGCACAGATAGCCCGCTCAGTTGCACCCCATCGCTACGGGTTACCATAGCAATCCCAAATGCGTTGTAAATAAGAGTGGGCGCTGTGAGACGGAACCCTGCGGACTCCTCTCACCATCCAAATAGGATTGCTATATCGCCACTGCTCACCACTGCTCAATAATTAGGGTGCATTCCACTTGCAGCCCCTCCGTCACTCTTGCCGCTATTCGTTATGCCGGAATCGCTGCCTGCTCTCACGCTCTAAAACGAGATGGTTGAAAGACAGCCGCAATAACCCTATCCCGTGATAGATGACCATACGAATCTAAATTTCAGCGAGATCTGCTTAATGGATAGATGTTGGGGCGCTGGGGGATGAGGAACACAATCACAAACGTAGGATGTGCCCACTATGGCAGATGTGCGTGACTGAAAAGCAGGCGATCGCGCTGTCTCAGCAGCATTCACTCTCCCTATCCTAACTACTAAGTACACACATCTCCAGTGCTTCCTACAAACTGCTGCCCCCCTTAATCCCCCCAATTCTCTATCCATTAAGCAGATCTCGCTGAAACCCGCATTCCTTTGTTCAAAAACGAGGATTCTGAGTAACCCTTAGAAAGGTTGTGAGGCAAAAGGTCTGGCGACTTTTGCGTAATGCATAGCAATTCTGGGGGGAAACTAGAGTTGAAGTCCCCCAGAATTGGGGGATTTAGGGGGCGAACAGCGCTGAAAGACAGCATAGGCAACTGGTGTGTACTTAGCAGCCCTATCCTAACGAGTCCACCCCCGGTTTGCAGTATTTGGGTCAGCGTCAACCCGTCGGGTTGCCTACCGTCGGATTGCTCAGCAAAATGATGTGGCAATCCTAAATGAGTTGTGAAGTGAGAATGGTTGTTGTGAGAAGGATTCCTG